>JALONO010000158.1 GCA_025454895.1 Bernardetiaceae bacterium
GGCCAGTTGCGGCTGGTGGGCCCGGTGCGCCAGGTGTGGGTGTTCAACCTGCAAGGGGGGCTGGTGGCCCAGCCGGTGCTCACCCCCGGCCAGTTGGAGCATTCCCTGGACTTGGGCCATTTGCCCGCCGGGCTGTATTTGCTGCGCTACCTAGGCCCCAACGGCCAGCCCGGCACCGAGAAGGTGCTGATTGCGCGGTAGTGGATGGGGTTTTGGATAGCCCTTCTTCATATTACCCTACTCGGGTCGAGATTGCGGCCCAGCCGTACACACTCGCTCCAAAACGCTCGTTTTGCTCGTCCACCGGGCAGGGCTGATCCCTTCTATTTTTGGCGGCTTGGAGTAGGCCATTTTACCAAGATTGGCACGGTAAAAAGCCCAAAAGAACCATAGCGGCTTTGTGGCTTTGCGAGAAGTACTTTTGAACGGATCACCTCTGCCCCTTCCAGCGGCTGGCCTTTGCTAGGTCGATTCCCCAAACAAAATGCACCCTTTTTCGGGTTTTTGGGAGAAATGGCGGGTTTTTTGCCGATTTTTCCTCGCTAATAATTGCATTTTTTGTGGCGTGCGATAATTTAGCGACTGATTATCAAGTTGTTTCTCATGCTTGGATGTAAATTACCCCAGCCAGGTGGTTATTGGTGGGCGTTTTTGCTATTAGCCGGCCTGGCCCTGGCCCCCCTGTCGGTGGCTTGGGGGCAAACGGTGCGGCCCGTCAAATACAACAGCCCGGCCAAAAAACGGGCCTCGGCGGCAACGCAGGCCAACGACAAAACCAAGAAAAAAACGGCGGCAACGCAAGCCCACGGCAAAACCAAGAAAAAAACTGGAGCTAAGGCCAAAACCACGGCCCGCCGCTCGGTGGCCAAGCGCAAAACCAAGGTGGCGGCCCCGGCGGCCAACCCCCGCATCAAGCACTACCCGCACCCCGTGGTACACCAAACCGTGGTGGACCGGCGGCCCGAGGCCCCCTTTACCGTGGTGATCGACCCCGGCCACGGCGGCTATGACCCCGGCAACGAACGCAGCCAGGCCACCTACCTCCACGAAAAGGTCATCAACCTGGCCATTGGCCTGCAAGTGGGCCAAATGATCGAGGACAACCTGAGCAATGTCAAAGTAATCTACACCCGCAAAACCGACGTGTACCGCAGCTTGGAAGACCGCGTGCTCATCGCCAACACCAGCGAGGCCGATTGTTTTATCAGCATCCACTGCAATTCCAACCCATCGTCGGGCATCCGGGGCGTGCAGTTGCACATCCACGACCACGCCTTCCTCAAAAGTAAAAAACTGGCCCAAGCCATTGATTATGAGATCAAAACCTCGGCCGGGCGGCGCATGAGGGGCATTTTTAACGCCAAGGACCGCCAGCATAATTTGTACGTGCTGCAAAATACCACCATGCCCGGCGTGCTGCTGGAGGCCGGGTTCATGAGCCACGCCGCCGAGGAAAAATTCCTTAATACCGACGAAGGCCAGGAAGCCATCGCCCTGGCCACTTTCCGGGGTTTTGTGAATTATTTGGCCAAAATTGGCTACGAGGTCAAAATCAAGTCCTCGCCCGATGTGGAGGCCGCCGCTAAGCGCGACCCCAGCGCCGTGGCTCCGGGCAAATATGTGTACAAGGTGCAGATCACAGCCTCCGACAAGCGCATCCCGCTCCGCCACCCCGATTTTAAAAAGTTGCGGATGAAAATTGAGGAGCACGAGGCCCCCAACGACCGGGCCGTGTACAAATACCGCTACACGGTGGGCGGCGAAGACACCCTGGCCGAGGCCAACGACCTGGCCCGGCGCGTGCGCGGCAAAGGCTTCGGCGATGCCTTCGTGGCCCGGTTTAAGCGGGAGTGAGCGAAGGTTATTATCTGGTAATCAACTTATTGAGGGTAAGAGCCTGCTCGTCAGGTGGCTAAACAGTTACCCGGTTATACGCCCATTCGTGCTTGTACACCATCCACTTTTCCCCAAACAGGGCGCGCAGCAGGTTGTCGATGCTACGCATCACAAACAGGTTGTACACCCCCTCTAGTTTGCGGGTAAGGGAACTATCGAGCGCGCGCAGGCTCAGGGCAAAGCCGCCCTCCAAGTACTGCATGTAGTGCCACCAACCGGCGGGCATAAACAGCAAGTCGCCGTGCTCGAGGGTGGCCTCCATGCCCACGGCTTTTTTCAAGGCCGGGTATTTTTTCAAATCGGGGTGGGCCAGGTCAATGTCCTCGATGTTATGCACCGAGAACGGCACGTGGTACAACTGCTTGCTGTACTTGGGGGCAAACAGCAGGGCCCGTTTTTTGCCCCTAAACTGGGTGTGGAACACGTGCGACATGTCGATGTCGTAATGCAAAAACACATTAGACCCCGCCCCGCCAAAAAACATCATGGGGAAACTGTCCATAAACCCCGAAACGAGGCCGGGCATTTGGTAGTCTTGCACCAGGGAGGGGATGTGCTTGAAAATGTTGAACAGGAAAATGCGCAGTTCGCTGGGCTGCTGGGCAATGAGGTCCAGGTACTGGGCAAAGGGCAATTTCGCCACCGGTTCGTTCACTTTTTTGCTCGCGGTTACCTTGGAATTGTCGTAAAGGGGCACCACTTGCTCGCCCGCCACTTGTTTGAAGTAGTCAAAAGTCCACTTTTCGTAGGCCGCCCAGCGTTTGGCGTAGCCTTTGATCACCACGGGTTGGCGCGGTTTGAGGTACTCGCGGCGAAAGGTCTCGGTATCAATGTCTTGGACAACGTCGATTGGTTTAATGGGGAAACCCATAGCAGTTTAAGTTTTCCGATGATAAGAATAAGCCTGAATAACAAAAAAATGGCTGGGCCAATTGGCCTTAAAATTATATCGCCCCATTTATTAGATAAATAACCGGGCCGGGAAATTCACGATTTTTGGGTAAGACAACGGCAAGCGGGGGCTACCCAACGCATCCGCAGCGGGTAGGCGGGCACGCGGGAAAAAGCCCACCAGGGCGGGCAAGCGGCAACCGTCGGGCCTGGGCCGGTTACAAAGCCACCTCCGACAAGAATTTGATCCGCATCAGGCGCAGTTCTTCTTCGGAGTACTCCTCGTCGCCCAGGGCGTGGAGGGCCGCCCCGATGTTGTCGCTTTCGGCACTCATGAAGTACTCGAACACCTCGTCCTGCCGGTCCTCGTCCATGATCTGGTCAATGTAATAGTCCAGGTTGAGCTTGGTGCCGGAGTAGCAAATGTGCTCGATTTCCTCGATGACGGCCCCAAGGGCGATGCCCTTGGCCTCGGCGATTTCTTCCAGGTCCACCTTGCGGTCGATTTGCTGGATGATGAAAATCTTGGTCTTCGATTTGTTCACTGTGGATTTGACCACCACATCGGCCGCCGTGGTGATGTCGTTCTCCTCCACGTATTTGGCGATGAGTTCCACGAAGCTGTTGCCGAATTTTTGGGCCTTGCTCAGGCCCACGCCGTTGATCTGGGACAGTTCCTGGATGGTGGTGGGGTAGGTGGTGGCCATTTCCTCCAACGACGGGTCCTGGAAGATTACATAGGGCGGCAGGTTTTTCTGCTTGGCCACTTTTTTGCGCAGGGCGCGCAGCATTTCGTACAGGGCCTCGTCAAAGGCATTGCCTTGGGGCACGCTTTCGGTGCCCGAGGCCCCTTCGCCGCCTTCGTCGTTATCGCTTTCGGTGTTGGAGTAGTCGTGGTCTTTGTAGAAGGTTACCGGAGTGGGCCGTTCCAGAAAACGCTCGCCTTTCTCGGTCATTTTGAGGCAGCCGCTGGCCATGTTGTCAATGTCTTTTTCCAGGTACTCAAACAGCATGGTTTGGCGCACAATGCTGCGGCATTCCAACTCGGTGAGGTCTTTGCCTTTGCCAAATACCTCCAGTTTGTTGTGCTCGTAGCTCACCACGTGCTGCTCTTCCACCCCCCGGATGATATTGACCAGGTGGTCCGTACCGAACCGCTGGCCGGTGCAACTTACGGCTTTGAGTACCCACAACACCTTTTCCTTGGCATCGATGTGGCGTTCTTTGGGCGGGTTGCAGTTGTCGCAGCCGCCGCCTTCGCCGCACAGGTGGTCGGGGTAGCGTTCGCCAAAATATTGCAGCAGTTGGCGGCGGCGGCACACCGCGCTCTCCGCATAAGCCGACATTTCGCCGAGCAGGTATTTGGCGTTTTCCCGCTCGGTTACCGATTTGTCTTTGTTGAATTTCTCGAGTTTGAGGATGTCCTCCGGGCTGTAGAACATGAGGCAGTGCCCTTCCAGGCCGTCGCGGCCCGCCCGCCCGGTTTCCTGGTAGTAGCCTTCTAACGACTTGGGCGTGTCGTAATGCACCACAAAGCGGACATCCGGTTTGTCGATCCCCATACCAAAGGCGATGGTGGCCACAATCACGTCTGCGTCCTCGCTCAAAAAAGCATCTTGGTTTTTAATGCGCACGTCGCCATCTAGCCCGGCGTGGTAGGGCAGGGCTTTAATGTCGTTCACGCGCAGCAACTCGGCAATTTCTTCCACCTTTTTGCGGCTCAGGCAATACACAATGCCCGACTTGCCCTTGTGGTTTTTAATAAATTTGATGAGTTGCTTCTTTGTATTTTGTTTGGGCCGCACCTCGTAGTGCAGGTTGGAGCGGTTAAACGACGATTTGAACAAGTCGGCCTCCTCCATTTGCAGGTTTTTTTGGATGTCTAACTGCACTTTGGGCGTGGCCGTGGCCGTGAGGGCAATAATGGGGTAATTGCCGATTTGCTCGATAATGGACTTGATGCGGCGGTACTCGGGCCTAAAGTCGTGCCCCCATTCCGAGATACAGTGGGCCTCGTCCACGGCCACGAACGAGATTTGGGCCTCGCGCAAAAAGGCGATGTTGTCTTCCTTGGTGAGCGACTCGGGGGCCACGTACAGCAGGCGCACCTGGCGGTCTAGGGTGTCCTTTTTTACCCGGTTCAGCTCCGCTTTGGTAAGCGTGGAGTTAAGAAACTGGGCATTCACCCCAAAGGCGTTGAGCTGGTCCACCTGGTTCTTCATCAGCGCAATGAGCGGGGAGATCACAATGGCGGTGCCCTCCATCATCAAAGCGGGCAGTTGGTAGCAGAGCGACTTGCCCGCGCCCGTGGGCATGATCACAAAAGTATTGCGCCCTTCCAATAGGTTGGTAATGATGGCTTCTTGGTTACCCCTAAAACTGCCGTAGCCAAATACTTCTTTGAGGCGGTGTCTTAAATCGGCGCTTACTTGCTCTTGGATCATATGCACAAATCGTTTAGGGTAAACAAGGGGGTATTGGGTTAGTTAGTCGTAAAAAGTTTGCTTGAAAAAAATCGCGAAGTTGAGCCTAATGTGGGCGGTTCCCGGTTTCGCAAATCACGGCCGCCGGGGGCCAAGCCTGTTTATTTAGTAAAGTGAAATGGCTAAGGCAGGGCTGGGACAACAAAAAGCGACCAAGCCCTGGGTCAAACCCTGGGGATAAAACCGTTTGCGTGTTGACTTATCAATATTGCCGAGGTACTGCCGGGCCGCCATTACATTCAACTTATCCTGCCTACACTAACTTGTCAATCGCGGCGGCCAGCTTTCGGTCCTTCTCGGTTACCACGTTGCCCGCGTCGTGGGTGCTCAATTGGATGTCCACCCGGTTGTACACGTTGGACCAATTGGGATGGTGGTCCATTTTTTCGGCAACGAGGGCCACTTGGGCCATAAACCCAAAGGCCTGCGAGAAATCCTTGAACTGAAACGTTCTCACAAGTTGGTTATTCTCTTCCTTCCACATAATCGGCGGTTCGTAAAAAACTAAGGTAAAATTAATAAAACAAAGGCAAATAATTTGCAAAACAACCAACGGAAAATTTTTCGGAGCGGCCTATTCAGCTAGAACCTGGGGCAGGTTGTTAAATTTTTCGGTAAAATGGTTGCTTGGCCTACGGCTTTTCTATCCCCATGCGCTCGGCGGTTCGGTATTGGCCCAGTGCCGAACCGGCCAACCGCAGGCTTGCTCCGCCCGGCGACACCCTAAACTAAAAATGATTGCCTGTTTTTTTCGGTAGCTCATCCCGGATCTATGCCTCAATCAGGCTCCGATTAGGCGTTCTCCTGCTACAAATGGTTATTAGCCCGGCAACTGTTTCAGTATTTCGTACACCCGCCAAACGTCGGTGAAGGTGTTGTAGAGCGGCACCGGGCTGAGCCGGATCACGTCAGGTTCCCGCCAGTCGCCGATGAGGTGGGCCTGGCTCAGGTGCTCGAACACCGCCCGCCCCTGGCCCGGCACCCGCAACGACAGTTGGCAGCCCCGCGCCGCTGGTTGGGCCGGGGTAATGACCTCGATCCGGTAGCGGCTCTGCTCGGCGTTGAACGTGTGGAGCAAAAACTCCAGCCAACCGGTAAGCTGCACGCTTTTGGCGCGCAGGGCGGGCATGGTGGCTTCGTCAAAAATGGCCAGTGAGGCTTGGTGGGCCGCCATAATTAATATGGGCGCGTTGCTCAATTGCCAGCCTTCGGCCCCAGGCATGGGGTCAAAGCCTTTTTCCATTTTAAAGCGCACCTCGGCCCGGTGGCCCCACCAACCGGCCAGCCGGGGCAGGTCGGGGCGGTGGGCGTAGCGCTCGTGCACAAAGGCCCCTGCCGCCCCGCCGGGGCCTGAGTTGAGGTACTTGTAACCGCACCAAACCGCAAAGTCGACGCCCCACTGGTGCAGTTGCAGGGGCAGGTTGCCCACGGTATGGGCCAGGTCGAATCCAGCGACGGCCCCCGCCGCGTGGGCGGCTTGGGTGAGGGCGGGCAGGTCGTAAAACTGGCCGGTGTAATAATTAACGCCGCCGAACAGCACCAGGGCCAACTCGTCGCCGGTTTGGGCGATGGCCTGCACGATGTCTTCAGTGCGGAGGGTGGTTTCGCCGGGGCGGGGCCACACTTCCACCAAGGCCGTGGCCGGGTCGTGGCCGTGCCATTTGAGCTGGCTTTCCACCGCGTACTGGTCGGAGGGGAAGGCCCCGCCCTCCATCAAAATCTTGCACCGCCGGGCCGTGGGCCGGTAAAAGGTGGCCATGAGCAGGTGCAAGTTTACGGTGAGGGAGTTCATCACCACTACTTCGTGGGGCAAGGCCCCCACCAGCCGGGCCGTGGGCGCGGCCAGGGCCTGGTGGTAGTTGACCCACGGTTGCCGGGCGGTAAAATGGCCTTCCACGCCCAGGGCGGCCCAGTCGTCCAGTTCTTGGAGCACGGCGGCCCGGGCGGTTTTGGGTTGCAGGCCCAGCGAGTTGCCGCACAGGTAGGTAACGGGCTGGCCATTGGGCGCGGTGGGCAAATGAAAGCGGTCCCGGAAATGGCGGAGCGGATCGGCGTGGTCTTGGGCCTGGGCAAAGGCGGCGGTAGCTTGGTAAGGGCTCATGGGGCTTGGCCCGGGCTTAGCGGGCACTGAGCAAAGATAACGGCTGGGCGGGTTAGAACGTGGTAGAGGCAAGGCCATGCCTTGTCTCTACGTTGGATCGGGTGGCTCCGGGGCACCGCCGCTTGCCGCGCCCGGTGGCCGGAGCGCAGGGGCAGGGGCCCCTGGTGTGCGGGCGGACCGCGCAGGACACCGCACCGCCCTAGCCTATAAAATGCCGCAAGCCCCGGCGCCCAAAAGAAAAGTTGGAAGGGGAAGGGCCAATAAAAAGCCCTGGCTTAAGCAAGGCAGGGCTGGATGATTGGCTATCTGGGGTGGCTAAATGTGCCGCTCGGCGTGGTACGAAGAGCGCACCAGCGGACCGGACTCGACGTAGTTGAAACCGCGCCGGAGGCCTTCTTCTTTATAAAACGCGAATTTGTCGGGGTGGATGAACTCGTGGACTTCCAGGTGCATTTTGGTGGGTTGCAGGTACTGGCCCAGGGTGAGCACGTCCAGCCCGTGGGCGATCAGGTCGTCCATGGCGGCCAGCACTTCGTCGGTGGTTTCGCCCAGGCCCAGCATGATGCCGCTTTTGGTGCGTTTGCCGTAGGCTTTGATGCGCTGGATTTGCTCCAGGCTGCGCTCGTAACGGGCTTGGGGGCGCACCTGGCGGTAAAGGCGGGCGATGGTTTCCATGTTGTGGCTCACTACTTCTTGCCCGGCGGAGATCATACGCTCGAGGGCTTCCCAGTTGCCTTTTACGTCGGGGATGAGGGTCTCGATGGTGGTTTGGGGGCTGAGTTCTTTCACGGCCCGCACGGTTTGGTACCAAATTTCGGCCCCCCGGTCCTTCAGCTCGTCGCGGTTGACGGAGGTGATGACCGCGTGCTTGACGCGCATGAGGTGGATGGCTTCGGCCACCCGGCGCGGCTCGTCGGTGTCGTATTCGTTAGGGCGGCCGGTGGCCACGGCGCAAAACGAGCAACTGCGGGTACACACGTTGCCCAAGATCATAAAGGTGGCCGTGCCCGCGCCCCAGCACTCGCCCATGTTGGGGCAGTTGCCGCTTTCGCAGATGGTGTGGAGCTTGTGGGTGTCCACCAGTTGGCGCACTTTGGCGTATTCCGGGCCGATGGGCAGCTTGACCCGCAGCCAGTCGGGCCGACGGGGGCGCACCGGGGCTTCCGGGGCGGGCTGGTTTTCCAATACAGGCAGTTCGATCATGGTTGGGTGAGGGTAAAAACAAGGGCCGACAAGCGGCACACTAGGCTCAAACGGGCCGTGGGAGTTGGTTGTTTTCAAGCAAAATTAGCCCGGTGGGGGCAGTTTCGCAAAAATGGGCAGTGGGTTGGTTACGGCCAGGCCAAGGCCAGGTTATGCGCGGCAAAGAAGAACACCTGGGCTGCCAGCAGCCAGGCGGCTACGGGGTTGGGCCGGCTGCCCCCCAGTTGGTGGAACAGGTACTGCAACCCCCAGCCAATCACGAACCAGGCCAGGTAGTTTTGCAGGGGCACCGGTTGGCCAAACCAGTGCCAAAAGTGGAGGTAGATGGCAATGGGTTCGATCAGCACGTCCAACGCCACCATGAGGGCGGCGGCCAGGGCGCTTTTGGCCAGGTGGCCCCACGGCAGGCGGCTCACCAGGCTGCTGGTGGCCACAATGAGCACCAGCCAGTTGACCCCGATCATGAGCGGGGTGCCCCAGAGTTGCCAGCCCAGCACGGGGCCGTATTGGTAGCGGCCAAACACCACGCCGGTTTGCACCCCGGCCACTTCGGCCAGGTAGCCGCCCAGGGCCATGAGGGCGGCCAGGCCCGCCAGCCGCCGCCCCGGCACCGGATGAAACGCCAGCAAAGCCCCGGCCGACACCAGCAAATTGAGCGGGGTGAGGGCCAGGAAAAACGCCTTGGTGGGCGGCCACAGCATGAGCCAAAACCCGAAAAAGTGCATGGCCAGCACCAG
>JALONO010000008.1 GCA_025454895.1 Bernardetiaceae bacterium
CACCGCCGCCTACCTCACCACCCAGGTGCGTTGCCAGGCCAACCCGCCCGTGCTCTGGTTGCCCCGGCTGCTGTGGTGGTTCCAAGGCGACTTTGGCGGGCGGCCCGGCATCGCGCGGTTGCTGGCCCAGCACGGCCTGCCCCCACCCAGTGATGCCCGGTGGAGGTACCAGCCTTACAGCTGGGACTTGCATTTAGGGCAATTCACCTAAATAACTAATTAGACCTCTTGCGTATTGGATTAAACTCCTTTCAAATTACCCTCTTGGGGTTCAAAATTGCGTCCCCTCCCCGACGGGGAGGGCCAGGGTGGGGCCAAAAAAGGGCGGATTTCGAACGAAAATTCCGGGCTTTCACTCGGCCAAAAACCTAATCTGCAAGAGGTCTATTGATTTACAAATATTTATTCTGCAAAAAAGCCTTGAAGTCAGCAAAATCCTTGCTCAGGGCGATGCTTTGCTTGGGCCGGGTTAGCAGGTGCGCCAGGCGGTCCGGCACGGGGATGGTTTGGCCCACCACCGGTTCCACCACCTCGGAAAACTTGACGGGGTGGGCGGTTTCCAGCACGATGCCGCATACCTGGCTGCCGTGCTCGTGTACGTAGGCGCGATGGGCCAAGTAGCCCACGGCCCCGTGAGGGTCCATTAAATAACCGTGCTTGTCCCACACCTCGCGCATGGCTTGGCGGGTTTCCCCGTCGCCAAAGGCATAGCCCGCCACGGCCTCGCGCATCTGGGCCAGCGAGCAGCCGAACAGATCGGCTAACCGGGCAAAGTTGCTGGGGCTGCCCACGTCCATCGCGTTGGAGATGGTGGCCACCGAGGGCCGAGGCTCGTACCCGCCCGTGGCCAGGTACTGCGGCACCACGTCGTTGGCGTTGGTGGCCGCTACCATTTGGGCCAGGGGAATGCCCATGCGCTGGGCCAGCAGACCAGCCGTGAGGTTGCCAAAGTTACCGCTGGGCACCACCATGACCACGGGCGGCAAACTGGCCCCGTAGTGCCGCTTGGCCTGAATGTAGCCCCAGGCATAATAAAACGACTGCGGAATAAGCCGGGCAATGTTGATCGAATTGGCCGACGAGAGGTTGAGCTGGCGGCTTAGCTCGGCATCTAAAAAAGCGGCTTTCACCAGGGCCTGGCAGTCGTCGAAGGTACCAGAAACTTCCAGGGCCGTAATGTTTTGGCCCAGGGTGGTAAACTGCATTTCTTGGAACGGGCTTACCTTGCCTTTAGGGTACAGCACCGTTACTGTAATGCCCGGAACGCCCAAAAAGCCGTGGGCCACGGCACTGCCCGTATCGCCGGAGGTGGCCACTAGAATGTGCAGCGGCGGCCCGCCCTGGGCCAAATGGGCCATGGTGCGGGCCATAAACCGTGCTCCAAAGTCTTTAAAAGCCAACGTGGGGCCATGGAAAAGCTCCAGCACGTGCAGTTGGTCGGTGAGGCGCACCAACGGGGCATCAAAGGCCACGGTGTGTTCCACAATTTGGCGCAGCTCGGCGGCTGGCAGGTCGTGGCCCAGGAGGTTTTGGGCCATGGCCAAGGCAATTTCAGGGAAGCTCAGTTGCTCCAAGTGGGCCAACACGTCGGCGGGCAGGGTCGGGATTTGCTCGGGCATGAACAGCCCGTTATCGGCCGGGAGGCCCTGGAGCACCGCCTGGCGCAGGTCCACGGGCGGCACCGATTGTTTGGTGCTATAAAATTTCAAGGCGATGCAGCTTGTTTGGGCGGCAAAAGTAGGCAAACGGGTTAAAAAGTGGCCGGGTGGGCGGTGGTTATTCCGCCGGGGCCGCGCCGGGGTCATCCAAGCAACCTCGCCCATCTAAGTGTATAGAAAAAATACAAACCATTTCAGGTCAAAGTTTTAACAATTATTAGCCGCAAACAACCCGCCCCCGCGCGGCCCTACCTGGGCAAGGCCAAACGTTTTGGCTACTTTTGTTCGTTTTGTAAGGTGGATGCTTTTTAATTGTTGACCATTCCCCCCTCCAACCTCTATGTGCGGCATTGTTGCCTATCTGGGGCAGGCCGAAGCCTGTGCCATCATCCTCAAGGGCCTCAAACGGTTAGAATACCGGGGCTACGACAGCGCGGGCGTGGCCCTAATGACTGACCAACTGAGCGTTTACAAAAAACAGGGCAAAGTGGCCGAGTTGGAAGCCTTGGTGGCCCAAACCGCCCCGGCGGCCACCTTGCGCGCCACCATTGGCATGGGCCACACGCGCTGGGCCACCCACGGCGAGCCTAACGATGTGAACGCCCACCCGCATTACTCGTCGGATGGGAAGCTGGCCATTATCCACAACGGGATCATTGAGAACTACCTGGCTATCAAGCAAGAACTGGCCAACCACGGCCACATTTTTGCCAGCCAGACTGACACCGAGGTACTCGTTCATTTTATCGAGCACGTGCAAAAAACCAACCAGTGCAGCCTGGAAGAAGCCGTGCGTTTGGCCTTGAACAAGGTGGTGGGCGCGTACGCGATCGTGGTCATGTCGGTCGATACGCCGGAGCAGCTCGTGGCCGCCCGCAAAAGCAGCCCGCTGGTGATCGGCGTGGGCCAGCGCGACGGAGCGGGCCAGCCCACTGAGTTTTTTCTGGCCTCGGATGCTACGCCCATTATCGAGTACACCAAAGACGTGGTGTATTTGAACGACCAAGAAATCGCGGTGATCAAACGCGGCGGGGTGCTGGAAGTTAAAACCACCGCCGACGTGCCCACCACGCCGTTTATCCAACAACTGGACCTGGAACTGGCCGCCATCGAGAAAGGCGGCTACGACTCGTTTATGCTCAAAGAAATTTTTGAGCAGCCCCAGTCGGTGCGCGACTGCCTCCGGGGCCGCCTTATCCCGGAGCGGGGGCACCTGGCCCTGGGCGGCCTCGTCAAACACCTCGACGATTTGCTTAACGCCCAGCGGATCATTATTTTGGGCTGCGGCACTTCGTGGCACGCCGGGCTGGTGGCCGAATATTTGATCGAGGAACTGGCCCGGATCCCGGTCGAGGTGGAATACGCCTCGGAGTTCCGTTACCGCAACCCCATTATCCACCCCGGCGATGTGGTGGTGGCCATCTCCCAGTCGGGCGAAACGGCCGATACCTTGGCCGCTATCGAACTGGCCAAGCAGCAGGGGGCCGTGGTGCTGGGCGTATGCAACGTGGTAGGCTCGTCGATCGCGCGCGCCTCGCACGAGGGGGCCTATACGCACGCCGGCCCCGAGATTGGGGTGGCCAGCACCAAGGCGTTTACCGCCCAACTTACGGTACTCACCATGCTGGCTTTGATTTTGGCGCAGCGGCGGGGCACCATCGCCCCGGCCCTTTACCGCGAACTACTGTTCGAACTGGCGGAAATCCCGGAAAAAATCGGGCGGGCGTTGCAAACCAACCCGCTGGTGAAACAAATTGCCGAACGGTTCAAGCACGCCCGCAACTGCCTGTACCTGGGGCGGGGTTTCCACTTCCCGGTGGCCTTGGAGGGCGCACTCAAACTCAAGGAAATTTCGTACGTACACGCCGAGGGCTACCCAGCCGCCGAGATGAAACACGGCCCCATTGCCCTCATCGACGAAGAAATGCCCGTGGTGTTCGTCGCCATCAAAGACCAGTCTTACGAAAAAATCGTATCCAACATCCAGGAAGTAAAGGCCCGCAAAGGCCAGGTGATCGCGGTGGTAACCGAGGGGGATACCCTCATTGGCCCCATGGTGGACTACGTGGTGGAAGTGCCCGCCAGCTACGACGTGCTCACGCCCTTGCTCACGGTGATCCCCCTGCAACTGCTGGCCTACCACATGGCCGTGCTGCGCGGCTGCAACGTGGACCAGCCCCGCAACCTAGCCAAATCGGTAACGGTGGAATAATAGACCTCTTGCAGATTAGGTTTTTGGCTGGGTGAAAGCCCGGAATTTTCGTTCGAAATCCGCCCTTTTTTGGCCCCTCCCTATCCCTCTCCGTCGGGGAGGGTACGCAATCTCGACCTGATTACGGGTGATTTGAAAGGGATGCAATGTAATCCGAAAGAGGTCTAATCTATTGACATTGAAGTAATTAGGGCTTACCCAAACGGTACTCGGCCGGGATTTCCAGACCTTGGAAACCGCCCGTAAGCCCGTACAGGATGGCCAGGGCCACTACCACGCCCACCACCCCGATGGCGATCCCCTGCTGTTTGGCCACCGGGCGGGCCAAAAACCGGCGGGCTTTCCAATAGTGGATGCAGGCCACGTGGGTGAAAAACGCCACCACGGCCAGGCCATAATAAGGCCCAAAAAACAACACATAAGGCCATTGGTTAAGGCCCGCCGCCCCAAAATAAATATTGGTGTCCACCTGGAGCACCCAACGGCCCGTTAGCACCGCCCCCACGTGAATGAGCAGGAAAAACGCTAAGTACAGCCCCGAGAGCAAGTGCAACCGGTCGCGCCAGTTTTTCTGTTTAAGGCGGAATACTTGCCCGGCCAACCCCAAACCGGAGATGATTTGCAAGGCCACCCCCGCTAACAGCAGGATTTCCACAAAAGCGTTGCGGTACAGCATCCGCAGTTGTTCCATTAAACCTAAATGATAGCTAGGCCCGGCCAGGGCAGCCAGGTGATTGGTGAGGTGCAAAAAGATAAAAACCGCCAGCCAAACCCCCGTAGCATGGTGGATTTGCCGTTTATTGATAGCCATAACGCAAGTTTGGGTAAACTTTTACGGCAATTTAAACGCAAAATAAGGAAGTTGTAAAATCCGGGGCGGCACTTACATAATTAATACCCGTACCATCACCAGGCCGCCTACTATTTGGCCGCCCGTATCGCTAATGGGCACCACGTGGAGCATCACCCGGGAGATTTTGCCCGGCTCTATAACCGAGGTCACCTGAAAAGGCCCAATGCTAACGCTTTCACCAGTCAAGGCCCGGCGGTAGTGCTCGTCAAACTGGGACCACTCGCGGTTAGTCCAAATTTCGGCGCGGGTTTTGCCCAGCACCAAGCTGGCCGGCACGCCGCTCAGTTTTTCCAGGGCCTCGTTCCACAGGGTGCAGCGCAGTTCCCGGTCAAACGCGAACCTGGCCGGCACGCCGCTCAGTTTTTCCAGGGCCTCGTTCCACAGGGTGCAGCGCAGTTCCCGGTCAAACGCGAACAACTGGGCAAAATCCTCAAAGAGTCGGTTGAGCCGGTATTTTGCCTCCACTAATTGCTTGATACGTTGCTGCAACAAGGTATTGCGCCCTCCCCGTTTGCCTTCTAACACGTATTTAACTAAACGGACCGAACAGCCAGCCAAGTTAGCAACCGTTTTCAGATCGTGGCTGGACAACTGGCCAGGTAACATTAATGACATTTCTGGTAAGTGAATATGACGTTCAGGTTGATACGTTGTTAACTAATTCAGCCGTTGGACATAAAAATTTTCTGTCCGGCGTAGTTGGCCTTACTTGGTTTAATGATGAAGTTTTGTTTACATTTGTTCCGTAAATTGGAACAAGCATTTTTTAACTAGCAATTTTATTTTTTCACCCGCCAACGGACAAAAATCAATTCGAAAAAGTAAGTGAGGAAAAACAACGAAACATTGAGGAGTGGTTTAATACACCACAATATTACGATAAAATCAACATTTGCCAATTATTTGCGTTAAATAATCAACAACTGTCTTCCCAGTCAATCTTTGCTCAACTTGGGCAAAAATGAATTTTTTAATAATTATATTTGTTATTTAAAAACCATCCCAGTTAATTTATTCTGTTGAAAAGGGCGAGAAAACACATACCGCCCTTTTTAACAACCAATTTCCAGTACCTGACGTAATTAACAATAACAAACCTGTAATCTTTATGGTACATTTAGCTGCCAACATTAAGTACTTGCGTGACAAACACAATCTCAGCCAGTACGCCTTCGCTACTTTATTTGGCCTTACCCGGGGCAAAATCGCTTCTTATGAAGTGGGAACCGAGCCAGCCCTGAAAACAATTGTGGCCGTTTCGCGCCATTTTAAGGTCAACATTGACGATTTACTTACCATCGACCTGGCCAGCCATCCCGTGGGGCTTACCGAGGCCCAGGCTGCCCAAGCCAAGCAATTGGAAGAGAGCCGAGTGGAAAAACTCACCACCGAGCTGAGCTACTTGAAAAAAGAAAATGCCGACCTGCGGCGCGACAAGGATTTTTTAATGAAGCAACTAGAGCACGTTACGGGCAAGCCGGTATAGGCACTTAAGCCCACTCCCAAGCACTTTGGTAAGTGCCCTGCGCCTCTACGTAAGCGAGTAAAGTCTGGTAAAAAGGATGACGACCGATCGTGGCACTGTCGCCAATGATCACCAGTTGTTTTTTGGCCCGGGTCATCGCCACGTTCATCCGGCGGGTGTCTTTTAAGAAGCCAATTTCACCCTCCGGGTTACTGCGGACCAGGCTAATGTAGATCAGGTCCCGCTCTTGCCCCTGGAAACTGTCCACCGTATCGGCTTCGATGCCCGCGAATTCCGCCTGCAATTGCTCCGCCAGCAGGTTGGCTTGCCGCTTGTACGGCGAAATGACCCCTACCGTGAGCGGGCCGGGGCTGGCGGCCAAGGTCTGGGCTAAATGTTTGACCACCAACTGGGCCTCGCCGGGGTTGGCCAAGCTGCCGCCTTGGGGCGCGGGCTCTTCGGCGAAGCCGGTACCGGCGGTGTCGATGAGCACCAAGGGCGGCTGGTCGGGGGCTAGTTGCCAGTGGGCCACGGCCGGGGCGGCCACCAGTTGCCCTTCGTAAAACTGCTGGTTGGAAAAGCCCATGATCGTCTCGTTCATCCGGTACTGCTCGCGCAGCAGGGTGTCCACGGGTATTAGCGCGCGGTGGCGGGCCACGCACTGCTCAAACAAAGTGCGGGCCAAGCCCCGGCGGGCCGCCTCCACGCTTTTGACAGTGGGCGGCAGTTGGCAATGGTCCCCGGCCATCACCACGCGCTCGGCCCGGAGCAGGGGTATCCACGCCCCGGGTTCCAGGGCCTGTGCCGCCTCGTCGATAAACACCGTGCTGAACCGCCGCTGGCCCAGCAACGAATGGGCCGTGCCCACCAGCGTGGCCGCGATCACCTGGGCCTTGCCCAACAGTTCATCGGCCAGGAACTGCTCCAAGGCTTCCGCTTCTTGGCGGCAACTTTTGGCTTCGGCAAACAGCAAACGACGTTGTTCGCGTTCGGCCGGGCCAAAGTTGCGCTTGTACTTGTGGGCTAAGCTGCGATAGGTTTCGGCATCTTTGCGGAGCTTTTTTAGGTCTTTGTAGCGGGGGTGGGCCTCTAGCTGCCCGTCAAAAGTGTGGGGCTGCACCGCCTCGCCCACGCGCGCGGGGTTGCCCAGGCGCAGCACGCGCAGGCCGGTTTGGGCCAGCCGCTCGGCCAGCAGGTCCACGGCGGCATTGCTGGGGGCGGTAACCAGCACCTGCCGCTCGGTTTTGAGCACCTGGCCCACTATGGCCACCAGGGTGGTGGTTTTGCCCGTGCCCGGTGGGCCGTGCACAATGGCCACCTCTTGCGCGGCCAGCACTTGGTTGAGGGCCTGGTTCTGCCACTCGTTGAGCTGGGGCAGCCACACCGGAGCGGCCAGGGGGACAAACCGGGCCGGTTGCTCGCCCAGCAGCACGGCCCGCAGTTGGGCCAGCCGCCCCTGCTCGGCCTGGGCCACTTGGCGCACGGCCCGCTCCATTTCTTGGTAAGTGGTGTTGTCGAACAACAAGTCCACCCCCAGCCGGGCCTCGTCGGCCCAGTCGGGCAGGTCTTCAGCGGCCAGGGCTACCTTCATCCGGTCTGGCCACAGGGCAGTGATTACGCCCGGTAAACTGCCCACCGTTTTGCCCTCGGCTTGGCCAAACAAGGCCACCGCCGCCCCGGTTTGAAAGGCACTCGGCCCCTCGGCCCGGCCCGGCCGCTCGAGGGTGAGGTACAATTTGGCCCCGGTGCCCAGTTCCTGGGCGTGGATCCGCACCGGGTGCCAGCAAAACCCCTTGGCCTTGCGCTCGCTGAGCGGGGCTTGCAACACATACTGTTGGTACTGCTTAAAGTCTTCGTCGCGCTCTAGTTGCAGCAGGGCCAGCAGTTGCTCAAAATGGGAGGACATGGGCAAAAAGGTTTTGGGGTGCGAGTATAGGCTTTTCGGGCGAAACGGACGGCCCCACTGGCCCCCCGCTCAAACCATTGCCCGCCATATTTGGTTATGTGGGCTGGTCGGTTGAAGCAGAAAACTTTTTTTGCGCCACATTTGCCGTTGACCGTTATCATTTTTTTACCCAACGTAGTTCCATGATCTCGACCCGCAACGAGTCGCCCGTTTTTTATTCAAAATTATTGCTTTTTGGCGAGTACAGCATCATCCTCGACTCCATGGGCCTGGCCCTGCCCTACCCCCTGTTCGAGGGGCGGTTGCTCATCAAGCACATCACCGATAGCTCGCGGCAAATTGGCAACTCCAACCGCGAGTTGAAAACCTTTTGTGATTACTTGAAGCTGAAAATCCAGCAAAACGCCCTCAGTACCGAGTTCGACATCCTTTCATTTGAGTTCGATGTGGCCCAGGGGTTGTATTTTCAGTCCAACATCCCGCAAGGGTTTGGGGTGGGTAGTTCCGGGGCACTCACCGCCAGCCTGTACCACCGCTACGTGTATAATAAGGTGATGCATAACGGCAAGCCCACCACCGAAGAAATTGTGTTGCTCAAAAAGATTTTCTCACAGATGGAGTCGCATTTCCACGGCTCTAGCTCGGGCATGGACCCGCTCATCTGCTACTTAAACTTGCCGCTGCTCATCCGCTCCAAAACCCAGATCGAGACGCTGGAAGTGCCGCAGTTTACCGGCCGGCCGGGGGCCATTTTTTTGCTCAACACGGGCCGCCCCCGCAAAACCGAGCCGCTGGTGAACCTGTTTTTGGAGAAATGTCGCAACCCGGATTTCAAAGAACTGTGCCAAACCGAACTGATGGTCCATAACGACAATTGCATCAACTACTTTTTGGCCGGGCAAACCGAGCAACTATTTCACGAACTGAAACTGCTCTCGGCCTTTCAGTTGGAGCACCTGGAGCCGATGATCCCGCCCCTGTACCGCGACCTGTGGAAAAAAGGGCTGGACAGCCAAGATTTTTACCTCAAACTTTGCGGGGCAGGCGGCGGTGGCTTCATCCTAGGCTTCGCGCCCGACTTTAAAGCGGTGCGAAAAGCGTTTGAGGGGTATCAATTGCGTATCGCTTTTGGCCTGTAACGGCTGCGGACGAGTAAATTTATTGCACTCTCCACCCCGACTGCCCCACTTTGGGGGGCCGAAGTGTACCTTTGTCCAATGCCACTTATTTTTTCGGAGCGCACCAAAGTTTGGTCCGCATTTTTTGCCATTTACGTAGTTTGGGGCACCACTTTTTTGGCAATGGCCTACTCGGTAGCGGTCATCCCTCCATTTATGGTGGGCGGTATCCGCTTTTTGGCGGCAGGTTTTTTACTAGGGTTGGTTGCGTCAAGTGCCCTGGGGCAAGTCGGCCATTGTGGGCGGGCTGCTGTTTTCGGTGGGCAACGGGGCCGTGGCCTGGGCCCAGCAGTATTTGCCTTCGGGCGTGGCCGCCGTAGTGGTGTCGGCGGTGCCCATTTGGCTGGTGCTGCTCGATGGCCAACAACGGCGGCGGCTGCTCAAAAAACCCCTGCTCTTGGGCGGGCTGCTGTCCGGGTGCCTGGGCGTGTTCCTGCTGTCGCGGCCCAGCAACCTAGCCAAGCTGCTGCAAACCGACCGGCCCGACCTGGCGATGATCGGCGTGGGGGCCCTGCTCACGGGCAGTTTATGCTGGGCGGGCGGCTCGTTGTACGCCCGCACCATCCAGTACGGCGATACGCCCCCCGCCCTGCGTTCAGCCTCACAAATGCTCACCGGCGGCCTGCTGCTGGCCGGGCTGGGCCTGGCTACGGGCGAGTGGCAGCAGTTTAAAATCAGCGAGTTAACCTGGCTACCCGTAATCGCGATGACCTACCTGGTGCTCATGGGCAGCCTCATCGGCTTTAGTGCTTACAGCTACCTGCTGCGCAAACGCCCGCCCGCGCAAGTGGGCACCTACGCCTACGTGAACCCCGTGGTGGCCATTGCCGTGGTGGGGTTGCTGGGCAAAGAAGTGGTTACCTGGCCTTTAGTCCTATCGCTGACCATTATCCTAGCGGGGGTTTTCATGATCTATTGGGCCGGACGGCGGCCTTAATGGCACTAGTTTTCCACCGCCCAGGCACTGGGAGTTACCACGGGCTTGGGGTAGTTGCCCCCCAGGTAAATCCCGTAGTTGGCCAATTCGCGGGCACCCAGTTCGGCCGGGTAGTGCACCGCCGACGGGGGCAGGGGCTGCAACACGGGCAGCCAGTGCTTCACGTAGGCCCCTTTCGGGTCGTACTGCTTGGCCTGGCGCATCACGTTGAAATAGCGGTTGGGGCGCGGGTCGTTGCCGATGCCCGCCACGTAGTTCCAATTGCCCCAGTTGCTGCACGGGTCGTAATCGATGAGCAGGCTCTCGAAATAGCTGGCGGCCCATCGCCAGTCGCAGTGGAGGTCCTTGACCACGAAACTGGCCACGTTTTGGCGGCCCCGGTTGCTCATAAAACCAGTTTGGTTCAATTCTTCCATATTGGCATCGATGAACGGGACGCCAGTTTGGGCGTTGGCCCAACGCTCGAACACGCTGGCAGGGGCCAACCGGGCCGGAGGCGGCTCGTTTTTCAACCCGCCCGCCATAAACAAGCGGCTCCCGAATTTTTTGGCCACAAACCGGAAATAGTCGCGCCATAGCAGTTCAAAGATCAACCAGTAGGTCGACTCGTTCTTGACCCGCTGGGCCTCGTACTGCTGCACCTGGGCGTGGACCCACCGGGGCGACAAGCAGCCCAAAGCTAGCCAAGGAGAGAGCTTACTGGAATAATCGGGGCCGAGCAGGCCGTTGCGGGTTTCTTTGTAGACCCGCAGCCGGTCGTGCTCCCAAAAATAAGTTTGCACCCGGGCCTGGCCCGCCGTTTCGCCGCCAATAAACTCGAGCACCGCCCGCCGGTCGGTGGCGAAGTAGGCCCCAGGCCGGGCAAACTCCGGCAAGGCCAGGTAAGCCTCGGGCGGGTCGGCCACTAGCCCGGCGGGCAGCGGGGCCAGGTCGGTAATGGTGGGCCACTGCGGCCGGATTTTGGTGCCCCGCTCCACTTCTTTTCTAAAATCAGTAAACACATCGGGCAGGGCCTTGAGCGGAAAGGGCAGATCGTCCGGGTGGTACAGCGAGGCTTGCCAAAACGTGTTTAACCAACAACCGGAGGGGCGCAAGGCCGCTTCTACTTGGTTTTCTTCCGAAGTTTCTTCCGGGGTAACTTCTTTGCTGGCGTAAACCGCGACGGCCCCGGTTTGGGCCTGCACCTGGGCCAATGCCTGGGCGGCCGGGCCAACCTTGATCACCAATTGGCTGCCCAGGGCAGCCAGGCGTTGTTGCAAATCGGCCAGGGCCTGCCATAAAAACCTGGCCCGGAAGGCCCCGGTTTTAGGCCGCCCAAGGCTGGTGGGGGCAAACCATTGAGGATCAAGGCAATAAACCGGGATTACGTTCGGGGTGCGCTGGCGGGCCTTGTGCAGCGGCTCGTGGTCGTGTAGCCGCAGGTCGTTCCGAAACCAAACCATCACTGTTTCCATGATTGATCCCGGCCCTTGGGACAATGAGACAAGGGCAAGGTCAGGCTTTAACCACTTGCCGAAAAAAGTTGTTTGGCCACCCACCCATGCCTAGGTTAATTGGAGGTACACTTAGGATCACCATTCATCCGTTTTTTTGGTGGAAACCGCAACCGATCCTGCTTTTTACATCATCGGGTTGATCCCGAAAGCCGAGGCTAATCGTTGGAGCAATGGAAAACCAACCAAAATACCGCTCGTGGCCAATACCTACATCGCCCTCCTTGCTATCCAATTATTCTAAAAATTAAAATAAATTAATGAACAATAATTAACCAAACTATTAATAACCAAACTTTTAATCCGTATTTACCTATACCATCCAGTTGGCTATTCTTATGAAAACAACACTTCGCAAATCGATTATTTTAGGTTGGACCTGGGGCTTGTTCAGCCTCACTACCCTGGCCCAAACCCCAGTAGATGAACCCAAAGTAGGCATTGGCCTGGGGGGCATTGGTAGTTGGGCCTTAGAATTTGTGGACGTGGCCCGCACCATGCGGCCTTTTGAAGGCGCAGCGGGCGGCGGCCCCGTGCCTGTGGACGAAAACGGCTGGCCCACCGCCGATGCCCGCACCGTGCTGTTCGACTTCCGCCCGTGCTGCCCCTGGCTGGGCGAGAACCAGATCGACGACCCCAACCGCTTTGTGCCCAAACACGTGGCCGGGGTGTACAAGATCAGCTTTACGGGCCAAGCCACCGTGGCTGAAGTGGGCAGCAACAACGCGGTGGAAAACGCCCAGTACAACGCGGGCACTAACACCACCACCGCCGACCTGGTGATCCAAGAAGGCCGCTGGTTGGTGATTTTACGGTTTACCAACACCCGTTTACTGCCCAGCAGCCCAACCAATAGTGGCATTAAAGATTTAAAAGTGCTCCGGCCGGGCTACCACAACCGGCCCAACCAGGTGTTCCGGCAGGAATACCTGAACGCCCTGGCCCCCTTCCCCGTGATCCGCTTCATGGACTTTACCGAAACCAATAATTACAACCCCGTCTTTCCGGCGGTGATGGAGTGGAACCAGCGGCCTCAGCTCGCGCAGGCCACCTTCCGGGGCCGCGCCCCGTGGGACTATGTGGTGGAACTGGCCAACCTAACGGGCAAAGACCTGTGGATCAACATCCCCGTGGCCGCGACTGACGACTATGTGCGCGAACTGGCCAATTTTATGCGGGCACGCCTCACTAATAACAATGCGAAGATTTATCTGGAATACAGCAACGAGGTGTGGAATGCAGGCTTTACCCAGTTTAGGTACAACCGCGAGGCCGCCGTGGCCGAGGTGAACCGTGAAACCAGCGGCGGGGCCGCCACCACCCTTAACGACGACGCTGGCCAGTGCGACCGCAACGACCAGCAGGTGTGGGGCGGCCGCCGGTTTTTGCGCCGGGTCAAAGAAATCGGCGACATTTTTGTCGAGACGTTTAGCCCCGGCTCGCGGGCCTCGTTCGGCAGCAAGATCCGGCCCATCTTCGCCTGGCAAATTGGCGGCTGGGTGCCGTTCTACAGTTGCCACCTCACCTGGTTCGAGCGCGTGTATGGCGCGGGTAGTGCCCGGCAAAATTTCTACGGCCTGGCCGGAGCCTCCTACGTAAACGCTGACGGCGCGGCGGCCAACGCCTCCCCCGCCGCAATTTTGACCCAAATGCGCAACAACAGCAACCAAAACCTGGGCAACCGCCGCACCAACGTGCCCGCCAACTGGACCACCAGCGCAGGCGAGCGCGGCATGTGCGAGATCGCGGAGATTTTTGGCCTCCGCTGCTTGCAATACGAAACCGGGCCTGATAACGGCGGCGGCAGTGCCACCAACGTGGCCAGTCGGGTGCAGGCCAACCGCGACCAAGCCATCCGCGACGTGGTGATCCACGACTTGAAAAATAACTGGTTCGATGAACCCCAAGTAAAGGGTGGCCTGATCATGTACTTTGTCCATTGTTCGCCTTTCAACCGCTACGGAGCCTGGGGCGCCACCGAAGACCTGGACAACCTGAATACCCCTAAACTACAGGGCGTTTATAACGTAATGGGCGTGCAGGCCGACAACACCCCGCCCAGTGCCCCGCGCAATGCTCGGGCCGAGTTGAACAACAGCAATGCCGTGGTTACTTGGCAGGCCGCTACCGACAACGTAGCTGTTAGCCACTACCGCGTTTACCTGCTCAATAACCTGCTGGCCACCGTGCGGGCCAACGAACCGCTCACCGTTACCCTACCCAACGTGCGGGCGGCCAATTTGTTCGACATCAAGGTTACCGCCCTGGATGCGTTCAACAACGAGTCGGCCGAGGTGCTCACTGCCTTAGAAGACTTTACCTTTGGCCAACAACTGCGCATTTACCCCAACCCGGCCCAACACCGGTTAGAAATCAGCATTGCCGATGCCGGGCCGTACCGCCTGGCCCTGCTCACGGCTACGGGCCAAGTGGTGCGCGAGCAGCCCCTGGAAACCAGCGGCCAAACTAGCCAGGCCCGCTTAGATGTGAGCACCTTGCCCGCTGGGCTGTACCTGCTGCGCCTTAGCGATAAAACCGGCACCCGCACCAGCCGCATAGTCAAGTTGGATTGATCTTGCCTTTCCCGAAATTTTACCCGGCCCCACTAAGCCGGGTTTTTTTGGGCCTTCGCCAGCGCGCGGTTGCTTTTGGCCGCCGCCAGTTGGCTTAGGCAAGACTTTTGATTAACTTAGGCCAAAGTCAAACCCAACATGAACAAGACCCTTTTGTTGTTTACCCTGCTCCCGTTTTTGTGGGCCGCCCGCCCGGCCGATGAACCCAAAATGAAACGGGTAAAACTCACCGACCAAGTGTCGGCCCTGATGCCGCTCGACTTCCGGCCCATGACCGACGACGAGATTGCTTCCCGGCTGTTTACCTACCGCAAGCCGGTGGCCATGTTCACCGATGCCGAAGCCGCCGTGGACCTGGGCCTCAACATTTCGCCCACCAATTGGAAATACGAAGACCTGGCCATGCTCAAGGGCTTTTACAAATCGACGATCATGCAGTTGTACACCGAGGTGCGCATGGAACGCGAAGTAATCGAGGAAATAAACGGCAAAAAATTCGCGGTGTTCGAGTTCTCCTCCGTGGTGCGGCCCGATAAAAAAGAAGTGGGCCAGCAAAAAGCCCAGGCCACTTATACCTACATCCTTTATACCGTACACAACGAAAAGGTGTGCGTGGTCAACTTTAGTTGCCCTTACTCGGCCCGAGCCCGGTGGAAACCCATTGCCGCCCGCATGATGCAGTCAGTAAAAATCGGGGCGATTTAGCCCGGCCACGGCTTCATTACTGGCAGGTCAAATTGATTTTTCGCCTTTACCGTCAATGGTTTAAAAGATAGCCAATGCATCGTCAACACTTCGCGTCGCCTAAAACGTAGGGGTGATCCGTTCAAGAATGTTTCTCGCCAAGACGCAAAGTCGCCAAGGTGTTTTTAAGATTTTAACCGAGACAATCCTCGCGCAAATTGCCCACCCAAAGTCGCCAAAAGTAGAAGGGATCGCCCCTGCCTAAAACGGCGGGCTAAAGCTCGATCCGCTCCTGCAAAAAACGCTTGTGAACCACCCGCGTTTTGGTAAACGAGTCGTGCCAGCCGGGGCCTTGGCCCAAAAAAGAGAGCGCGTTAAACGGCACCTGACGCCACAGGCTGCGCCCCAGGGCGTGCGTGGTGGTGAGCGGCTCGCCGGTTTCGGTAATGGCCACCGTGCTGGTGAGCAGTTTGCCGATGGTGCGCCCGCCGGTGGCACTCTCCATCGCAAAATAGTAGGCAAACGAAATCACAATCCCCAACAAGTACCTCACCCACAACACATCCAGATAGGGCAGGATGCCTGCCCCGAGGTCATTGCCATACAATACGACGTTGAGCACGCCCAACCCAAACCCGATCAGCCAAGCGAGTAGCGTCCTCACGACAAAATCAATCACATAATTAGCCACCCTGATGCCCTTGCTCACTTCGGCTTCCGTAAGCTCGCGGGCTTGTTGCCGCGCGGCTAGTTTGGCCGCCGCTTTGGCATCCTCCATAAAACTGGGGCAATGGCCTTCAAAATCAGGCGGTTGTTGAGTGAGGCCACAATAAGTGCCCTTCTGAAGGTTAAAGGCCCGGTTGGCGCACTGCTGGCACCACTGGAGGCGTTCGTTTTTTGTCATAAAAGCAGGTTTAGGTTGAAAGATATCAAAATGGCTCTGTTTCGCTCAGTTTAGCAATTAAAATTATGATAATCAATGGACTGTAATATCGCCAACCCGCATCCATCAGCCAGTTGTAGTCTTGCTTAACTAGTAAAAAGAAGGACGAATTACCGTCGCGGTGCCCGCTTACGGTTCTGCCCATTTTTCTACTTTCCGGCACAATATTAAAAGTAAACACTTTGTTAAGAAAGGTTTCGCCGCTAAACAAAGGAAAAAACGCAATCATCCCAGCCGTTTTTACAGGCTAACCGACGAATCGGCGAAGCGGATACCGCGCTGGCGGGCTTCGTCGTAAATGGGGCGGCCCAGGTGGCCTAGGCCGGCTACGTCGCTCATGCAATCGGTGAGCACCACCATTTTGGCGGCCAGGCCCGGGGCGTAATCCATCGCTTGCTTGAGGCTGGTGGCCACGCAGTGCGACTTGGCCTGGCCCGCCAGGTACACGTGCTCGTAAGCATCCAAGTTGGCGATGAGGGCGCGGTTGAGGTGGGTCTCCGGCCGGTCGGCCACGGGCACCTGGGCCTGGAAAATGCCAAAATGCTCCGTGAGCGGGTAAGTGCCCTTGGCCACCGTTTGGTACCAGCGGCCGCGCTGAGTCCAGGTGCGTAGCGCGTCGAGCAGGGTGGCATCCAAGGCCGCGCCCTGGCTGCCCAATAGGCAGTGCTCCGGCCAAATAAAATGCGGGAACTGGCCCTGGGCCTCCAGGTCGGCCACGTACTGGCGGGCTAAGTCGGCGAAGTAGCGGGGCCGCCACTTGCCTTCGGCAATCTCGGCTGAGGTAATTTGGGTGAACGGCGCGGGCGGGTTCCCGGCCGCATCGGCCCAGAAGGCGGGGTGCGAGATGTCGTTGACGGGGTGGCTATCCAGCGTTGCCAAAATGTGGTCTAGCTCGGCTTGGTTGCGGGTAATAAAGCCGGACAACCGTTGCATATCTTCCACGGCCCCGGGCACAAACAGGGCACCTTGGGGGTGGCAAAAGTCATATTGGGCATCAATAATGAGCAGGGCGTTTTTTTTGCGCATAACGGGTGGTGTATTTGGCGTTTATGGCCAAAAATAACAAAACTGGGGCTGATCTCGCGGGCTATTTAAACTTGCGGCTGATCTCGCGGGCGAGCTTGTTGGCGGCCAGTTCGCGGTTGGAATACAGCACCTGGTAATTCTGCTGGTCTTTTTGCAGGTCGGGGTCGCGCTCGAGGTATTTGAGCACAATGTCCACGAACTCAATTACTTCGGCTTTAAGGCTGTAAAAAGCCCACTGGTCAATTTTAGCAAAACCTACCAGCCCGGAATTTTTGAGATAGCCCAAATGCCGGGAAATTTTGGTTTGGGTAAAGCCCAGCACCAGTTCTAGATCGGCAATGCACATTTGGCGGTTTTTACTAATGAGGTGGATAATGCGGATGCGCGACTCGTCGCTGAACGACTTGAAGATTTGGCCACCGATGGCTAGGTTGAAATTTTTGACCTTCATTTGCTCGTATGCGTTTCGGCAAATATAACTGATTTGTTCAATAGCATAAGCAATTGACGACATTACAACCCAGTTTTCCTCAAAATCAAATGGGCACTGCGCAGCCCCATCTTGTAAACAATTGATAATCAAATACAAAAGTTATTTCACCCTGCAATCATCACGTCATTTCAAGCTTAGTTTTGGGGCAAGCGGCAACTGTGCCAACTCACCATGCGCCATTGGCCTTTACGTTTCACGTACACGTTGGTAAACAGCAAGTTAACATTTTGAGGCTGGCCGTTATTGCCCATCACCAGGTCGCCCCGGCCGGTGATGATGGCCGTTTGGCCCATTACCCGTACCTGTACGTTGCTGAGGTTGGCCTGCCGGTAGTCCCACTTCCCGTTGGCCACGTTGGCTACAAACCCGGGCTTGGTTTCCACCACGGCACTCGAGTGGGTGTAAATCAGGTCGTCGGCCAGCAGTTGGTTGAGCCGGGCGGTGTCTTTCTTGATCTGGGCCTCGAACCGCTGGCGATCCAGCTCGCGCACCCACTGGGCCACTTTGTCGGTTTGGGCGAGGGATAAGCCGGGCCATAGCAGGCAAAAGGCCAGAAAACCGCCCTTGATCACGTTGCGCATAAAATTTAATGGTTTGGTTGCCCAAACTTAGCTGAATAAGGTATAACTTAGAGCAGTTAACCTAGCCAGTATTATTCCGCCTGATTAGCAAACTTACTCACCATGAGACGATCCCTTCTCCTTTCCCTTATCTGTTGGGCCTTTATTGGTGGGGGCACGCCCATTGCCCTGGCCCAACCCCAGGGCAAAATCTTGCCCGGCTACTCACCAGGCTTTTTGGGCGAATATTTTGCCGACACGGTTTTTAGAAACAAGGTGCATACCCGGTTAGATGCCAATACCGATATGAATTATTGGCTCGATAGCCCCGCCCCAGGTATCTACACCGATAAATATGCGGTGCGATGGACGGGGCGGCTCACCGCTCCCCAAACCGGCCGCTACACCTTGCAAGCCATCGCCGACGATGGCGTGCGCGTATGGATAGGCGGCAAGCTGGTGATGAACGAGTGGCGGCTGCAAAAGGCCAACCGGATTTTGGTTTCGCCGCCTTTCAAGCTCACGCAAAACCAGCAATACGAGGTAAAAGTGGAATATTTCAATGGCAAAACGGCCAATTACCTGCGGCTTTATTGGGCTTTTGAAGAAGAGGAACCTACCCCGCTCGACAAACGCCATGTGCAGGCCCGGCCACCCGGCCAGGTGGGGCCTGGCCCCCAGTTGGCCAAAAAGGCCGACAAAAAAGTGCCCGCCGAGGCCACGGCCAGCCTGAAAAAACCCGCAGCCGAGGCCAAGCCCAAAAAACCGGCGGGTCAATCGGCCAAGCCCCAAACCGAAGCCCGGGCCGAAACGGTGGCCGCCTTGCCCAAGCCCGAGCCACCCAAGCCCAGTACTTACGAGGGCCTTACCCCCGGCGAAACGGTGGTGATCGAGAACCTCCAATTTGAGCAAAGCTCGTACAAGCTCACCGGCAATTACCAACAAGTGCTGGAGCGGCTGCTGAACACCCTCAAAAAATACCCACAACTGGCCGTTACCATCATTGGCCACACCGACAACGTGGGCCAGGCCGACAAAAACCTTCGGCTGTCGCAACAGCGGGCGGGCGTGGTCAAAACTTACCTGGTGGCCCACGGCATTGCCGAGCCAAGGCTCCAAGCCGTGGGGCAAGGCGGCCAGCAACCCGTGGCCCCCAACCAAGACGAGGCCGGGCGGCAAAAAAACCGCCGGGTGGAGTTTAAGGTCCAATAGGCCGCCGGGGCGGGTGCGTCAAAAAAAATCGCCTTAGGCCAAACCGAAAACCTAAAAGGCTCGTTACGGGAAGTAGCAGCCTTGTGGGCTTGCACACACCCAAACCGCCTTAGCAGGAATGACCCAACTCCAGCAACAATACATCGATTATTTGCTCACGCACCGCCGCCGCCCGGCTTCAGTGTATGCCTTTGCCAAAACCGCCGGGCTCGACGAACGAGCGTTTTATGAAGAATGTAGCTCTTTTGCCCAACTTGAGGCGCAAATTTGGGCCGATGCCCTGGGCCAAACCCTCGGCCGCATCACCCAAGACGAGGTGTATAACAATTACACCGCCCGCGAAAAAGTGCTCACCCTTTATTACGCCCTGCTTGAGCAATTAAAGGCTGTGCGCAGTTTCGCGGTGTTTACGCTGGACCGCGAGCCGCCCCTGTTTGGCGGCGAACTGCTCAAGCCCTTCCGGGCCAAGTTTGATGAACACATCAAAAGTGTGATCAACGATGGCGTGTACAGCGGCGAGGTGAACGACCGCCCGTTTTTGACCGACCGCTACGCCGACCTAATCTGGTGGCAAGTACTGTTCCTGCTCCGGTTTTGGGCCAAAGATACCAGCCCTGATTTTGAGCGCACCGATGCTGCCGTGGAAAAAGCCGTGAACCTCAGCTTTGACCTGCTGGGCCGTAACCTGCTCGACTCCGCCTTTGATTTTGGCAAGTTTGTGCTGGGCAAATAGCCTGCCCGGTTAGTGAACCTCGTTTGAAAACAACTTACCACTTTTTCCGCCTTTCCATATTTTGATAGCGAAAGTGCCTACCAGCCTTCGTTACCCTCCATCCAATGGCCATACCCGATCCTGAGCGGCGCGACCAAGCCCCGCAAGAAACCATTCCCACTACCAAAACCGAGCGGGCCACCAAATTTGTGCAAACTGGGGTCAAAATCGGGGGTAATTACCTGAAACACTACGCCAAAAAGTTAGTGGAC
Source organism: Bernardetiaceae bacterium (assembly GCA_025454895.1). GTDB lineage: Bacteria > Bacteroidota > Bacteroidia > Cytophagales > Thermoflexibacteraceae > JALONO01. Next base: position 20,178 of record JALONO010000008.1, read on the forward strand.
CCTAGCACTAGCCGTGAGGAACTGCACGCCAGCAACGCCAAAGACATTTACAACGCCCTGAGCGAACTGAAAGGCAGTGCCCTCAAAGTAGCCCAAATGATGAGCATGGACCGCAACCTGCTGCCCCAGGCTTATCAAGAAAAGTTCACCATGGCCCAGTACTCGGCCCCGCCGTTGTCGTACCCGCTGGTGGTCAAAACGTTTATGAGTGCCTTTGGCGGCCAAGGCCCCACCGACTTGTTTGATACCTTCAGCAAAGAGGCCGTGAATGCCGCCTCCATTGGCCAAGTGCATAAAGCCACCAAAAACGGCCGCACCCTGGCCGTGAAGATCCAGTACCCCGGCGTGGCCGACAGTATCACCTCCGACCTGAAAATGGTGCGCCCCGTGGCCGTGCAACTGCTGGGCCTCAACGAGCGCGACCTGGACCTGTACATGACCGAAGTGCGCGATATGTTGGTAGCCGAAACCGACTACGAACTCGAGCTACGCAACGCGGTGGAAATCGCGGAAAAGTGCGCCCATATCCCCCACATCTACTTCCCCAAGTACTACCCGGAGTTTTCGGCGCGGCGGGTGCTCACCATGGACTGGGTGCCGGGCCAACACCTGGGCGAGTTTTTGCAAACCAACCCCAGCCAAGAAGTGCGCAACCGGCTGGGCCAAGCCCTCTGGGATTTCTACGACTACCAAATGCACGTGCTCCTGCGCGTACACGCGGACCCGCACCCCGGCAACTTTTTAATGCAGCCCGATGGCACGTTGGGCATCATCGACTTTGGGTGTGTCAAAATCATCCCGCCGGAGTATTACCGCAAGCACTTTAAGGTGATCAGCCCCAGCATTTTCCGCGACGAATCAACGCTGGACCGGGTGTTCCGCGACCTTACTTTTGTGTACGACGACGATCCGCCCCACCTGCAAAAACTATTTAAAGATTTGTTCTCCGAAATGGTGCAACTCACCATTAGGCCCTTCCGCGAGCAGCAGTTCGACTTTGGCGACGACTCGTTCTTTGCCCAACTGTACAGCTTTGGCGAACGGATTTCTAAAATGGACGAATTGAAGAAATCGAAGAAACCGCGCGGTTCAAAGGATGCCCTTTACCTGAACCGAACCTATTTTGGGCTTTACTCCATGCTCAACCAACTGAAGGCCAATATCAGCACCAAAACCAGTTTTAGCTTGGAAGTGTAGCTAAGTTTTACGTTTCAAAGTATGCCTTTAACCAGAAAGAGACTGCGAGCTTAGGCTACCCGTGGTCTCTTTTTCCTTTTAGTGGATTAGATTTTCCCCATCAACTGCCGGATATGCAATTTGAAACGGGCAAACAAGGCTTGGATTAAAATCTAATGCAAATCGGATTTATTTTGATATAAACAATTGAAAATCAAGTAATTAATCTCCGCCAATTACTAAATTTCCGACCCTTACTTTACCCTTAATTTGCGGCCGGGGCGGAGCGTAACTTTTGCGGAGGCAAAGTTGTTGAGTTGGCAAAGCTCGGCCACAGTAGTTTGGTAACGGCGGGCCAAACGGCCTAGGGTATCGCCATAGCGGAGGGTAACGGTAACCGTTTGCCGCTGGTGGGTCAAGTGGCGAAAATGTTCTGGTTTGAGGGTAAAAATGCTGCTCACTACCTCGCCCTTATCAAAATCGTAGATGAATTTGGGGTCAAAGGCCAGGCCGTTGTACCGCACCTCGTAATGTAGGTGAGGCCCGGTGCTGCGGCCCGTATTGCCGCCCAGGCCAATCAGTTGGCCCGCTTTTACCTCCTCGCCCAGTTTTACCAAGTGCTGGCTAAGGTGGCCGTAGAGCGTTTCCAGGCCGTTGCGGTGGCGCAGCACAATGAAATTACCATAGCCGCCGCGCTCAGCGCGTTTGATGCGCACCACCCCCTCGAACGAAGAGTACACTGGGTCGCCGATGTTCAAATCCAGGTCCACGCCGTGGTGCCAGCGCCAACCGCGCATCCCAAATTCGGAGGTGAGCCGGTTGCTAGCCAGTGGCGGCGACCACCTGCCAACTTGCGCGGTATCAAACAATGTAAGGTTTACACTGTCTTTAAACTGGTTCAAATCGAAGTTATAGGGGTTGATGTTGCGCGAGTCCCAAATGGCAAAGTAGCTGGTGAGGGTGAGCCACACCGAGTCGATCTGCACTTGCTCTTGCACTTCCACAATGTCTTCGGCAAAGCTCTCGTCGTACAAGTCGGTAGTATCTTCGCGCAGGAGCGAGGTGGGCATTTGGAAACTTACCGGGGCCAACAAAGGAGGCGCCTCCTTGAATAGGTTACGCACTTTGAACGTGGAGTCCTGCAAATACTTTTGCGATAACTCGTGGCCCAGTTTGATAGTAGCCGCCCCAAAGTTCTCGGAGCCGGGGAACGCCCCGCCCTGGCCCGTACCGGATAAAAACCCTTTGCTGCCTTCTATTTGCTGCTGGCCTGAGTCAGTTGCCACCAGGCTATCGGCAAGGGCGATTTTGGCTTGGGCGGCTTGATCAAAGCGGCCGGGCTTGCCGTTGCGGCCCGGGGTTTTGAAGAGTCTGGGTACTTTAATGTCGATAAAATCCCGGAAGGAGAATTTTTGGCTTTTGGCAGCTGGGGGTTTGGGTTGGGCTGCAATGGGTAAAGCAAATGGCCCCAGCATCAACATTAAGCTTAACAGTAAAACTGCTCGGCTCATAAAAAGGAAGTTAAGTAACTCGGAAACTCAGAGGATTGTTACTAGGGGCTCACCCCAAAATTAGGATGGGGTACTCGAGCAAAACAAACAGACCAGGCGGCTATTTAGTAAGTATTTGCTTAATGTAGGTAAGTTTTTCAAACGATTAACCCGTTTTTAAGAGGAAAACTGTTTCCCAGCCTGGTTTGGGGGCACTAAATGCCTCAATGCAGACCGTGGGCAGCTAAGTAACGTTCCGCATCCAACGCTGCCATACAGCCCGTTCCGGCCGCCGTAACCGCCTGGCGGTACACGCTGTCTTGCGCATCGCCGGCGGCAAATACCCCCGGCACATTGGTGCGGGTGGTGCCGGGCACGGTGCGGATGTAGCCTACCGTGTCCAAGTCGAGCCAGTTGTGAAAAATATCCGTATTGGGCTGATGGCCGATGGCCACGAAAAAACCTTTGATGGGCAGCTCGCGGCGTTCCCCGGTTTGGGTATTGCGCACGCGCACGGCTTCCACCTCGTGCGCGCCCAGGATTTCCTCGGTTTCGGTATGCCAGAGGATTTCCAGGTTGGGCAAGCTCTTGACCCGCTCCTGCATGATTTTGGAAGCCCGCATCTCGCCTTTCCGCACCAATAAATACACCTTGTTGCAAAGTTTGGCCAAGTAACTGGCTTCTTCGGCGGCGGTGTCGCCCCCACCTACCACGGCCACGTCCATGCCCCGGTAAAAAAACCCGTCACAAACGGCGCAGGCCGATACGCCGTGGCTGTTTAGCCGCTGCTCGGAGGGCAGGCCCAGCCACTTGGCCGAAGCCCCGGTGCAGATGATGACAGTGTGGGCCAGCACCTCGTGGCTCTCGTCGATGATAATGCGCCGGGGGTTCACCGAAAAATCGACCGAGGTGGCATAACCAAAACGTACCTGGGTGCCAAACCTTTCGGCCTGGGTTTGGAAATCAATCATCATCTCCGGCCCTTTAATGCCTTGGGCATAGCCCGGGTAATTCTCCACTTCGCTGGTGATGGTGAGTTGGCCGCCGGGTTGGTTGCCAGTGTACAGCACCGGGGCCAACCCGGCCCGGGCCGCATAAATAGCGGCCGTATAACCGGCCGGGCCTGAACCGATGATCAGGCATTTAACGGTTTCTTGAGTCATATTGGTAAAGTGTGCCCTTGTTGATGAGGCAGGTTGCCGACAAGGCATTTTTTAGCGGGCAAATTTAGCTATTCTTATAGCACAAGTGGGTTTTTTATTTTTTTTAACGGGGGCACGGGTAAACACCCCGATCCTAACCAACCTGTTTATCGCCTGAGCGCCCTAATTGGCCTGTTTTTTTATGGCTTTCGCCGAAGCCTAGGCATCGGGATAATCGCCCAATTCGGTATTGGATCGGCCAATGATCCCAAGTTTTTGGCCATAAATATGCGTTTTCATGGATAAACTTACACGTTTCAAGGGTTTTGTGCCCGTTTTCGATCTTAATTGGACATCTTTAGGCTCAGTTTCAGCGTTTACAAAGTGGTTTTTGCCCCTACTTGACTAAAATAGTTTGGTTCTATGAACCATTTATTTTAACAAATTTTAACATATATGTTCTTTACCCACCCCACCTCATCAGGGCTACGTTGGTTTACGCTGCTAGGTTTGTTAGTTTACGCCCAGTCAGCCTCGGCCCAGTTGGTGGCCCGCATGTCACCCACACTCACTCCCGACGATTTCCATACTCCCACGGGTTACTTGGAGTACCTGCCGGAGGGCCACTTGACCAGCGGTAAAAAGTACCCGGTGATCGTGTTCTTGCATGGCTTGGGTGAAAAGGGCGATGGCTCCGATGGGCAAATTTGGCGCGTGGCTAATGTAGGCCCGCCTCGGATTTTGCGCAATTGGTATAGTGGTGGTCAAAAAGGGCCTAATCCCATGACCTTCACCGTAAATGGCAAGGAGGAAACTTTTATCCTCATTTGCCCCCAGTTATCTAGCCGTTACGGCGGGTTTGATGAGATGCTCCACGCCTTTATGCCCTTTATTTTTGAGCACTACGCCAAGTATATCGATCGCAGCCGGGTTTACCTCACCGGCCTGAGTATGGGCGGCGGCGGCGTTTGGCGCACCCCCACCTTACACCCCGAGTGGTTTGCCGCCATCGCGCCCATTTGCGCTGCCAATTGGCCCGACCAGTGGGGCGGCCCGGCCCAACTGGCCGCTCACCGGATCCCGGTCTGGGCTTTTCACAACCAATTTGACGGTACCGTGGGAGTAAACAATACCTTGGAGTGGATTAAACAAATTGAGAACGCGGACCCCAAGCCAGTACCCGCTCCTAAGGTTACTATTTACCCTACTGGGGGGCACGATGCTTGGTCTAGTGCTTATCGCACCGACAATGGCCTGCACACGCCCAACCTTTATCAGTGGTTCTTAGGCCACACCAAAACAAGTCCAGCCCCTACCCGCACCGTTATCTGGGACGGTAAGCGCTGGGAAGTATATGACCTCAGTACCAAAAACTGGATCGCTACGACCGTACAACCTACTGACGACGTAGTGATGGCAGGCCAGTACCCGCTTTCGGGAACGAGCTTTACTTGCAACAATCTTAATGTCGAACGGGGCGGTAAGCTCCATATCGGCAGTGGGGTAACCATTACGGTAAACGGCCAACTGCGCATTGACGGCGGGCCTTGGGGCTTTCCCCAGCTTGATGGTGAGATTTTGGTGGCCAACGGCGGCTCCTTGGTGCAAACCACCAACTCCACCCTTGGCCTAATGGGCGGCAAATTCCGCGTGCAACGCCAGCGCAATCCTACTCGCGTAACGGGTGCCGGGGTGGGTTACAACTTCTGCTCCGCCCCCGTAAACGGGCTGTCGGGCATCCACCTGCCTGGGGCTGCCAACCTGCGTTTTTGGTACAGCGAAACGGGCCAACGTTGGCAACCGGCCAACAGTTTGCTGCAACCCGGCCTTGGCTACACCGCCGGCATGGCGGGTACCGATGCCAGTTATGAGCTGGCCGTATCCGGCTGGCCCACGGGCAACCTCACTTACGGCAAAGTCAACAACGGCAACATTGGGATCAACGTTACCAAAAGCCCCGGCCTGTTCAGCGGCTACAACTTGCTGGGCAACCCTTATCCTTCGGCCATTGATTTGAACTTGTTTTTCGCTGACCCCGACAACAGTGAACTGGACGGAACCGCCTGGTTATGGAACGACGGCGACCAAGGTAGCGGGCAAGGCAATTACCTCGTTGCCAATAGGTTGACTAACATCAATGCCATTCCGGCGGGGCAGGGTTTCTTTGCGCTGGCTAAAAATAACGGTTACGTGATGTTCAAAAACGCGCACCGCAAAGCTGGGAATAACCAGGAGTTTTACCGCACCGAGGGCGAAGAGGTAGTGCTGGAGCGGCTCTCGCTACGGGTGGCCCAAAACGAGGGCAACTACGACGAGCTGCACCTGGGCTTTAGCTCATCATTTACCGAGCGGGAAGACCGCTCCTACGATGCCGTTAAAATTGACAACCCGTCGGGCCTCAACGTATCGTTCCAGTGGCAGAACAAGCGGTGGGCTGGCCTGGCCTTGCCCAGCACCATGACCGACAAAGCCTGGTCCGTGCCGCTCACCGTACAGGTGCGTACCGAGGCCGAATACACGATCAAAGCCCTGGAGAACGACCAACCGCTGGGCCGCCCGATGTTCTTGGAAGATCGCGCCACCAACGAGTACTACCTGATGCAAGCCGAGCGCGAACATAAAATCAGCATCCGGCCGGGCGTACACACTAACCGTTTCTTCCTCCGGTTTGGCAACGAGGTGGTGGGCGACCGCAACGAAAACGTGCCCGTGCGGGCTTACAGCTACGGAAAAGACCTTTATCTGCTGGCCGCCAAAGGCAAAAGCGGCAACGCCAAAATCGTGATTTACAACAGCATGGGCAACCTGGTGCAGCAATTTGACAACGTGTGGCTCGATTACGCCATCCGGCAAGTACCCACCCAGATCGGGGCCTCGCATATTTATATCGTGGAAATCACCCTCAACGGCGAAACCTTTAAACAACGGGTCTGGCTAGAAAAATAGCCCATCTCGAAAATGGTCGCATTTGCCCAGGTCGGCCGCCAACTTTGGCGGCCGACCTGTTTTTTTGGCTAGCGACAAGCCGGAGGCCAACCCAGCCGCTTTATTTTTGCCGCTTTCCCCTTGCCAACATGATTTCACGGCCCGTTCCTCCGCAACTGCAACGACTGACCGCTGCCGGTACCTGGGCCTTGCGCCAGCGGGCCATGTGGCCGGACCGCCCCGCTAGCCCACGTGCAATTGCCCAACGATGCCGAAGGCCAGCATTGGGGCCTGACGGTGGACGGCCAACTGGTGTCGGTGATCTCGCTCTTTAGCGACGGACCAGTGGTACAATTCCGCAAGTTTGCCACCGACCCGGCGCACCAAGGTCAAGGCTACGGCTCAGCCCTGCTGCGGCAGGTGCTGCAACTAGCCCGCCAAACGGGGGCGCGGCAGGTTTGGTGCCACGCCCGGCAAACGGCCGTGGGTTTCTACCAAAAGTTGGGGCTAGCAGTGGCGGGCGAACCCTTCCAGCGAGATGGACTTGCGTACGTACGCATGGAGGTCAACTGGCCTGTTGAGGCGGCATACTCAATTGAATAATGGGCTGTCGAAAGCGTGTTTTCAGGCCGTAAACTCAAATCCAATGGCCGTAATGTCATCGGTTTGGTGTTCCTGGCCGCGCCAGGCGAGTAGCGTGTCGGTGAGCAGGTGCAATTGGGCTTCCGGGGTGGGCTGGTGGGCAAGGTCGGTCAGCATGGCCCGCAAACGCTGGCGGCCAAATTTACTGGCCGTTTGGCTGGTTAGGCCATCAAAATCCACTCCGCCAAACTGGTCGGTATAGCCGTCGGTGAACAGGTAGAGCCAGTCGCCGGGTTGGAGCGCAAAATTTTGGGTGGCCAGCCGGGTAGGTGGGCCTTTTTTAGTGGCTGCCCCGATAGAAAACCGCTCGCCCTTTAGTTCGTGCAGCTGCCCCTGCCGGTTGATAAACAAACCTTGGTGCGCCCCGGCAAATTCCAACTGCTGCGCTTTGTGGTCAATGAGGCACAGGGCAATGTCCATCCCGTCGTGGTTAATGCCTTCGGCGTAGCCCTCGCGTTTGAGGGCCAGTTTCATCAGTTCATCCAGGCGGAGCAAAGCTTGCGCGGGGTCTAACACCCGCTCGTTGTAGAGCACATCTTTGAGCAAGTTTTCGGCGATAACCGTCATCAAGGCTCCGGGCACCCCGTGGCCGGTGCAATCGGCGGCTACCACCACGGTTACTTCGCCCCCTACCAACGAGGTTCGCTTGATCTGACGAAACCAATAAAAATCCCCGCTCACGATGTCTTTAGGCTGGTATAAGATGAACGAACTGGGGAGATACGCCTTGAGGCTTTCCTTCTGCGGTAAAAAAGCGGTTTGAATCCGCAGCGCGTAGTTGATGCTGGCCGTAATTTTCTTATTCTTCTTATCCAAGTCGTCCAAGGTGGTCTCGAGTTCCTCTTTTTGGGTAGCAATTTGCAAGTTGCGGGCCTCGATCTCTCGGTTGGTTAGGCTCAGGGCCACGTTGAGTTCTGTTTGGGCAGTCATTTGTTGGTCAAGGGCATCGGCCATATGGACGAAATTGCGGGCCAGGTGGCCAATCTCATCGCCCCGGGTGAGGCTCCGGCCCAACTGACTACGCTGAAGCTCCAATTGGCCGCTCGCTAGTTGGCGCACGGCCTCCACCAAGTTGAGCAACGGACCCGCAAAATAACGGCCCACCAACCAGGCTACTAAACCTGCCAACGCCGCCATCCCCAGCAAAATAGACAACACTTGGCCACGAAGTGACTCCACTGGGGCCAGCGCAGCCGCTTTGGGCAGGCTAATCACCAGTATCCAACCATTGCCAGGGTAATCCAGGTACCCTTTTTGTTTCGTGTAGAAAAATAGTTGGTCTCCCACCTCAAAATAACCTTGTTGCTGCTGGCGTAGGTCCTGGCGGGACAACTGCCAGTTTAACAACGTAAGGCTGCGGTATTTGCGCTGAAGTACGTCTTGGGGGTTACGGTTCGAGTACAGCACCTGCCCATCAGCTCCGAGTAACTCTATGGTGAGCAGGCTGTCCAGGGCGTGCAGCGCACCCCCATTGCTCAATATCACTTCGCTTTTAAATACCTCGTGCAGTCGCTCGATACCCACCCGGCTGGCCACTACGCCGGTTCGTTGGCCCGCCGGGTTTCTCACCACGCTGGCAAAGTGCATCACGGGCCTTTTTAGCGACTCGGAAAAAGACACGTCCATTGCCACATCTTGCGTGTCGAGGGCGAGCCAATAGTGTTTGCGCAGATGCGTTTGTCCCAAGGCCAAGCCTTCGGTATCGACCCGGCGCACCCGAGCCGTGTCGAAGTACGAGACGCTGCTATACCACGGATTGTGCCGCTTGTGGATTTTCAACAAGGCAGTCAACTCGGCCAGTTGGTCCAAATCGGTGGTTGCAGAAGCCGTCACCAACTCAGGCGTATGAGCCAAGGTAGTTACATCGTGTAGACGCTCGTACACAAACTGGTCGGTGCCGTGCATCAGAAAACTCGATACCCGCCCTAACCGGGTGTTGATTTCAGCCTCGAGGGTTTGCCGGGCCGTTAGGTAAGCAAACCAAGCCATGCCAAGACTACTAATCAAGGCAGTAACTAGGCACAGAATAGCCAGTTTTTGAGCAATGGTAAGTTTTAGCCCGCGCATGGCTTAAGGAACAACTGGTGGAGGAATAGGGCAGTAATGACGAAATAAGGGATTTCCCTGAACTGTTGGCACAAAATAAACACCAAACTAACCAGCGAGAAATCGCACTAAATGTTCCGCAATCGTTTTGGCGAGTAAGTTTTTCACCGCAATTGGCCCCGCTGTTGGTAGGCCCGGCACTAACATGGGGGAAAGGCCAACTTTTTTCTTGAAATAATGCCGCTCATCATTAAAATCCTGGTATCCCGATCAATTTACGGACAAGTAGGGATTACGCTAAGAATTGCGCACCAGGGCCGTCCTTAACCGATCCCATAAAAAAAACCCTGGCCCAGCGCGCCAAGGTTTTAGCAGAGTGGAAACGATGCTATCAATTTCAGGCTTATGAATCTACATCGATTACGATACAAAAGTATGGGCCAGGTATGAACTGGGTATGACCCGGATTTTAAATTTCGGTTACCCTTTTATTGGTTTTACGGCAGCGTTTCCCATTGCTTTTGAGGTCTATAATTACCCATGCAATTCAATGATTATCAGCATCTAAGCAATAAAACTCAAAATAATTACCTCAAATGATTTATTGATTTTGCTAAACAATCTACTTTGCATGATTTTCTCTTCCATTTGTAAAGATTGAGAACACCCACGCTGCATCTTAGCCGTGATAATTACTTAAAGAACTAAGCTTTTTAATGAAATAAAGTTGCTTTACTGGTTGCGGAAGCGATCGTTTCCATCCAGTAACGAAGTTAAATGTCCCCAACAATCGACCTGTGGCGGCCCAAGCAATGCTCTCAAGTTTTCCGCTTTTTTGCGGGAGCCAGTAACTTCGCTCGCGGGTTTCGACTTCACCGCCTTTTGCCCATGACCACCGCCTACCAAATTGCCTCCATGCTGTTGCAAACCGGAGCCGTAAAACTCAGCCCAACCGCGCCCTTTACCTGGGCCTCGGGCTGGCAATCGCCCATTTACTGCGACAACCGCCTGCTGCTCTCCTACCCGCTCATCCGCCGTTACATCAAAAATGAACTGGCTGCGGCCACTCGGAGCCGCTTTCCCCAGGCGGAAGCCGTGGCAGGGGTGGCCACGGCGGGCATCCCCCAGGGGGCCTTGCTAGCCGACGAATTGGGGCTGCCTTTTCTGTACGTGCGGCCCAAACCCAAGGACCACGGCCTAGAAAACCTGATCGAGGGGCGGCTGGTGCCCGGCCAGCAGGTGCTGGTGGTAGAGGACCTCATCTCGACCGGGGGCAGTAGCCTCAAGGCCGCCAAAGCCCTCACCGAGGCGGGGGCCAAGGTGGTGGGCATGTTGGCCACTTTTACCTACGATTTTGCCCTGGCCAACCAAGCCTTTGCCGAAGCCCAAGTGCCCTTGCTCACGCTTTGCAACTACCCTACCCTGCTGCAAGTGGCCGCCGAGCTTGGCGTGGTGGACCAAGTCCAACTAGCCTCGCTGGAGGCCTGGCGGCAAAACCCGGCCGCTTGGGGGAAATGATACTAAAATGACCCAATGATTGCATGGTTAAATGACCATTTCCCTTGATTATCAATCGCTTAAAGGAAGAAGAACAAGCAACCCCTATTTGATTTTGGCATGATTGTTATGCTGTGGGGCCAGTTTTGAGAAACCGACCCCACAGGATCGGGGCCAGGGCGAGGGAACCTGCCCCGTTCACTCGGGCGATAGTTCCAAACGACTGGCTTCTTGGTCGGGGGCGGCCCACCACGGGCGGCTGAACGCGCGCACGAAGGGCCACTGCTTGGCCGCAAAATGGGCAGGCCGGTAAGCAAACGCGTCTTTGGCCGACAGGGCTTGGTAAAACAAATCATCGTCGGTGAGGATGAGGCGGGCGAGCTGACCTTGCTGCCACTGGGCCAGGTCGGCAAAGGGCAGGTCGGCGGTGAGGTGGCCGGGGCCTTTGGCCAGGAGCTGATGCTTGAGGTACTGGCCCGCCGCCAACTGGGCCGGGTTGGGCAAAGCCGGCCGGAACCGCCCCTCCCACACGTCGAGGGCGTATTGTAAATAAGCCCGCAGCATTTTGGGGCCAGGGTTAGCGGTGTCGTCCACGGCCAGTTGGTGGGGCAGCAGGCTGCTCACCACCACCACCCGCTCGCGGGCGCGGGTAACGGCCACGTTGAGCCGGTTTTCGCCCCGGGCCTGGCTAAGGCTGCCAAATTGCAGCAGCAACCGGCCGCTGGGGCTGGGCGCATAGCCCACCGAGAACAGGATAATGTCGCGCTCGTCGCCCTGCACGTTTTCAATGTTTTTCACAAACAAGTGCTCCGGCAGGGCCAGGCCGCTTTCATCCAGCAGGTCGCGAACCAGGTCTTGCTGGGGCGCGTTGAAGGTGATCACCCCGATCTGTTTGTCGGGCTGCTGGGCCAGCAGTTGGCGCACCAGAGCCACAATCTCCTCGGCTTCGCGTTGGTTGCGGTTTTGCTCCCACTGGCCGTCCACTTTGCGGTACTCAATGGCGGGCTGTTGCCGGATAAAGTCTTGATAATGAGGCAACATCTGCAACTGGTTTTGATAGAAATGCTGGTTGGAGAAGCCAATGAGGTCCAGCGAGCGGCTGCGGTAGTGGCCCGTGAGCGGCAGGTTGGGCAAAAAGCGGCGGCCCAGGTCCAGCAGCGACTCTACTTCTAGCTCGGGGGCGTAGTCCGGCTCGTCGGTCAGGTCTTCCCAACGGGGGCGGTACAGGTCAAACGGGGCCAGTTGCTGGTCGTCGCCCGCGATGACCACCTGCCGCCCCCGGTACATGGCCGGGATGCCCCGCTCGGCAAAGCATTGGGAGGCTTCGTCGAACACCACCAAGTCGAACAGCTCGGTCATGGGGAACACGGCCGACCCGGACTCCGGCGACACTAGCCAGCAAGGCACGAGCCGGAACAGTTCGTCCGCAAAGTGGGCCACCAACTTGCGCAGCGGCCACACCCCCCGCTTTTTGTTGACTTGGTGGCGCAAGTCGCGGAAACTGATCAAGTTACGGAGGCGGTTGTACTCCAGTTCGCGCAGCAGGCGTTCCCAGGCGCGCCCGGTGGCCACGGCCTGGCTGAGGGCCTGCTTGTCGGCCACGGCCGCTTGCAACCCCGCCTCGGCCTGGGCCAAGCCCAACGAGGAGGCTTGCCGCAAACCAGGTTGGGCCTGCTCCAACTCGGCCAGCCAGGCCAACCGAAGCGAGTTGTCAAACAATTCGGTTAAGTCGGCGGGCGGCGGCTCGGCGGCCAACAACAGTTCCACCACTTGCCGTTGAGGCGGCGTGAGGCTGGCCCGCAGGGTATCCAACTCGCACAACAACTCAAACTGGGCGGGCAAGTGGGCCAATAAGGCGGCAGCCTGCTGGTTGTGCCCGACGGCGGCCTCCTGCCACATTTGAGTAATCTGAAAATCAGACAGATATGGTTTCCAACTTTGCCGGGTAGCTTGAAATTGTCCGGCCGCCTGCTGCAAACCGGCCAAGTCGCGGGCCAGTTGGTCCGGGGCGATCACCTCCACCCAGGCCAGCACGGGGGCCTGGGCCGGGCTGCGCCGTCGCTTGGCCGTTTGCCCGTGGGCCAGGGCCAGCCACAACCGGTGGGCTTGCAACGCCATCCTAAACTGGGCAAACCAGCGCAAGTAGGCGGCGCGGTCGGGCGCGGTGGGCAGTTGCAGCACCCAGTCCAGCGCATTGGCCTTGCTGTCAAACTCGGGCTGCTCGGCATCCGACAGCCACTCCACGCTGAGCATGGACAGCCGCTGTTGCTCCAACCGCTCGCGCCGGGCCAGTTTGGCCAGCAGCACCCGGGCATTGGCCTCGTTAGGCTCCAGTTGATTACGGGCAAACAGTTGGTTCACTTCTTTTTGGTGCTCACCGAACCATTGCCACCACATTTTTTGCAGCAAACCAGCTTGGGCGGTCAAAAATTCTTCCAAAAACCCGCGATAAGTAGCGATCTCATCGTAGGCGAGGGTGGTTTCGGGGCCTTCATCGGCAAAGCAAGCCATCAGGGCCTCCTCGGCCCGGTCAAACCAGCCCCAGTCCACCTCGTCGTAGGGCAAAATGCGCAGAAAATAACGGAACACCTGGTCGTCGTCCACGTAGGCCAGCACCTGGTCTATTTGGAGTTGGCAGGCTAATATTGCCTCAAAATCAGCTATTTGCAGGCGCGATGCCTCGCTCGGTTCCAACTTGGCCAAGTGGGGCCGGGCCGCCTGCTGGCACTGGGCCACTTGCTGGGCAAAACCACCCAGCAGGGCTTGCAGCTTGGCCAAATCAGGGAACCCGAAACCAGCGAAGCTAGCCCGGTTAGCGGCCCAGGGGCTGCCCGCCAGCCGGGCGTGGTATTGCCCATAGGCCCGGAGTTTGGGCATGAACTCGGCCAGGGAACCGAACGGGAAATGCCCGTGCAACCCGCCCAAGTCCAGGTGGGGGCGGGCCGGGCTGCTGGTAAGGTAAAGCTCCTTTGCCGAAAGGCCGCACAACGACGTATCGAAAAGGGCCGTCCGGAATTGATCCAACTGGCGATTGAAACCCTCGATTTGGCGGCAAGCCTGGATAAATTTTTCTTCCTGGTACAGCGAGCCAAGGTCGATTTTCTGTTCGTTCTTTTGATAAACCGTGTCGATTTGCTGGCCGATTTGGGCGTAGATGCGGGCCCGATCGTGCTGGAAATCGTGGACCAAAGCCGCAAAGTTGGCCAGGCTCTTCTCGTGCAGGCGGGCGTACACCACGTCGAGGGCGGCCCGTTTTTGGCACACCACCAGCACCCGTTTGCCTGCGGCCAGGTGGTCGGCAATGAGGTTGCAAATGAGCTGCGACTTGCCCGTGCCCGGCGGGCCTTGCACCACCAACGACTGCCCGGCCTTAACGGCCTGCATCACCCGCTCTTGCGAGGCATCGAGCGGATAGGGGCTAACCGTGTTGGTTTCACTGATGTTATTTATTTGTAAATCAAGATTTTGTAACTTACCATCCACAGTTTTGGCGGGGCCGAAAAACGCTTCCACGTCTTTCACCTGAGCTTGGTCGATGAGGGTATCGTAGTCGGGCACGAGGTAACTGTCAGCTTGGGGGAACAGGCCCAGCACCGCCTGGGGCAGTAACTTTAGCTCGCCGGTGCGGGTGGCCGCCTCAAAGTCCGCCTTTTTGAGCGGGCCGAAGGTTTCCAGCCGCTCGGCAAAACTGGCTTGGTTGAAGTTAATCTCGAGCGGGCCTTCCTCCAACCAGCGGTACAATTCGGTTAAAAATATTTGCGGGTCTTGGCTAAATTCTTCAAAAGAAAAGTCGTAAAAATCTTCCGCCAGTTTTACTTGGTTGAAATGGGCGTAAGCCAACAAAAATGTCTTGTTCAACACGATGTCCTCATCAGTGCGCCAGCGGAGCACCCAGTCGGCCCCTTCTTCGCGCAGCTCGACCGGGAAAAACAGCAGCGGGCAGCGGATGGGCGTGTCGTCGTGGAGGCGGCCCTGCACAAACGGAAACCCGAGGCAAAGGTCGTTGGCCCCGCGCTCTTGCTGCACGGTTTGGTCGGTGCGGTACAGGTTTTTGAGCAGCAGGCTGGCCCGGTTGGTGGCCTGGTCGCGGCTGTCGGCCCGGCGGCACAGGGCTACCCGTCGTTTGCGGGCCAGCAAGTCGGCCACCAGGGCAAACGAAGGCCGGTTAAGGAGGAAATCGAGCTCGTGGAAATCGAGGAACTGCCGCTGGCTAAGCCGGAGCAGCAGCAGCGAACGGTTGGTGGCCGACAGGTTGGTGAGCCGCTGCCGGTAGATTTTGAGGAACTTGGCCAAATCAAACGCGGGTTTAGCGGCGAATTTAGCCACAAACGAGGGTTTGGACGCGGACAGGCGGGCCACTTGCCAAAAGTCATCCAGCTAAGAATTTGATTTATAGCGTTTTTTATGGCCGGGTAATTTTATTCTTTCTTTCTGATTATCAAATACTTAAAAACTACAATATCACAATGGTGATAACGGGAGCTTGTAAACGCCTGGCTCCGACGGTAACAAAAAAACCTGTCAGGTTGCTCAACCTGACAGGCTCGAAGGACGGCGCATAACCGCGACCAAAATGGGTTACTTGCTAAGTTTGGCTACTAACTGGGCGTAGTAATGATAAAAATACGGGATGGTCTCGATGCCCCGGAAATAGTTGAACAGGCCATAGTTTTCGTTGGGCGAGTGGAGGGCATCGGAGTCGAGGCCGAAGCCCATCATGATGGCATCGAGGCCCAGCACTTCTTTGAACAACGGGATGATGGGAATGCTGCCGCCGCCCCGCTGGGGAATGGGGGCTTTGCCAAAGGTGGTTTGGTAGGCCATTTCGGCGGCTTTGTAAGCCACTGACTCCATGGGCGTTACAATGGGTTGGCCACTGTGGTGGGGCGTTACCTTCACGCGCACACCGGGCGGGGCCAGGTGCTGGAAATAGTCCGTGAACAATTGATTGATTTTCTCCGGGGTTTGGTTGGGCACCAACCGCATCGAGATTTTGGCGTAGGCTTTGGCCGGGATCACCGTTTTGGAACCTTCGCCGGTGTAACCGCCCCAGATGCCGTTGACGTCCAAGGTGGGGCGGATGGTGGCCCCCTCGATGGGGCTGTAGCCTTCCTCGCTTTGCAGGGCGTAGAAACCGCTCTCGGCCATGTAGGCCTGGGCATCGAAGGGGGCCTGGGCCAATTGGGTGCGCTCCTGGGTGCTTAGCTCCACCACGTCGTCGTAAAAACCGGGGATGGTTACGCGGTTGGCGTGGTTTTTCAGGGCGGCGATCATCTGGCACAGGGTGTTGATGGGGTTGTACACCGCCCCGCCGTAAATACCCGAGTGCAGGTCGCGGGCGGCGGCGGTAACTTCCACTTGCAGGTAGCAAATGCCCCGCAGCCCGGTGCTGATGGAGGGCGTGTCGTTGTCGATCATCGACGTGTCGGACAGGATGAGGGTATCGGCCCGGAGCTTCGCTTGGTTGGCCCGCAAAAACGCCGGCAGGGCGGCCGAGCCGCTTTCCTCCTCGCCCTCGATCATAAACTTGACGTTGCAGGGCAAGGTACCGGAGCGCACCATGTACTCGAACGCCTTTACGTGCATGTACATCTGGCCTTTGTCGTCGCAGGCCCCCCGGGCAAAAATTTTCCCGTTGCGCACCGTCGGCTCAAACGGCGGGGTTTCCCATAGCTCCACCGGGTCGGCGGGCTGCACGTCGTAGTGGCCGTACACCAGCACGGTGGGCTTGGCGGGGTCCACGATCTTCTGCCCAAACACAATGGGGTTGCCGCCGGTTTCGCATAGCTCGGCGTGGTCGGCCCCGGCCTCGAGCAGGCGCTCGCGCAGGAACTCCGCCGCCCGGCGCACCTCGGCCTGGTAGGCTTTGTCGGTGCTTACTGACGGGATGCGGATCAGCTCAAATAGCTCGGCCAAGAACCGCTCGCGGTGCTGGTCGATGTAAGGCATAGGTTGCATGGCTTAGAACGGGGGTTTTAGATAATGTGAAGTGGATGGTTATGGCCCCACCCCTGGCTAACCGCACTTGCTCGTTCAAAACTCATGTTTTGGTCGTCCGCCGGAGAGGGAGGGCTTACTCGAAGTAGTCCCGAAGTACTCATGATCAACAAAAAAACGCTACTGGTTGTAACAGACGAGTTGCTGTGGCGGGCCTTCTCTACATAAACAGGGACTGGCCAGGCAATCGCGCCCAGGCAAAAATAAGCGAAGGCGGCACACCTTGGTAGAGGCACCGCCTTCATTTGTCAAGAAATTTGTGAGAAACTTCGAGTGATTAAATGGGGTAGCCCACCTTTTCCACCATGTACTTTTTGCAAAGTTCGGCGCATTGTAGCGGAGTGCGCCCCGAGCCTTTGGGCACGGCATCGATCTCGATAATGCCCCAGCCCTTGAACTTATTTTGCCGCAACTTGCCAAAAATGCCGGGCAGGTCCAGGGTGCCTTGGCCTAGTTCCATAAACTGTTTGTCGGTGGTGTCGGGCACGGGGCCAAGGTCTTTTAAATGGATCACCTTGATCAAGTCGCGGTACTGGTCCAGGGCTTTTACCGGATCGCCGCCGCCCCATTGGTAGTGGGCAATGTCGAGCAAAAACTGGATGTGCTTGGGATTGCAGTTTTGCAAAATCACGTCCACCTCTTCCGGGGTTTCGCCTAATTGGCGCATGTGGTTGTGATATACTACGCTGATGCCCAGCTCTTCCTGGGCTTTTTTGCCAAACTCGTTCATTTGGCTGGCCAGTTGTTTTAACTCGTCGGTGGTGGGCTGGCGGCCTTGGGGGCGGCTGCCGTTGGTTACTTGCACTATTTTGGCCCCGGGCAGTTGGCTGTGGATTTTCACCACGTCGAAACAAGATTTGAAAGCCCCCTCCTTTTTATCGGGCTCGATGCGCAGGTTGCCCGCCGACGAGACGGGTACTTGCAGCCCCGAGGCTTTCACCAGGTCGATGAGCTGCTGGGGCTTGTCTTTAAACGCCCCGTAGGTGATCCCCGAAATCTGCATGGCCTTAAACCCCTGCGAGGCGATTTCTTTTAGGGCTACCTCAAAATTGCCGCCCCAGGTAATGGAGGCGTAGCCCAGTTTAAATTTCCATTTGGCCTCGGGCGCGGCCAAACCGGCCCAGGGCAAGGCCGAAGCGGCGGCAGCGGCACTCAGTTGTTTTACAAATTCACGACGGTACATAACGTATAGGTTTTGATGACAAAAAATAGCCTAACCCCCTTAACTCTATGGAGACGTAAATTAAGGCGATTTCCCCGACCTTCGCCTTGCCAATATTTTTAGTAGGGCCACCCACTAGCCGCCACCAACCCTGTTTCAACAAAACCGGACACTCCGTTTGGAAATTCGTTTTTTTGTTTAACTTTGCAACTCAAAGTAGTTTGTAAATGAAAAATCAAGACGAAAACTTTATTGAACGGCTCAACCGTTGGTTGCGGGAGTCGATCACGGTAAAAATGGTATCGGTGGGCACGCTGGCCCTGCTGCTGCTGTTGCCCACGGTGCTCATTATGGGGCTGATAGACGAGCGGGAAACCGCCCGCAACAGTGCTATTTACGAAGTGAGTGAAAAATGGGGCCACGCCCAAACCGTTACGGCCCTGGTGCTCAGCGTCCCCTACCTAGTGCCCGTGCGCAACGAGCGCGGCGAGGTGAGCGAAGTTACCGAGTACGCCCACTTTTTGCCCGACGAAGTAACCGCCACCGGCACCCTCCAGCCCGAAATGCGCTACCGGGGCATCTACGAAGTGGTGCTCTATAATGCTCAACTGAAAGTAAACGGCCGCTTTAGCCGACCCGATTTCAAGGACTGGAACATCGACCCCAATAAAATTTTGTGGAAAGATGCCTTCGTCTCCCTCGGCCTTAGCCATAACAACGGCATCCGCGAGGGGCTGCGGCTGCAATGGGGCCCGCAAACCATCGCCTTCAACCCCGGCGTGGAAAGCCCCGACGTGGTCGCCTCGGGCGTGAGCGCGCGCGTGCCCGTTGGCCCCACCACCGACAGCCTGGGCCTGGCCTTTGCCTTCGACCTCAACCTCAACGGCGCCTCTTTCCTGCGCTTTGCCCCCTTGGGCCAGCAAACTAAAGTAACCCTTAGCTCGCCTTGGGCCAACCCCAGCTTTAGCGGGGCCTTTTTGCCCGCCCAGCGCAACGTAACGCCCACAGGTTTCCAGGCCAATTGGCAGGTACTGCACCTCAACCGCAACTACCCCCAAAAATTCCGGGGCGACCAGCGCAACGCCGTCGAGGCTTCCGCCTTTGGCGTGGACCTCATGATCCCCGTGGACCAATACCAAAAAAGCGCGCGCCTGGTCAAGTACGCCCTGCTCATCATCGGCCTCACGTTCACCGTCTTCTTCTTTGCCGAAACCCTGAACGGGCGGCGCGTCCATGCCTTCCAGTACATTTTGGTGGGCCTGGCCCTGTGCCTGTTCTACACCCTGCAACTGGCCCTGGCCGAGCACATGCACTTTAACTGGGCTTACGTGCTGGCCGCCTCGGCCACGGTGATTCTGGTAACGGCGTATTGCACCAGCATCTTCGCCCACCTGCGGCTGGCCCTGCTCACCGGCGGCATCCTGGCCTTTTTGTACGGTTTCATGTTCACCCTGTTGCAGTTGCAAGACTACACCCTCCTCCTCGGCAGCGTCGGCCTGTTCGTGGTGCTGGCCATCGTCATGTACCTGTCGCGCCGCCTGGACTGGGACCGCGCCACCCGGGCGTAATGAGTGAAGCCAGTTTCTCAAAACCGGCATGATTGCCCGTGAGGTCGGTTTC
>JALONO010000159.1 GCA_025454895.1 Bernardetiaceae bacterium
CGGGTCAAGAAAATGAAGCGGGCCTTGGACCAATGGCGCGCCCAAGTGGGGGCCAAAATGCCCACGGCCAATCCTGGGTATCGGGGGGAGTAGGGGGGCTAGAGGGGAGGGAGAAAGTTCCCTGCCTTACTCCGGCCGGGTAGCGATTGACACCCGGGCCTTGAGCTTGGTGGCGATGCTGGCCACGTCGACCAGGTATTGCACGGGCACGCTTTTGTCCACGTTGAGCACCACCACGCCCTCTTCTTTGCCGGCCAGCAGGGATTGCAGTTCGCTTTCCAGACGGGCGTAGGGCACTTCCACTTCGTTTACATAGAACCGTTTTTGGGCGGTGATGCCCACGTTGATTTTGGGCAGCACCTTGGCGGCCACTTTGCTGGTGGGCACGTTAATGGGCAAGCCCGAGGGCGTAACAAAGTTGGAGGTGAGCAGGAAAAAGATGAGCAAGAGGAACACCATGTCGGTCATTGACGACAGGTTGAACGACGGGTCGACTTTATTGCGCGAGCCTAAATCCATGAGCGGGAAACGGTTAGGTTGGTTTTAGACTTAGTGGGGTTTCTCTAGCAAATCCAAAAACTCGATGGTGGTAAGCTCCATGTTGTAGGTTACCTTTTGCACCTGGGTAACCAAATAATTGTAACCGATGTAGGCAATGATACCGATGATCAGCCCGGCGGCAGTAGTGATCATGGCTTCATAAATACCCGAAGAAAGCAACTTAGGGCTTACCGAGCCTTCCTCCTGCGCAATGGCGATAAAGGCGGAGATCATCCCGGTTACGGTGCCGTAGAAGCCCACCATGGGGGCCGCCCCGGCAATGGTGGCCAGCAAACCCAGGTTTTTCTCCAACTTGTACACCTCGATTTTACCGGCGTTCTCGATGGAGGCCTCGATCTGCTTGATGTCGCGGCCCAGCTTGCTAATGCCTTTTTCCAACATGCGCGAAATGGGGCTGTCTTCGCGGGCGCAGATCCCTTTGGCCTTCTCGAGGCTGCCCTCCAGCACGGCCGATTTTACTTCGTTGAACAACTGGGCGGGGGCGGCCCCAGCCTTGCGGATGTTGAGCAGCCGCTCGGCAATGATGTAAATGGCCAGGATGCCCAGTAAAGCCAGGGGGATCATGGTCCAGCCGCCGGCCAGTACCAGGTCAGTAAGGGTAACTTGGCTGCTGGCCGCACTGCCTAGGGCGGTGGTGTCGATTTGGAACAAAATCATAGTCAGGACAACAAGGATGAATGGGCTAATACAAAATGACTTAATGATTGTATGATTAAATGATTGCACTATTTGATTATCAATCATTTAAAGGACAAGAAACACGTAATCTCTATTTGATTTTGGTATAAGTTTAAATTGAGAAGGTTTTCTTGCAAAACACTGACAATCGGCAATTTGAGTTGAGTACTAAAACCTTGGCGAGGACTAATTCTTTTTTACAATGGCCCCTTTAAAGCGGTCGTCTTGGTTAAGTTCGCCCGCTTTGGTGTTGGCTTCTTGCTCATCGGCCAGGCCGCCAATGACTACCAAGTACAACTTGCGTTCGGGGTGCAAAATAATGTCGGTGGAGTGCCCGGCGTTCTGGGCCGATCTTTTCAGTTTAATGGCGGAAGCCTCTTTGGAAAACGCGCCCAATTGCACAAAATAACCGGGCGGCAAGCTGGTGCTGTAAGTGTTGGTTTCCGCTGGGGCTGGCTCGGGGGCCGTTTCTTGCACGGGTTTTTCTTTTTTCACAGCCTCTTTCTCCTTGGGTTTTTCTTCCGCTAGGGGCTTAGGGGCCGGGGCAGGCTCTACCGTAGCGGGATTTTCTTGCTCCACGGCGGGCACGTCGGTATCTAAGGGCACTTGGTTATCCGGCTGGGTTACGGGGCGTTCCACGGGTTCCAAGTCAGCTTGCACCACCTCGTTGCCTTTAAACCAGGCTCTTACGCCGTTCAGGGCCTGCGGGTCCAGCATCCAATAGAGCAGTACCAAAAACAAGAGGGCCAGCGGGATCACCGCCCACCACCAACGGTTGTTGGCCGCCCCCGGGGCCGGGACAGCCTCGGTTTGCTTTTTTGGGGGGGGGTTAACCGGGATCGACTGGCCAATGGCCGCCCCGCCCACGGTTTCGGGCTTGGCCACCGGGGCGCTGCTTTCCCCTTGGCCAGGGGTGAGGGGCTTACCGGACAGGGCGGGCAGCCCAAAATGGTCGTCGGGCAGGGCCAGTTGACCGTGGGGAACCAGGCCAATGTGGCCGTCGTCGGTTTTTTGGAGCACCCCCACGCCCTCCACCGCATATTGACCGCCCACGTTGAGGGCATTGAAAATGCCTTGCACGTATTGGAACAATCGCTCGTCGAAACCGTCTTTGTCCAGGCGGGTAGCCGCGCGCACGGTGCGCTCGAGCAAACTGGCGTCGCCCTCCTCGCTAATGCTAAAAGCCAACCGGCTCAGCGGCGGGGTTACTTGGCCAGCGGCCTTGTTAACGGCCGCCCCGGTAAACGAGGCAATGAAGGTGCCGAGCTTAGGCACCACCACGCGGGGGTGCTGCTGCAACAATTGGGCAATGTATTGGTCCATGTGAGGGTTCGCTAACCAGAAAAAAGGACAAATAAGATAAGGCAATGGCTAAGGCAAAGCCTTTAGCAGCCGCAAGATAGGCATTGGGGCCGAAATTTAACCGGGCGTTAAAGGCCCAGCGTGATCCCCGCCAGTACTTGAAACTGCCGCGAAGGGTAATACAAGTAGCGTTGGTAATTTTGGTTGAAGATATTGGCGAAATTAGCAAACACCGCGAGTTTGTCGGTGAACCGGAAATCGGCCCGGAAGTTGGCATCCACGATGTTGGCCAGGTTGACGGTGCGGGCCACTACCTCGGGCGTGCGGGCGCGCAACCCCCCAATCACGAACAGGTCCAGCCCCAGCGAGAGGCGGTTGTTCCAGGTGTACCCGTTCACCCACGAGGCCACCAGGCCGGGGCGGTGCCAGGGGCGCACCACTTCCTTGGTATCGTAAGCATAAAAATCGACCTTGAGGGCCGAGCGGAACCCGGCGTTATCGTAGCTCAGCTCGCCGCCCACGTTGAGCACGGGCACGTTGCGGGTGTCGTACAGGGCGGTAAACTTGCTGCTGTCGGCACTGTTGACAAAAAAGTAAAGGTTTTGGTAATTGCCAAAAGCCCCGCGCAGGTTGAAGCCAAAGGTTTTGTTGAGGTTGCCGCGCAAGCCGCCCGCCACCTGCCACAACTGGTTGGTGTGGGCCAGGGGGACGTTAGGGCCAATGAACGGGTTTTCGGTCGCAAACCGGCGCAGCGACGTTTTTTGGGTGGTGCCCTCCAACGAGGCATAGGCTGTAAAGGTATTTTCCACGATGTCGAAGCTGACGTTGGCCACCGGGTAAAAGCGGTAGTTGCTCCGCCCGCCCAGGGTATCGTCTTGATAAACGAGGCGGGCACCCAACGTGAGGCGGAAACGGTCGTCGTAAACAAACCGATATTGTGGGGTAAAAATGAGCAGGTTACGGTTCTGGCTCCGGCCCAGGTCGCGGCGGTTGGCAATCGACACGTCGGCATCGAGGGCGAAGGTGCTCTCGTCGCCCAGTTTGGCCGCCGCCCCGGCCGTGATGTTGAACTCCCGCTCGCCCGCCCGGTAGGCGTCGCCCATGCCGTAGAAGTTGAGCTTGCCGTGGTATTGCAAGTCGGCCTCGCGGTCGGTGGTGTGGTAGCCCACATTGGCCTCGAAAAGGTTGTACACCTGGCGAATATCGCCCCGGCGGATGCGCCCGGCCGTTTCCGGGTTATAACCGTAGAAAAACAGCCCGTTGCGTTGGTAGGCGGCCGAGGCGGTGGCCTTACCGCCCTCGGTGTAAAGCCAGCCGCTGGCCTTGAGGTGGGTATCGTGCGTGCCGGAGTTGTTGCCGTCCACCGGGCCCCGGTTTTGGCTCAAATGCCGGGCGTGGACGGTGTAGCCCACTTCGCTATCGGTGGTGCAGTTGCTCAGGAACCCCTCGCCAAAAATGCTGCCGTAGTTGCCCAGGCCCGCCTTGAGGTAGCGGCAATAGCTGGGCAGGGGCGGCTCTTGGGCCAATTGGGGCGGCTGGATGGTGGGGTCCAGCACGGGCAGCCCAAAGTTGAAGCGGGGCAGTTTATACTCCTGCTCGTTGTTGAGGCCCGGCCGCTCCAGCTTGGTCATTTTATCGTAGTTGCGGTTGGCCTTGGCCAGCTCGAGCACCCGGTTTTTCTCGATGGTCAGTTGGGCATCCTGCAAGTCGCCGGCCTCGGTTTGGGCCTGGGCCGAAGGGGCCGCCGCCCAGATGGCCAGCCACGCCCCAACGGCTAAGCCGTGTAAGATACCGCAGCGGTTCGCCGTTTTTTTTGTGCGCATAAAAACTGAGATAAGGGGCAAAAAAGGCCAAAAACCGCGTTGGCTGGTTTTGTTTTAGCTGAAAAATTTAATTTATTGCCGAACAAACATCGTACAATTCTGCCTAAAATAAAGGTTTGGCGCGTAATTTTTTTGGTGATTGCCCACAAAAGCGGTGGGCGGCTGAGGCCCAGCTCCGGGGATACGAGGTGGAAATGCCCGGCGCCGGCGCCAAAACCAACCAAAACGATCGCCTAACCACCGGCCGCCGGGCTCAACAATTGCAAACCGGGCAAAAGCAGGCTACTTTGCGACGGATAATTACTTAACCTCACCCAACCTATGCCCAAGATCATGGTAACCGGGGCCAACGGCCAGCTTGGCTCCGAACTGAAAGAACTGGCCGCTACCTGGCCCGCCGCCGAGTGGTGGTTTACCGACCTGCCCGACCTGGACCTGACCGACGGCCGGGCGGTGCTGGCCGAAATGGCGGCCTTCCGCCCGGACTTTTGTGTGAACGCGGCCGCCTACACCGCCGTGGACAAGGCCGAAACGGATGCCGCCAACGCCTGGCGGGTCAACGTGGACGCGGTGGAAAACCTGGCCCGGGCCTGCAAGCAGTTGAACAGTGCGCTCATCCACCTCTCCACCGATTTTGTGTTTGACGGCCACCATTTTAAACCGTACTTGGAGACCGACCCCACCCACCCCCTGGGCGTTTACGGCCGCACCAAACTGGCGGGCGAGCAAGCGGCCCTGGCCCATAACCCGGCCACGGTGGTGGTGCGCACGGCCTGGCTGTACTCGGCCCACGGCAACAACTTTGTAAAAACCATGCTCCGGTTGGCCCGCGAGCGCGGCCACCTGCGCGTGATCGCGGACCAGGTGGGCACGCCCACTTACGCCGCCGACCTGGCGGAGGCCCTGCTGCACTTGATGCGGCAACTATTTGCCCAGTACGAGCCGCAAAGCGATTGGAAAACCGTTACCGGGCTGGAAGAAATTTACCATTACAGCAACGAGGGTTTGGCCAGTTGGTACGACTTTGCCCACGGCATTTTTGAACTGGCCGACTTGAACCCCCAGCTCGAGCCGATCCCCACCAGCGCGTACCCCACCCCGGCCCGCCGCCCGGCTTACAGCGTGCTGGACAAGCACAAGATCAAGCGCACGTTCAACCTGCCCATCCGGCACTGGCGCGATGCCCTGCGGCAGTGCGTGGCCAAGCTGGCGGCGGAGGAGTGATCCTAAAATGACTAAATGATTAGCATGATGAAATGATTTTTCATCTCATTATCAATCATTTAAAAGTGTTAAACACTCGGGTTTTGTTTGGTTTTGGTCAAGGGCCAATTCTCAATAAAAAACCCCGCCTGAAAAGAGCGGGGTTCAAGAAAACAGCAAACCGAAGTTGGGCTAGTAGCCGCCCCGGAATTTGTAGGTTTCCGCCACTTTGCGGATGGCTACCACGTAGGCCGCCAGCCGCAGCGAGATTTTGTAGTTCACGGCCGTTTGGTACACCGTCTCAAAGGCATCCTTCATGGCGCGGTCAGTGCGGCGGTTGATCCGGTCCAGCGGCCACTTGTAGCCAATGCGGTTTTGCACCCATTCAAAATACGATACCGTTACCCCCCCGGCGTTGGCCAGGATGTCGGGCACTACGGCCACTTTGTTCTCGAACAAAATTTTATCGGCGGCGGCGGCGGTGGGTCCGTTGGCCCCTTCCACAATCAGCTTGGCTTTGATGTTGCCGGCATTTTCGGGCGTAATCACGTCCTCCTTCGCGGCGGGAATGAGCACGTCCACTTCCATTTCCAGCAGTTGGTCGTTGGTGATCAGGTCGCCGCCGGTGAAACCTTGTAGCACGCCTTTGTTGGCGTTTTTGTAAGCCACGGCTTTTTCCAGGTCAATACCGTCGGCGTTCCAGTAGGCCCCGGTGTGGTCGCTAATGCCACAGATTTTGAGGCCGCGGTCTTCCAGCAAAATGGCGGTGTTGGAGCCTACGTTGCCAAAACCTTGCACCGCGCAAGTGGCCTTGGCGGGGTTGATCTTCATTTTTTCCATGGCGGCCAAGGTGCTCACCATCACGCCCCGGCCGGTGGCTTCCACCCGGCCCAGCGAGCCGCCCAGTACCAGGGGCTTGCCCGTTACCACCGCGTTTACGGTGCGGCCTTGGGCTTTGGAGTACTCGTCCATGAGCCAGGCCATTTCGCGCTGGCCCGTGCCCATGTCGGGGGCGGGGATGTCCTGGTCAGGCCCGAACACATCCACCAGCGACGAGGTGTAGGCGCGGGTGAGGCGTTCCAGTTCCCCGGCCGACATGCTGCGCGGGTCGCAGATCACGCCGCCCTTGGCCCCGCCGTAGGGGATGTCCACCACGGCGCATTTCCAGGTCATCCAGGCGGCCAGGGCCTTCACCTCGTCCAGGTGTACGCCCAGGTCGTAACGGATGCCGCCCTTGGCCGGGCCTAAAATGTTGGAGTGGATCACGCGGTAGCCCTCGAACACCTGGATTTTGCCGTTGTCCATCGTAACGGGCAGCGATACAATCACCACTTTGTGAGGGCGTTTGAGCACCTCGTAGGTCTCGTCGTCTAGGTTTAAGATTTTGGCCGCGTCGTTAAAGCGCACCATCATGGACTCGAACGGGTTGTGTTTGTCCTTGATGGGGGCAGGCTCAATGTATGCCATAAAATTAAGATTGTGCGTAAGATGTGTCGTTTAAAAAAAAGCGGGCAAAATTAGCCAACAACTACAAGACAAATAAACGGCCAAGCCCCACCAATGTTACCTTTAAGTGAAGGAAATTTTACCCCCGACCCCAGCCAGGTATTGTTTGCCGGTGAATCGCACCTACTTTTGTGCCGCAAGCCGGTGCGACCAGCTCCTGTGAATCCTCCAGGACCGGAAGGTAGCAAAGGTAAGCGGTCGTAGCGGTGCGACACTCGGCTTGCTTTTTTGGTTTCCCCCTCAGCCCGTTGTGGGCTTTTTTTGTGCCCAATTTATTGATTTACTGGCGGTTTTGGTGTTAATACTTTTTGCGCCCTTCCTAAAAAACTGCCAAGTCCTTGAAAATCACCCCGGTTTCTCCCTAATTGCGGGGCCAAACCGTTAATAAAATGAAAACAATGCTCCGTGGTTTGCTGCTTGGCCTCGCCTTGGCCAGCGGCCCACTACTAGGCTGGGCGCAGTCGCCGCTGGTCGTTTTTCCGCTGCAATACAGTGCCAACAAACGCTACTTTGTGGACCAGGCCGGGCGGCCGTTTTTATACACCGCCGACACCGGCTGGCAAATATTTACCCAACTCACTTTAGAAGAAGCAACCGAGTACCTCGTGTTCCGCAAAAGCCAGGGTTTTAATACGGTGCAGGTACAGGTAGTCATGATGCCCGAGCAGGTGAACCGTTACGGCCAGCGGCCCTTTGGCGGCGAGGTGGACTTTGGCCAACCCAACGAGGCGTTCCACGACCACGTGGCGCGGGTGATCGCCCGGGCCGACTCGCTCAACTTACTGGTGGTAATGTCACAGCCGTGGCTGGGCTGCTGCCTGGAAGGTTTTGGCGGTTCTTCCAGCAAGCCCATCCAAAAAAACGGCCCGGCCAAAAATCGGGCTTACGGCCAGTATCTGGGCAAAAAATTCGCCCGGTTCAAAAACCTATGGTGGATTGCCGGGGGCGACAACGACCCCAAAACCGACCGCGAGCCGTTGTTCGCGTTTATCGAGGGCCTGTTTGCGGCCGCGCCCCGCCATCAGCTCATCACCTATCACGCCAGTCCGCCTCATTCCAGCACCGACCTGTTCCAATACGCGCCCTGGCTGGGCTTCAGCTTTATTTACACCTATTGGCGCGAGAAAACCAGTCAATGGACTACCGCCGATCTGGCCCCGCACGTGTACGAGGCCGCCCTACGCGAGTGGTCTAAGTCGGACGTGATGCCTTTTGTGCTGGGCGAGTCGCAGTACGAAGGCACGGGCATCGAGAAAGACAACGACATGGGCACGCCCCAAATAGTGCGCCGTCAAGCCTATTGGACTTTGCTTTGCGGTGGGGCAGGCCACGCTTACGGCTCGGACTTGTGGTATTTCCCGGCCAACTGGCGGGACATCATGCGCTACGAGGGGGCGTACCAAATGGGCCACGTCTATCGACTGTTCTCGGCGCTGCCCTGGTGGACCCTCACGCCCGACGTGCAGCACCGCGCCGTGGTGGCTGGCTATGGCGAGTGGAGCAAGCCCAACTACGTTACCACGGCCGTTAACGAAGCCAAAACATTGATGGTGAGCTATTTGCCGCAGTTGCAAAGCCCCACGGTGGACTTTGGCCACCTAAAAGGCCAACGGTTTTTCGGCCAGTGGTACGACCCTCGTACTGGTCAATTGCTCAAAGAATTTACTACCGACCAGCGCACCGTACAGCGCATTGTTGCCCCCAAAGCCGAAGATTTACTGCTGGTGATCCGGGGTGAGTAACTAATCTTGCTCTGGGCGCACCGGGGCGAAATAACCAGGCCCGTTACTCGTTAATTAATAAGGTCACAATTGGTCAAATCCTCGTCCCGGATTGGTGCCAACCTTGTTCTACTGGCAATACGTTTTTCCCTTAACTTTCTGGCTATATGCAAACTAACCAACGGAAATTTTGGTGGCGGGGCCTCCTGGCCGCCGCCTGGATGGTAGCCTTGGCCTGCCGCCCGGCAAGCGAGGAGGCTTTGTCCGAGACTAGCCCTTTTCTGCGCCAGGTGGGCAATCAAATTGTGGGCAGCGACAACCAACCCGTGGCCCTCAAGGGCGTCGCCTTCGGCAACGAGGTGTGGAGCGACAAGGAAATCCCCAACACCCACCATACCGAAACCGATTTTGCCCGAGTGAAGGCGATGAACATGAACGGGAATGGCTGGACCTGAACGTTACCTGGGCCAAAAAGCACGGGATTTACCTCATTTTGAACATGCACGTGCCGCAGGGCGGTTTTCAATCGCTGGGCCGGGGCGATGCGCTGTGGCAGCAGCCCGAAAACCAAAACCGGCTGGTGGCCCTGTGGAAGGCCATTGCTGCCCGCTACGCCAGCGAGCCGCAGATCGCAGGCTTTGGGTTGGTGAACGAGCCAGTGCCCACCCAGTCGCTGGCCCAGTGGCAGCAGTTGGCCCAGCGGATGGTGGACGCCATTCGGCAAGCAGACCCGAATCACTTGGTGTTCATCGAGAAACCCATCTACGTCAAAGGCCAAGACCGGGAAGATGCCAATTACAATTTCCCGCTGATCAACGGCACCAACCTGGTGTACGAGTTCCACCAATACGACCCCATCGAGTACACCCACCAGCTTT
>JALONO010000160.1 GCA_025454895.1 Bernardetiaceae bacterium
GGCCACCCCCCGCATTTTAGTAAGCCTCAAAGAAGTAGTGCCGCCGCCCCAGGTGGCCCAGGCCGAACTGAGCCGCTGCGGGCCGGGCAACCTCACCTTACAGGCCACCGGGGCCGCCGAGGGCAATTACCGCTGGTTCGACGAGGACTTCAACCCCATTGGCGGGGCCACGGGCAGCCGCTACACCACGCCCAACCTGCCCCGCAGCACCAACTACTACGTGGCCGCCGAGGCGTTTGGCTGCGTGAGTCGCCGGGTGCGGGTGGGCGTAACCGTAAATCCGGCCACCCTGCGCCTGGATGCCGGGCCTGACCTAGCCTTGGTGCAAGGCGAGCAAGTGCAATTGAACGCCCAAAGCCAACTAGTGGCCAATAACGTGGCCGTAGCCACCAGCCAGGCCGGGCCGCTGCGTTATCTCTGGTCACCGGGGGAGGGGCTTAACGACCCCACCTTGCCCAACCCCGTGGCCAGTCCGTTGCAGACTACCACCTACACCGTAACCGCCCGCACGCCCGAAGGCTGCGAAGAACGCGACCAGGTAACCATTACCGTGCGCCGCGAGCTAAAAATCCCCGACGGCTTTAGCCCCAACGCTGACGGCGTGAACGACCGCTGGGAGATCGGCAACGCGGATACCCAGCCCGACATGCACGTGGAAATATTTGACCGTTGGGGCCTGAAAGTGTTCGACTCCACCGGGTATGCCCAACCCTGGGATGGCACGTTCCAAGGCCGTTTATTGCCCCAACAGGCGTATTATTATGTGATCACTTACAACCAAGGCCGCTCCCGGTTGGCGGGGATGGTGAATATGATCCACTGATCCTTAAATGGGTGAGTGGGTGAAGAGTGAGTGCTAATGCCTCTTACTAATTGGAGTTTTTCAATCTTAAAAATCATCCAAAAATCAGATAGAAATTAGGCATTCTAACTTTCGTAAATAATTAACAATCAAGCATAAAGTCATTTATCTATGCAATCATTATGTCATTTTAGGATAATTGATAATCAAGCAAAAAAGTCATTTAGTCATTTAGTCATTTAGTCATTTAGTCATTTAGTCATTTAGTCATTTAGTCATTTAGTCATTTAGTCATTTAGTATAAGAAAAAGCCTTTGCGGTGGCTTGCCAAAACGCTTCGCCCCAGTTTAACCTGTTACCCGCCGAGGAAACGGGCATCCGCTTCGCTAACCGCATCACCGAGAGCGATACTTTCAACATCCTCGACTTCGAGTACGTGTACAACGGCGGGGGCGTGGGCGTGGGCGACTTCGACGGCAACGGCCTGCCCGACTTGTACTTTACCGGCAACATGGTGGCCAACGAGCTGTACCTCAACCAAGGCGATTTCAAGTTCAAGGAAGTGGCCCTGGAGGCGGGCGTAGCGGGCCGCCGCCGCTGGTGCTCCGGGGTGGCCGTGGTGGACATCAACGCCGACGGCCGCCCGGACCTGTACGTGTCGGCCACGGTCCACCAAGACCCGGCCCGGCGGGCCAATCAGCTTTTCATCAACCAAGGCCCGGAAAAGGGCATCCCCCGGTTTAAAGAAATGGCCGCCGAGTACGGCCTGGCCGATACCACCCACACCACCAACACCGCCTTTTTTGATTACGACAACGACGGCGACCTGGACGCTTACGTGCTGGTGAACCAGATGACGGGCACCACTTACCCCAACAAGTACCGCCCCAAGGTAACCGATGGCACCGCCCCCACCAACGACCGCCTGTACCGCAACGATTGGGACAGCCTAAAGGGCCACCCCGTGTTCACCAACGTGAGCCAAGCGGCGGGCATCCGCTACGAGGGCTTCGGCCTGGGCCTGCACCTGGGCGACCTCAACCGCGATGGTTGGAAAGACATTTACGTAACCAACGACTACCTCAATAACGACCTCCTGTACCTCAACCAGGGCAACGGCACCTTCATTAATGTGGCCGATACCGCCTTCAAGCACACCTGTTATTCGGCCATGGGCAACGACGTGGCCGACCTCAACAACGACGGCCTGGCCGACATCGTGGCCCTGGACATGATGCCCGAGTACAACCGGCGCAAAAAAATGATGCTGGCCGCCAACAACTACAACCACTACGTCAACAACGAGAAGTTTGGCTACCAGCACCAATACGTGCGCAACGTGCTCCAACTCAACCAGGGCAACCTACCGGGCAAAAACTACCCCGGTTTTAGCGACATCGGCCTGCTGGCCGGAGTAGCCGAAACCGACTGGAGCTGGGCCCCGCTGGCCGCCGATTTTGACAACGACGGCTGGCGCGACTTGTTCATTACCAATGGATTCCCGAAGGACATTACCGACCGCGACTTTGTGATTTACCGGGGGCAAATGAGCCACCTGGCCACCAAGGAGATGCTGTTGGAGGCCATCCCGCGCGTGAAGCTGCCCAACTACGCCTACCGCAACCGGGGCGACCTCACCTTTGAAGACATGACCCAGGCTTGGGGCTTTGCCACCCCTTCGTTCTCGAACGGGGCCGCCTATGCCGACCTGGATAACGACGGCGACCTGGACTATGTGGTCAACAACATCGACGACTCGGCCCACGTGTACCGCAACTTCCTACGCGAACGCCAGCCCGAGGCGAGCAACTTTCTGCGGATCAAATTTGCGGGGCCGGGCCAAAACCGGGCGGGTCTGGGGGCCATCGTGGAATTTTCCTTATCCGAAGGGCAAAAAGTGGTGTACGAACACACCCCTTACCGGGGTTATTTGTCGAGCGTGGAGGCAGTGGCCCACTTTGGGCTGGGCCGCCAAACCCAGGTGGCCCAACTGCGGGTGATTTGGCCCAACGGCACCCAACAAGTGCTGCGCAACGTGGCGGCCAATCAGGTGCTCACCGTGTCGGCTGGCCAGGCCACCGAGCGTTATCAGCCCGCCGCAACGGCAGGAGTGCCCGCCTTTACCGAAGTGGGCGACTCGCTGGGCCTGCAAGTGGTACACCAAGAATGGGACGCCATCGACTTTAACCTGCAAAAACTATTGCCCCATAAATTTACCCAATTTGGCCCGGCCCTGGCCGTGGGCGACGTGAACCAAGACGGCCGCGACGACTTGTTTATGGGCGGAGGCAATTACCACAAAGGCCGTTGGTTTTTGCAAGGGCCAAACGGGCGGTTTATGGAGCGCGACCTGTTGCCCGGCGCGGCCAATGATAAAACTTCGGAAGATTTGGGGGCGCTGCTGTTCGATGCCGACGGCGACCAAGACCTGGACTTGTACCTGGTGAGCGGCGGCTATGACGGCCAGCCCGGCCACGCTAGCTACCGCGACCGGTTTTATGAAAATCAGGGCGGCACTTTTACCGCCCGCCCCGAAGCCCTGCCCGACCTGTTCACCAGCGGGGCCAGCGTAAAAGCGGCTGATTTTGACCGCGACGGCGACCTGGACCTGTTCGTGGGCGGGCGCGTAGTGCCGGGCCAATACCCCAAGCCCGCCGCCAGCCATCTGCTGCGCAACGACTCGCGGCCGGGCGCACCCCAGTTTACCGAGGTTACGGCCCAAGTGGCCCCAGCCTTGCAAGCCCCCGGCCTGGTGTGCGATGCCCTCTGGACCGACTACGACCGCGACGGCTGGCCCGATTTGCTGCTGGCGGGCGAGTTTATGCCCCTCACCTTCTACCAAAACCAAAAAGGGAAACTGGTGCCGGCCCCGGCCAGCCCCGAGCTGGCCAGCAAAGTGGGTTGGTGGAACAGCCTGGCCGCAGGCGACTTCGACAACGACGGCGATACCGACTACGTGGCCGGGAACTTGGGCCTCAACAGCCTCAACCGGGCCTCGCCCGCGCAGCCCGTGCGCGTGTACGCGGGCGATTTTGACAAAGACGGCCTTTACGATGCCCTTCCCTTCGCTTTTTTTAGGGGGGAAAACGGGCAACGGCAAGAGTTTCCGTTTTTTGGGCGGGAGGAACACATCAAGCAAATGGTGAGTTACCGGATGAAGTTCCCCGGTTTTGCCCCGTTTGCCGAGGCAGGCCCGGCCCAACTGCTCACCGACGAACAACGCCAAGCCGCTTTGGTGTGCGAGGCCAACTATTTTGCCAGTGTGTATGTAGAAAATTTGGGGAAAGGCCAGTTTAAAGTCCGGGCCTTACCAACCATGGCCCAACTGGCCCCAGTGTTTGGCCTGCTGCCTTTTGACGCGGATGCTGATGCCCATTTGGATTTACTGCTGGTGGGCAACGACTACGGCACCGAGGTAATGCAAGGCCGACTGGACGCGCTCAACGGCCTAGTGCTCCAAGGCGACGGCCGGGGTAATTTCACGCCGCTTTCGCTAGGGGCTAGCGGGTTTTACGTGCCGGGCGATGCCAAAGCCTTGGTGCAAATAACTGATTATCAAGGGCGGGCATTGGTAGTAGCCAGTCAGAATCGAGGGCCGCTGCGGGTGTTTCGGCCCCGGCAGGCTGGGCAAGTAGTGCCCTTCCAGCCCACTAACCTAGCCGCTACTTTACGCTGGCCCAGCGGGGCTAGCCGCCGGGTGGAAGCGTACTGGGGCAGTGGGTTCCTGGGGCAATCGGCCAGGGGGGTGGTAGTGCCTCCTGGGGCCGCTTTGGCCCCCGCCCTGGGGCAGTAGTCCCGCACGTCCGCACGTAAGGGTGAAGCCTCGCCTTGTTTTATTAGCTGGGCCATCCAAAGTATCTCGTATTTACAATAGACCTCTCGTAAATTAGCCGTAGTCAGGTTGAGATCGCGTCCCAGCCCTCAGGCTCGCTCCAAAACTCTCGTTTTGGTCGTCCGACGGACAGAGGTGGCCCCTTCTATTTTTGGCGGCTAGGAATGGGCCATTGGTAGCCAGTCTGACACGTTCAAAAGTCAAAACTTGCTTTGCGTCTTAGCGGCTTTGCGAGAAATACTTTTGAACGGATCAACCCTGCCCAGCGGGCAGGACCAGGGTGGGGCCAAGAAAGGTAGATTTTAAACAAAATTCCGAGTTAGCACTCAGTCAAAAATCTAATGCGCAAAAGGTCTAATCAAACAAAGAAAACCCCGGTAACCCCTGCGGAAAACGCCGCAACCTTTCCTCAAACATGACCTGGATCATCAGTAATGGGCGGAGACTGGCCCAACTTTGCGGCAGTTTTTTGTTAGCGACGCGGAAACCTTTCCCTTTAACAAAGGCTTATTTAGAATGATTTTAAATAAGTGGCATTTCCGCTTAACTTTGCTGCCCAATTGCTTCGGTTTTATGATGAGAACGGCTTCACTTTTTGCGCTGCTTGGCCTAGCTGCCAGTGGCGCGTTGGCCCAAATGCGGCTGCCCGATACGCTGAAAACCAAACAGATAGACGAGATAGTAATTACCGCCACCCGCAACGAGCGCCAACTGACCGCCGTGCCCATGCCCGTAACAGTGTTGGGGCAGGCCCAGTTGCGCAACATGGGGTCGCTACGGCTCAACGAAGCCCTGGCCGAAATGACGGGCCTGGTGGTAGTGCCCCAGGTGAACGGGATGGGCAACGGCATCCAAGTGCAAGGCTTCAACCCCGACTACACCCTGATTTTAGTGGACGGCGAGCCCCTGGTGGGCCGTTCGGCCGGGGTGTTGGAGCTTACCCGCATAGCGGTGGGCAACATCAAACAGATCGAGATCGTGAAAGGCCCCTCGTCGAGCTTGTACGGCTCAGAGGCCCTGGCCGGAGTGATCAACATCATTACCCAAAACCCGGAGGGCTTTAGGGCCATGTTACAAACCCGCTACGGGGCCAACCGCACGCTCGACCTCACTGGCGAACTCACCCATAAAAAAGACAAACTAGGGCTGTATTTTTTCGCTAACCACTACGCTACCGGTGGTTACGATTTAACGCCCAATAGCTATGGCCAAACCGTGGAACCCTTTCAAAACCAGACCCTTAACGGAAAAATTACCTATCAACTAGGGCCGGCCACCCGGCTGTCGGTGGCGGGGCGGTGGTTTGCCGAGGGGCAAGACCAACGGTTTGACGTGGGCACGACCGGCCAGCCCCAACCCGTGGGCGGCCGCGGCCGGGCGGGCGACTGGAATCTGAACCCGGTGCTCACCCACCGCTTTGGCCAGCGGTTGAAGTTAACCGGCCGCTTGTATGCCACCCGCTACTTTAACGAGGCCCGGCTCACCTACCAAGCCGATGGCGCACTTTACGATGCCACTTTTTTTAAGCAGGGTTTTACCCGGCCCGAAGTGGTGGGCGAGTGGTACCTGAACGAGCGGCACGTGCTCACCCTGGGCGCGGGCCACATTACCGAAACGGTGGAGGCTACCCGCTACGAAAACAAGAACTATTTCCGCACCAACTACGGCTTTTTCCAGTACGAATGGCAGCCCCGGCGCAGCCTGAGCGTGATCGCGGGCGGCCGGTACGATGCCCATTCCGAGTATCAGGGCCAGTTTAGCCCCAAACTGTCGGCCCAGTGGGACCTGGCCAAGTGGCTGGCCGTGCGCGGCTCGGTGGGCGTGGGGTTCAAGGCCCCGGATTTTCGGCAGTTGTACCTCAACTTCAACAACGCCGTGGCTGGTTACACCGTGCTGGGGGCCCGCGAGGCCCAGGCGGGGCTAGCCCGGCTCCAGCAAGAAGGCCAAATTTTGCAAACCTTGATGGACCCCAGCCGCTTTGGCACCTTGCGGGCGGAAAGTTCCCTGGCTTATAACCTGGGCCTGCGGGCCACCCCCACCGAGGCCCTGCGTCTCAACCTCAACTTTTTCCACAACGAGGTCCAAGATTTAATCGAGTTCCAACCCGTGGCCCTCAAAACCAACGGCCAGTCGGTGTTTACCTACTTTAACGTGAACCGGGTGTTTACCCAAGGGCTAGAACTGGAAGGCAACTGGCAACTGGCCCCGCACTGGCAACTGGCCGGGGGCTACCAACTGCTGGTGGCCAAGGACCGGGCCGCCCTGGAGCGCATTGCGGAGGGGGGCGTGTTCGCGCGTGACCCCGTTACCCTGGCCACCCGGCGGGTAACCCAAGCCGATTATGGCGGGCTGTTCAACCGCTCGCGGTACAGTGCCAACCTGAAACTGTTTTATGAGCACCCCGGTCGGGGCCTCTCGGGCAGCGTGCGGGCGGTGTACCGCAGCCGGTTCGGGTTTGCCGACCTCAACGGCAACCAGTTGCTGGACGACCGGCGCGAGTATGCCGAAGGCTTTGTAACCCTGCACCTGAGCGTGGCCAAAACCTTTGCCCGCCGGTGGCGCGGGCAACTGGGGGCCGACAATTTACTGGGCTACACCAACCCGCTTTACCTGCCCAACTTACCCGGCCGCCTGTGGTGGGCCAGCCTGAGTTACCGCCTGGGCGGGAACCCGTAAACCCCGGCCCAACCCGTGGGCGATTGCCTTTGATAACGGCGAAGGCGGCAAGCTATCTCTCGTTAATTTTTGCTAATCTGCCGGGGCCGGTGTAACCTTTTTACCCGGTCATCAGTCTATTGTTTGGAAACGTTCTAAATAGCCTGCCGCCCAGGCCCAACCTTCCGCCCCAGGGAAACCTAGAGCGGAATTTTGTTGATAATGAGGCGATTAGGTAATTTAATCAAACAATCTTCTCGCTAAAAGGTTAGCCATTGGTAGCCGACCTGACAAACTAAACTACCGCAGATCAACTTCGGCTTTCTTACGAAACCCCGATCCCGATGCGCGCATCCCAATTTGTCCCCATTGTGAAACGTTTGGCCAACTTGACCAACCACGGCTTCAAGTTGTTCAACCTAACCGATGAGTATTTTAACACCTACAATTACGGCGATAACCTCAACGGGTTCATCGACGGGCTAACGGATAACTGCCAGCGGATCGAGATGGCCCTGCTGCGCAACAGTGCCGTCAAGGCCAACTTCGCTGACGTACTCAAGCAGATAGACGTGCCCGTTATGTTCTTTGTAAAGCAAGACGGGCACACGCTGCCCGTGATTGTGGCCAAGGAACACGGCGACGGCCGGATACTCGGGTTTATCTACCTAAAAGACGATAACGAACTACCCATTGACGAACTGCCCGCCCCCGATACCTGGGTGCTGGACGAGAACGGGCGGGTGGTGTACCTCACGCCCTTCCCCATGGCCTCGCTGGTGAGCGAGCCGGAGGCCAGCCCCGACGGCCACCACCCCACTCCTTGGCAACGGTTTATCCGCCTGCTCAAGCTGGAACAGAAGGATATTTACTACATCTACTTCTACGCCTTTATTGTGGCGGCCATCAGCCTCACCCTGCCCCTGGGCATCCAGGCCACTATCGAGTTGGTGTCGGGCGGGGTAATTTTCAGTTCCATCGTGCTCATTATTGCCTTCGTCATTATCGGCATCGTGGCGGCGGGGGGCCTGCAAATTCTTCAATACAATATTGTGGAAGTATTGCAGCGGCGCATTTTCGTAAAGGCGGCCTTCGAGTTCTCGTACCGGCTGCCCCGGGTGCGCACCGAAGCGGTTTTCAAAAGCCACACCCCGGAGTTGATGAACCGCTTTTTCGACGTGCTTACCATCCAAAAAAGCTTGCCGAGTATTTTGATCGACCTAGCCAGCGCCGTGCTGCAAATCGTGTTTGGCATTGTGCTGCTATCGTTCTACCACCCATTTTTCATCATTTTCGGGGTGGTTTTGCTGGCAGTTATGGGCATTATTTTTTATTACACCGGTCCGGATGGGTTAAAGACCAGCATCACCGAATCGAAATACAAATACCGGGTGGTGCATTGGCTGGAAGAAATCGCCCGTTCGTTGGATGCTTTTAAGCTGGCCGGCCACACCAGCCTGCCGCTCAACCGCACCGAGAACCTGGTGAACAACTACCTGTATTACCGCAAAAAGCACTTCAAAGTGTTGATGACCCAGTTCGCCAACGTAATTGTGTTCAAAACGTTGATCACGGGTGGGTTGTTGATCATGGGCACCATTTTGGTGATCAACCGGGAAATCCTCATCGGCCAGTTTGTGGCCGCCGAGGTGGTGATCATCCTCATTTTGGGGGCGGTGGAAAAGGTGATTTTGAGCATGAGCTACATTTACGATGCCCTCACGGCGGTGGACAAAATCGGCCACGTTACTGACCTGCCCCTGGAGCGGCACACCGGTATCGCGATCCCCAAAGGCACTGGTTCGGGGGCACACGTGAAACTGCGCGACCTGCGCTACCAATACCCGGACAGCGACGAGGCCGCCCTGACCGGGATCAACCTGGACATCCAACCGGGCGAGCGCGTGGGCCTGGCCGGTTTCAACAATTCAGGCAAGAACACCCTGGTAAAAATTTTGTGCGGCTTGCTGGAAAATTACACCGGCGGCGTGGCCATCAACAACTTATCGTTGCGCGACATCAACTTGAACAACCTGCGCGACGTGGTGGCCGCCAACTTTGCCATGGAAGATATTTTTGACGGTACCGTGCTGGAAAACGTAACGATGGGCAAGTCCACCATTTGTTACCAAGATGGCGTGTGGGCCTTGGAAAGCGTGGGCCTGGGCGACACGCTAGCCCGGCTGGACAAGGGCCTGCAAACTGAACTAGTGGCGGGGGCCAAAACCCTTTCTACCAGCATGCACGTAAAGCTCACCCTGGCCCGGTGCATTGCCGAACGGCCCCAACTGCTCATTTTGCACGACTTTATGAACGTGCTGCAAAAAGACGAACGCCTGCGCCTGCTCAACTTCCTCAACGACCGGGCCAACCCCTGGACGCTGATCATGGTGAGCAACGACCCGCTGGTGCTGGCCAGCCTGGACCGCGTGGTGCTGCTCAAGGACGGCCAAGTGGCCGAAGACGGGGCCTACGAAACCTTGATCCAAAACCCCTCTTTGCGCGATAACCTGTTTAATTGCTAATGCCCAAGTTTAATTTTGCTTAACCGTTTCATCAAACCAGCTTGTTACCTAAAGTTATTGCTAAGCTCGAATTCCCATGCTCAATCTATCTCCCCATAACAGAATCGAGAAAGACCTCACCAAGGACTTCATGAGTTCGTCGGAGGTGCTGGGCACGCCCAAAGCCGCCAAAGTGCTCCGCCATTGGCTCACGGGGTTTCTCATCTTGTTCTTCATTGTGCTGTTTTTGCCTTGGCAGCAAAACATTACGGCCGAAGGTTCGGTAACGGCCCTCACCCCGCAGGACCGCCCCCAAACCGTGGAAAGTGCCATTGCGGGCCGGATCAAAAAATGGTACGTGCGCGAGGGCCAAAACGTGCGCAAAGGCGA
>JALONO010000161.1 GCA_025454895.1 Bernardetiaceae bacterium
GCCTGGCCTTGGTGTGCGCGGCCCAACCGGGCACCTTGCCGTTCCCCTCGGTGAGCTTGGCCCAGGCCAACCCCGGCACCACGGTGAGCTACCGCTGGTGGTGGCGTACCAATGCCCCCAATAGTAACTGGACCCAACTGGCCCAGGGTACCAACCTGGCCAGCTTTAACCATAACCCAACCAACATCCCCGCCGATGCCACCGAACTTCAATACCGCCGCGATGCCGTGGTAGGCACTTGCGTGGTCTTGGGTAACCCGATGCGGGTAGGTCTGATGCGCAATGGCACCGACAATACTCCCATGCCTCCGTTGAACCCGGTATGCGCGGGCGAAGCCCTGGCCATTAACCTGGGCAACAACCAAGGGGGCGTTACCTACCAGTGGCAAACCTCGCCCAGTGGCCTGGCCGATACCTGGCAAGAGGTGCCCGGGGCCACCAACGCCTCGCTGATCACCACCGCCACGGCCACCGCCTACTACCGCCGCCGCAGCACCCTGGCGGGCTGCACCAACGTGTTTACGGCCCCCGTGCGGGTGCTGGTAACGCCCCGGGCCACCGTCAAAATTGAACAAGAGTACCATTACGATGCTAATCGCCAGGTCTTGGTCGGCGTTACATTGGTGGCCAGGGGTGCCGATAGCTACACCTGGACCATGAATGGCACCGCTTACCCCGGGCCATTTACCATCAACTTCGCTGATTTTGCCGGGGTGCGCATTTTCCGGGCCACCGCCGTGGTGGCGGGCAGCCCCTGCCCCGGTGCTTGGGCCGAAGTGGCCTTGGAGGGCACCAAAAACGATTGCGGCCCCACCCGCGAAAACCGCAACTACGTGCGCGCCACCACGGTGCGCATCGAGGGCGTAACCAACCCCGCCACCGTGCCCGCCTTGAAACAAACCTGGGGCGAGGTGAACGTGGCCACTACTTACCTGGATGGCCTGGGCCGCCCCATCCAGGCGGTGGCCCACCATGCCTCGCCGGGCTACCGCGACGTGGTGGCCCCCGT
Organism: Bernardetiaceae bacterium; assembly: GCA_025454895.1. GTDB lineage: Bacteria > Bacteroidota > Bacteroidia > Cytophagales > Thermoflexibacteraceae > JALONO01. The sequence goes on from JALONO010000161.1 coordinate 1,010, forward strand.
GGTGTACGACGAATACGGCCGCTCGCCCCGGGCCTTTATGCCCTACACGGTGGCCAATCCCAACCCCTGCCAGCGCTACCGCCCCAACGCCGTGAACAGCACCGGGGCCAACCGCTACGCCGAGGGTACGGACTACCAAAACAGCGAGCAGGCCGGGTTTTATAACGAACGCTTCAATGGCGAGGAGTGGCGGTTCTTTAGCCAAACCGACTTTGAAGCCTCCCCGCTGGACCGCGCCCTGCGCGTGGCCGCCCCCGGGGCCGACTGGGCCTTGACCAGTAGCTACAATCCCGTGAGCGGCCCGGCCCTGACCGACCGCAGCGTGAAAGCCGTGGGCCGGCCCAATGCCACTACTGACAATGTATATTGGTTCCGGTTTAACCTTGACGCGGCCAATCGGCCCTACTGGAGTGCCTTGGGCAGTACCTACCCCACCGGCGAGCTTTGGGTGACCGAACTGATCGATGAGCACAACAAGCGCACCTGGGAATTTACCGACAAAGAAGGCCGCACCGTGCTCAAGCGCACCCGAGCCGAAGAAAGCAACCAGGCCTCCGAGACCAATCAAGGCCAGTTTGCCGATACTTACTTTATTTACAACGACTTGAGCCAACTGGTGGCCACTATCCAACCCGAAGGGGTACGGGCCTTGGCCGCCAATCCGGGCTTCTTTGCCGACGATACGCCCGACCCCAACCGCGACCGGTTCATCTTCCTGTACCGCTACGACGCCCGCGGCCGGGTAGTGGAGAAAAAGGTGCCCGGCAAGGGCTGGGAGTTTGTGGTGTACAACCGCCGCGACCAAGTGGCCATGACCCAAGATGCCCAACAGCGCGCCACTCAGCAATGGAGCTTTACCAAATACGACCCCTTGGGCCGCCCCGTGCTCACCGGCACCCTGACCGATGGTGCCACCCGGAGCGACTTCCAGGCCGCCCTCAACGCGGCCCACTTGCCCTTGTTTGACACCTACAGCCCCACTGGCCTCCGGTTTGGCTACAGCGATACCAGTTTCCCCTTTGCGGGCGTGGCCAAGGAGGTCAACATGGTAAGCTATTACGACAACTACACCCTCCCCAACGCCCTGCCCACCACTACGGGCACAGGGGCCCCTGCCCTGGTCCAGCCGGGCGCGGCCGGGCTGGAGAGCCTGCCCCTCGGCTATCGCGGCAGCCCCACCGTGGGCTACGAGCGCATCCTGGGCACCAATACGTTTACCCGCACGGTGACCTACTACGACAAGTACCACCGGGCCGCGCAGATGCGCCACCGCAACCACGCGGGCGGCGACGACCTGACCAGCACCCGCTACGATTTTGAGGGCAAGGTGCTGGAAACCCGCACCACCCACCAGCGCAACGCCAATTCCCCCCGCCAAGTGGTAACCCTGCGCCCTGAGTACGACCACCAGGGCCGGACCCTGCGCACCTACCAACAAGTGGCCACCGCCGACCCCACCGGGGCCAACCTGGTGGAGCAGCCCACCGTGCTGCTGGCCGAACTGACCTACAACGAACTGGGCCAAATGGCCAGCCAGCGCCTGCACTCCACCGATGAGGGCCGCAACTGGCTGCAAGACGTGGCCTACCGCTACCACCTGCGCGGCTGGCTCACCCACGTAAACGACCTGGCCACCGTAAACAACCAAAAGCTGTTTGCCTACGAGCTGCGCTACAACCGCCTGGGCGAGGGCCTGGACCCCGCCGCCGAGGCCCAGCACAACGGGGGCATCGCCGCCACCCTGTGGCGCACCGCCACCGCCACCGGCCAGCAAGCCCGCTCGTATGCCTACACCTACGACGCCATGGGCCGCCTCAAAAAGGCCCACTACCGCAACCTGGCCGACCCCGCCAGCCCCGAGCGCTTTGGCCTGGGCGGGGCCGCCGGGACCAACCTGGAGGCCGGCATCCAATATGACCTTAACGGCAATATCCTGAACCTGTGGCGCGAGGGGGCCGTGGGCCGCACCACCGCCAACGGCACCGTGGGCTACACCTACGGCAGCCGCAGCGGCACCCCCCTGGACCGGCTGGCCTACAGCTACGACGGCAATATGCTCCTGCGGGTGCGCGACACCGGCCTGCGCGACGTGGCCACCCAGACCGGCACGGGCGACTTCCGCAACCGGGGCCAGCAGCCCACCGACCAAGGCACCGACTACATCTATGACGCCAACGGCAGCCTGACCGCCGATGTGAACAAGGGGGCTACCCAGGTCACCTACAACCACCTGGGCCTGGCCACCAAGGTGTGCTTTGGGGCCGGGTGCGCCAACTTTATCGAGTACACCTACGACGCCTCGGGCCAAAAACTGACCAAAAGGGTGACCGAGGGCGGCACCAGCCGCCTCACCGAGTACCACGGCGCGTTCACCTACGAGGCAGCCCCCGGCCAAACCACCCCGCAACTGGCCTTTATGGCCATGCCCGGCGGGCGCATAATCGCCCCCCTCTCCTCCGGGGAGGGGCCGGGGGTGGGGCCTTTTGGCGACCCCACCACCTACGAGTACCACTACCGCGACCACCTGGGCAACCTGCGCCTGGCCTACCGGCCCCAGGGCACGCGGCAGGCGGCCCTGCGCCTCACCGCCGAGGCGGCCAACGAGGCCAACGAAGGGAACAACTTTACCTTTGCCAGCAACCAGGTGGACGGCACGCGCGGCTACCGCAGTGCCCGCTCGCTGCAGCTCAACCAGACCAAGGGCACGGTGAGCCTCAAACCTACCAACGCCCAGGTCCGGGCGGGCCAGGCCGTGCGCGTGAGCGTGCGGGCCACCTACGATGCGGAAGACCCGTTCCAACTGCTGGGCCGCCCGGCCCCCTCCACCCCCGAGGCCGTGCCCGCCAACCGGCTCACCCTGAGCACCCCCGTGCTGGTGCTGCCCGGCGGCCTGCCCCCGGGCGAGGTCGTCAACCGCCCGCCGCCCCAGCTCAACCTGCTGGGCCTGGCCCGCGCCGTGGGCCGACGTTTGTGTCCCCGTCGCCGATGCCTGTGTCCCCACAGGCATCCCGTGGACCCGGCGACCTCACCAGCACCGCCCCCGCGCCGCCGGCCGCCAAACTGGTGGTGCGGGTGGTGGATGGGCAGGGCAACGTGCGCCACCGCCAGGAGCAGGCCATCAGCCACCGGGCCGCCACCGCTTGGGAGGAGTTGGCCATCGGCCTCACGGCCCCGGTGGACGGGCGTTTGGAAGTTTGGGTGGAAAACGCTAGTATTGTAAACGCTTGGTTTGATGATTTAACCGTGGAGCGGGCCCCTAGAATTGGCCCCGCTGGGCATGAGCCTCCCAAACCCCGGCCGGGAGCTGTTCAACGGGGGCAGCGAGCGCGAGCGCGGGCTAAGTTCTTTGACCGACATCCACTGGGACGAGCCGTCGTGGAACAGACGCCGTTCCGGCCCTATGATGCGCAGTTGGGCAGGTTCCACGGGGTGGACTTACTGGCCGACCTGTTCCCCGGCATCACCCCGATGCACTTTGGGTACAACAACCCCGTGATGTTCAACGACCCGACGGGGTTGATGGGGGAAGATGCCAGTGGCGCGTTTGACAGAAAACCGCCCAAAGCCCTGCGCCACGGGTTTGGCAATGGCGGAAGGATCGGGGCAACCTCGGGCGGAATCGGCTACTCGCAGGCCGTACAGGACCTGCAGCGCGCCCAGACCCGTCGGGATATCGTCCGGGAGGACGGTGGCAAAAGGCAGGGCGACCAGGGCCGCGGCTTGCCATCCGGGGTGCTCATCCGCAACCCGCCCGCTCCCGCGCCTAACCCCGGCCCGGGCATCTTGAGTTCGCTAATGCGCAACGTTGGCCCGCTGGTACTGCGCGGTGGCATCATCCTACCCTTGATATTCTTGCAAGGCGATACCCCGCGCCAGCAACCGGATAGGATACGAAAATTCAACGTTGACCTTATGTCCCCAGAAGAGCAGGGTGAACTATTCCAAAGGGTAAGGCTGGGCCAGGGGGACGCAAACGACCACGATTTGGTACGGCAGTTCATGGAACAGTACGGGAAAGGTTTTGAGGAGGAGTTTGGTATCCAAATCCACCATTACGTATCCGACAAAATCACCGACTGGGGCAGCGACAAGGGCAAACTGGTCCTGGAGATGAAAGACATTCTGAAGCACTATTGCCTTGATATCCAGGGGGCTTGGAACAAAGATGTCTACAGCACCGAATACCACTCTGGCAATCACTCGCTGGCTTACCATCGATTTGTGTTAGAAAATATGAAACAAGCACAGATGGAGGCCCAAGGGAACACCGAACTGTTTTTGAAATTATTTGACGAATACGTACGTGGCGAAGTGAGGCGAAATCCCCAAATGTTGCGCTGGAACTGGAAGAATAAGTAAATCATTGAACGAACAAAACCAATTTAGATATTTGCATTAGCATGGAGGCCAACGAGCAGTATTTTTCTGTGGAATATCACCCGGACTACCGGCCCCAATTTGGGTCAGCCGACTTCCCAAGGGCTTGGGAACATGACTTTGAGAAACGCGACTTTGCCAGGCGCGGGCGCCCAGCTAAGCTGATAGGTACTTTGCCAGGCGCAGCATTGGTTGATGGCCAATTTGCTGATTATATCGTCAATAGTGGTAATTATAACCTCTGCTCGCAAAAGCTAAGGGATGTGGTGGAGGCCGGGAGCGGCCCGGACGACGTGGTGGAATGGTACCCGGTAACCGTCAACGGCCTGGGCCAATCCCGTACTTATTACGTGCTGCACCTGCCCGTGATCCGACCCGTGCTGGACGAGCGGCACAGTAAGTTCAGATATCTTGATCAAGAAAAAATTAGACAGATTCTCGGAGTGGCCCAACTACCTGGCATTGTCCGAGTGCGGCAAGTAATCCAGTACTCGTTCAACGCCGATGCCCTAAAAGGTTGCCACGTGTTCGGGCGGGAGGACTCTAGCTTGGAGTGGTTCGTGTCCGGCAAGCTCAAGCGGGCCATCGAGGCGGCGGGCTGCACCGGCCTGGAGTTTGACCAGGTGGAAGCCTACCCGCAAACCCCCGGCGAGCGGGCACCTTGAGTTGTTGGAAATTAAATTGGTATTTGAGTTGGCCCGCCCCAAAACGGCGGGCCGCTGTTTTGGGGCTTAGGGCCTGGAGTTGGCCCCATTGGGGATGAGCCTCCCAAACCCCGGCCGGGAGCTGTTCCGCAGACGCGCAGTCAACGGCGGCAGCGAGCACTAGTTCTTTGACCGACATCCACCGGGACGAGCCGTCGTGGAACAGACGCCGTTCCGGCCCTATGATGCGCAACTGGGCAGGTTCCACGGGATAGACTTGCTGGCCGATATGTTCCCCGGCATCACGCCGATGCACTTTGGGTACAACAACCGCAGACGCGCAGTCCCGGTGATGTTCAACGACCCGACGGGGTTGATGGGCGAGCGCGACGGGCGGCGCGATACCAGGAAGTGGTGGCTGAAAAACGGTGACGGGGGCGGCCCCTTTACCGGCGGCGGCAACGGCCAGGACGAGCGGGTGAAGGACCGGGGCGTTGTCCGGGGGGATGGCGGGGGCCAACGGCAGTCCACCGGCGCGGCCGCGCCCCGGCAGGTGGGCAGCCCCGGCGGCACCACTACCACCATCGCTGACCCCTCGACGGGCAATGGCTGGGTATCCAAAGGTCTGCGCATGGCGGTCTTGCTGGGCCGGTACGGTTCGGTCATCGCCAAAATATTGGAGCCGACCGAACTGGGCAAGGACGACTTGCTCGACCTTGACCGGGCCGAGCCGATGCTGGCGACGCCCCCCCAGGCGTTTGCCCCACTCATGGGCAGCCAGGACACCGAGTACGAAGACCTGCCCGGCCTTACCCACAACGACCCGGATACCTACATAGACGCACTACGGAGGGACCCGACCCGGATGTGGGTCACGTACACCCTGTTCCACGCGGACGGCCGCAAGTACGTGGGCCGGGCCAGCGGCTACGGCACGCCCCAGCAAGTGATGAAGGCCCGCTACGCGCGGCACCTCATCCTGCGGGCCGAGGGCTTTTACCTGGACGAAAAGCTATCTTTGGACCGGTTTGTGGTGGGCAACCGCGACGCCATCCGGGGCCGGGAGCAGCAGTTGCTCGACCACATCGGCGGGGTGGGCCACCCAAAAGTGCGCAACGCCATCCGGGCGGTATCGCCACTTAATCCTTACAGGTACAGATATCACAATGCTTCAAATGCCCTTTGGGGCGAGCTTCACGAAATTACGCCAAAACTTTAACAACCATGAATACAGAAGAAAAAAAGCAACATTTTGATTTTCTTCGCCGGAAATATCAAATTATTAATGACTTTTTCTGTCGGCATGAACTAGGTAGCGATAGGCATACTGAGCGATTAGATGTTGTTGCCCGCTGCAACTCGGTAAGGGATTTCAAGTACTTGGAGGCCGACGCCAACGAAGAGATCCGGCTCAACATGTCCCCCGGCGAGCGGCGGGAGCTCTCGGCCATTTTGCAGCGGGAGCTGGGCATCGACCTGGCCGCCGAGCTGGCCCGCGACCTGGAACGGCTGCACAAGGTGGTGGCCCGGGGCAAGGTCAAGAGCCCGGCCGAGTACGAGCTGCTGGCCGGGTACGCCAGCGACGTGGCCAACGGCCTGGACCCGGAAATGACCGCGGCCATTGACCGGCTGTTGCACGCCTACCGGCCACCGGGCCAGAAAGCGTAGGCCCTTGCCCAGGGCTTGGCGGGGTGCTCAGGCGCGCCGGGCGAATTGGCGCAGTTGGGGTGAAAAAAAGGCGGGCACAATGTCCTTGGCCTGGATGCCAACATCGATCAGCCGCTGGCCTATCTCCAGGTCGGTGTTGTCGCAGCGGAGCCAAACCTGGCCGTCGGGCCGCAGCTCCACGTGGGCCAGGGGGGCGTAGCGGCGCTCGGTGCCTTCCCAGCCATCGGCCATGAGGATGTACTGGCCCCGTCCCCTGTCAATGGACAGTAAGGGCTCCAGTCCCCCGCTGGCAGCGAGCGCGCTCACCCGGCCAGCACTTGGGCTATCGCGGTTTGGTAATCGGTTATCCGATCCATTGGGCTATGCGTTGGGTTTCGGGTTCAAAGATCAGCTATTCACCCTTAATCATCATTTCCCCGTAGAAAAAAGGTCTTCCCCTACTCATCCTCCTCGTCCAGGCGGGTGGCGGCGTTGCCCGCGCCCTTCATAATGCCCCGTTTGGAGCTGCGCACAAACTCGAGCACCAGTTCGCGCGCTGAGCTGCTGGGCCGTGAAGCCCCGCCGCTTGAGGCCCACCGAGTTGATGCCCACGTAGCTCAGCGGTTCGCGGCCCGCCTTGGTAAAGGGGGGCACGTCTTTGCGCACCAACGAGCCGCCCGACACCATCGCGTGCTTGCCGATCCGCACAAACTGGTGCACGGCGCTGGTGCCGCCGATAAACGCGAAGTCGTCCACCACCACGTGGCCGGCCAGTTGCACCGCGTTGGCCACAATGCAATTATTGCCGATGATGCAGTCGTGCGCCACGTGTACGTACGCCATCACAAGGCAGTTACGGCCCACTTCGGTGCGGTATTTATCCACCGTGCCCCGGTTAAGGGTTACCGCCTCGCGGATGGTGGTGTTGTCGCCCACAATGGTTACGGTTTCTTCGCCGGCAAACTTGAGGTCCTGCGGCACGGCCGAAATGGACGCGCCCGGATAGATTTTGCAGTTTTTGCCAATGCGGGCACCCGGGAAAATAGTGGCGTGCGGCCCTACCCAAGTGCCATCGCCGATTTCCACGTTTTCATATATCACGGCAAAAGGCTCAATGGTTACGTTTTCCCCAATTTTGGCTTTTGGGTGGATGTAGGCGGTGGGTAGGTTCATTGGGCGGGGTTTTCAGAGTTGATCGGGGCAATGAGGGTGGGTTCGGCGGCCGGGGGCGGGGCTACGGCCTTCATTTGGTCCTTGCGCACCAGGCTGGCCGTGAGGAACGCTTCGCACACCAGGTTGCCGGCCACAAAGGCTTGGCCCTTCATTTTCAAAATGCCGCGCTTGATTGGCCCCAACAGTTCGCACTTGAAAATCAGGGTGTCGCCGGGCAGTACCATTTTTTTAAACCGGCAATTCTCGATTGCCACAAAATAAGTCCAGTAGTTATCGGGGTTGTCCACGGTGCTCAGGGCCAGCACGCCGCCGGTTTGGGCCATGGCCTCTACTTGCAGCACGCCGGGCATTACCGGGTTGCCGGGGAAATGGCCCTGGAAAAACGGCTCGTTCATGGTTACGTTTTTCACCCCGATCACGTTGGTCTCGTCAATATGTAAAATCTTGTCCACCAACAACATAGGGTAACGGTGGGGCAAAATTTTCATGATCTGGTTCACGTCCAGCATGGGCGTGGCGCGGGGGTCGTAGGTGGGCATTTGCTCCGGGGCGGCCTTGCGCATCACCCGCTTGATTTTGCGGGCAAAGCCCACGTTAGCCTTGTGGCCGGGCCGGGCGGCCAAAATTTGCGCTTTCAAGGGGCGGCCCACCAAGGCTAGGTCGCCCACCAGGTCCAGCAGTTTGTGCCGGGCCGGTTCGTTTTTGTAGCGTAATTCCACGTTGTTTAAAATGCCCTCCTTTTTCACCTCCACCTTGGGCTTGTTCAGCATCCGGGCCAGGTGGTCCAGTTCGTCGTCTTGCACCACCCGGTCCACGATCACGATGGCGTTGTTCAAATCGCCGCCTTTGATCAAGTTGTTGTTATACAACATTTCCAACTCGTGCAAAAAGCAGAACGTGCGGCACGAGGCGATCTCGGTGGTAAACTGGTCGATGCTATTGAGCGTGGCGTGTTGGCTGCCCAGCACGGGCGAGTTATAGTCCACCATCACGGTGAGGCGGTAGTCGTTAAGGGGCAGGGCGGCCAGCTCCACGTTGCGCTCCGGCTCGAGGTAGAAAATGCCCTCCGGAACCTCGAAAAAATCGCGCATCACGCCTTGTTCCTCCGAGCCTGCCTCGATCAGCGTTTCCACGAAGGGGTGCGAGCTGCCGTCCATGATGGGCGGCTCGGGGCCGTCGATTTGGATGAGCACGTTGTCGATTTGTAGGCCCACCAAAGCGGCCAGCACGTGCTCCACGGTGTTTACCCGCGCATCGCCCTGCTCGATGGTGGTCCCGCGCGACACGTCCACCACCAGGTCGGCATCGGCATCCACGGTGGGCATCCCCGGCAGGTCAATCCGCTGGAATTTGATGCCGTGGCCCGCCCGGGCGGGCAAAAAAGTCATGTTCGATACCACGCCGGTGTGCAGGCCCACGCCGCTTACGGTTACGCTTTTTTTAATGGTATGTTGTTTGGCATTCATCTAAATCTCAAGTCGGGTTTTGATCGCTCACCGGTGGCTAGGCCGGTTAAAAGTGCGCTCCGGGGCTTACCGTAGTTAGCGGCGCAAAGTTGTTCAATAAATGGGTAAAAGGGGTACAAAAGAAGGGGTTTGCCCACGTAAAACCAACCATTACGCCTTTTGGCGGGGGCGGAATGGCCGCCTGGCGGCGGGCTTAGGCCGGAGGTTGGGCCTTGGCCATTTTCTCCAAGGCCTCGAGGCGGGCCACCAATTCGGGCAGTTTGCGGTACAGCACGTAGCTTTTCAGGCTGTCGCGGTGCTCAAAGGCGGGCGAGCCTTGTAGGGTGCTGCCGGGCTTGGTTACTGACTTGCCCACGCCCGACTGGGCGGCGATGGTGGTGCCTTCGGCAATTTTGAGGTGGCCGATGATGCCTACTTGCCCGGCCACCACGCAGTTGGGGCCTAGTTCGGTAGAGCCAGAAACGCCCGACTGCGCGGCGATGACGGTATGGCGGCCCACGCGCACATTGTGCGCAATTTGGATCAGGTTGTCCAACTTGGCCCCTTGTTCCACCACGGTGTGGCCCATGGTGGCGCGGTCGATGGTGGTGTTGGCCCCAATGTCAACAAAATCTTCCAAGATAACGTTGCCCACCTGGGGCACGGTGCGATAGCTGCCGTCGGGCTGGGGGGCAAAGCCAAACCCATCCGACCCGATGACCGCCCCGGCATGGATGGTGCAGTGGCGGCCAATTTGGGTGTCGGCATAAATTTTGGCCCCGGCGTACACTACCGTGTGGTCGCCAATGGTTACGTTATCGCCAATGTAGGCTTGGGGATAAATCTTGACGTGCTGGCCCAGGCGCACGCGCTGGCCCACGTAGGCAAACGCGCCCAGGTACAGCCCCTCGCCGTGGGTGGCGGTGGCGGCCAAATAGCTGGGCTGCTCGATGCCCTGCTTTTCGTTAAGGGTAAGTTTTTGATATTCTTCCAATAATTGGGAGAAGGCGGTATAAGCATCTTCCACCACAATAAGCGAGGCGGAAATGGCCTGCTTGGGCACAAAATCACGGCTGATAATGAGGGCCGTAGCTTGGGTGGTGTACGCAAACGGCTCGTATTTTAGGTTAGAAAGAAAGGCGATCTCGCCCGGCTGGGCTTCTTGGATTTTGGCAAGCCGATAAACTTTTTGTAGATGGTCGCCCCTCACTTCGCCGCGCAAAACCTCAGCAATCTGTTGGACCGTAAATTCCATGCGTAAGTCAGTGCTAAATTCCCCATTTGGCGGGCCAGCGGGCGGCTCGCTTGTGCAGGGCACGAGCGTTTTGTCCAGACAGCATCCCCGAACTAGGTCGCAAAGCTAAATATCTTTGGGGTAGCAGAAGTAGTATTTCTTCACAATTTTGGTTAACGCCTTGATGTTGGGCAGGTCTGAGGCTTCGGCTACGTCCACCACCTGGCCGTGCTTGGTCAAAATTCCGATCCCGGCATCGTCTTTGGGCTGGTAGGCGGCGTTGGTTACGGCCCCGTAGCCCACAAAATAACTGGCCTCGGCAGGGATAAGGCCCCATTTGGCGGCCACCTGGCGGCGGCGTTCCTCAATTTCGGCCGGGGCGATTTTCTCGTTTTCCAGGCGCACTTTTAATAGGCGGCGGTCCAGCAGCATCCGGCTCAGCCGGGCCAGCACGGGGTCTGGGTGGGCCACCCAAAACTTGAGGCTGCCCCACACGTCATAATCGTCAAGAGCGGCAAAGGCCGACAAGAACGCCGGGTTTTGCTTAAACTCGTCCCAGCCCACATCGTGCTCGAAAAACGGCTCCAGGGCCGGGGTAACAAACGGCCGCCCGCCGTTGCGGTACAGCCACTTGGCCCGGCCTATTACCTGGATCAGCATCTGCTCGGTGCTCACCGTGGTTTTGTGCAGGTACACCTGCCAGTACATGAGCCGCCGCGACACCAAAAAATTCTCGATGCTGTAAATGCCCTTGGCCTGCACCACCAGCCGGTCGTCGTGCACGTCCAGCATTTTAATAATCCGCTCCGGGCTGATGGTGCCCTCCTGCACGCCCGTGAAAAAACTGTCGCGCTGCAGGTAATCGAGCCGGTCCATGTCCAACTGGCTCGACACCAATTGGTGGAAAAACCGGCGCGGGTAGCTGCCCCGGAACATCTCGATGGTCAGGTGGAGGGCGCCGTCAAATTCTTCGTTGAGCCGCTCCATCATCAGCAGCGATACCGCCTCGTGGGGGATGTTGGTGAGCAGTGCTGTTTCCAGCGCGTGCGAAAACGGCCCGTGGCCCACGTCGTGCAGCAAAATGGCCAGCAGGGCGGCTTCCTGCTCGGCCTCCCAAATGTAATGGCCCTTGCTGCGCAGCGTTTGCAGGGCCAGGCTCATCAGGTGCATGGCCCCCAGCGCGTGGTGGAACCGGGTGTGGATCGCCCCCGGGTACACCTGCTCAGTGAGGCCCAGTTGCTTAATGCGCCGCAACCGCTGAAAGTACGGGTGGTTCACCACATCGAAAATCAGTTCGTTGGGGATGCTGATGAAGCCGTGCACCGGGTCGTTCACGATCTTTTTTTTATTCATAGCAGGTGGGTTTGCTTCTTCATAATACTAAAATGACTAAATGATTGCTCTATTTGATTATCAATCATTTAAAAGACGGAAAATACACAATCTCTATTTGATTTTGAGATAACCTAGGTTTTACAAAAAATGCCCCTCGGGTTGCCTTGCCCTTTAGAGGTTTGGCTAGGGTTTTGGGTGCGGGATCGGGGGCGTTGCCTACTCCGGGTACGGCTTTGTCCGGGCCGGGCCGACGTTTCGGTACGCTAACGCTCCCGTGCGCGGCCACCTGGGCGGCCCCGGAGCCGCCCGTTGCCCCAAAGTAACGCCACCGCACGGCAATTTCCCCTAACTTTGCCCGCCGGGCGTGTCGCCACCCACCCAGGGGCGGCCCCGCTTAACCGCCGTTATCGCCATGTTCCAGTTCACTAACGAGTACCAGGGCCAGCTCCGCACCGAGGCCATCCACCTCAAGTCGGGCACGCACATCAACACCGATGCCCCTACCGACAACCACGGCCGGGGCGAGGCGTTTTCGCCCACCGACCTCACCTGCATCTCGCTGGCCAGTTGCAAAATGACCACCATGGGCATTTTGGCCCAGCGCGAGGGCATTGACCTCACCGGCTTGCGCTGCGAGGTGGAAAAGATCATGGCGGCCAGCCCCCGCCGCATCGCCGAGATTGTGGTGGATATGTACTTGCCCAATCCCCAACTGACGGATAAACAACGGCAAATGCTCAAAAACGCGGCTCTTACCTGCCCGGTGGCCCTCAGCCTTTCGCCGGAAGTGAAGCGGACCGTGAACTTCCATTTTTAACCGTGCAACCCCCCGTTAGCTATCAGGCCGCCCTGGCCGAACTGGAAGAGCTCCGCCAAGCCCTCGAAGACAACCTGGTGGGCGTGGAGGAACTGTCGGCCCAGGTGCAGCGGGCCTACTACCTGCTCAACTATTGCCGCGAAAAATTGCGGGAGGCCGAGCAGCAAATCGACCTCATTGTCCAGGCCGAAAAAGACGGGCAAAATTTTGAGGATTAGCGCGCTTGCTTTAATTTTGCCGCTCGTTTTAGCAAGCGCATCCACAAACTGCCTTATAGATCATGAAAAAAGACATCCATCCCAACTATCGCCCGGTGATTTTTTGGGACATGCAGAGCAATACCAAGTTCATGTCGCGCTCCACGGTAGAGTCACGCGACACCATCCAATGGGAAGACGGCAACACTTATCCGTTGGTAAAAATCGAGATTAGCTCGTATTCGCACCCCTTCTACACTGGCAGCAAGCAAAACTTTTTGGCTAACGCTGGCCAGGTGGAGAAGTTCATGAAGAAATACAAGAAGTAACGAACTGCCCATCTTGGGCCAATTTGTGGCTTCATCACCCTGGGTTAGGTTTCGCTGACCCGCAAAGGCAGTCCGTTGGGCTGCTTTTTTTGTTGGGGGCAACTCAGGCCGGGATCAGCGGGTAGAAGTTTGGTACAACACTAAAATGACTAAATGGTTGCATGATTAAATGATTTTTCCATTGGATTGTCAATCACTTAAAAAAACAGAAGATACGCAACCGCTATGATTTTGGTATAGGGCTAACACCTCGGCCGACTACGTTTTCTGCTTTTTCTTTTTGGCCGCCGGGAACAGGATGTTGTTCAAAATGAGGCGGAAACCCGGCGAGGTAGGGTACAGGTTCAGATCGGTAGGCTCCTCGCCCACGTAGTGCTGGTAGTCTTCAGGGTCGTGGCCGCCGTAGAAGGTCCAAGTGCCCTTGCCAAACGTGCCGTGGATGTACCGGGCCTCGTTGGCACTTTTGGTCTCGCCCATGATCACCACCTCGGGTTTGATGAGGGCCTTTTTGAAACCCGTGGTTTGGCCCATAAAGCCTTTGATGTTGGTTACGTGGTTCTGGGTGAGCATGGTGGGCACGGGATCCCACTTGGCCGAGTATTGGAACAGTTTGAAATAATCGTTTTTTTCGGTGAGGCCGCGCTCGCGCTGCTGGTTGTCGATATTGGCGTACTCGTACTCGAAGGGGTCTAGCTCAATCTTGAAGTTTTGGAAAGCAAAGGTTTTGCTAAAGTCCAATTTGTTGTTGGCGGCGGGGTCGTAGGGGTCGCCGTCGTACACCACGTCGCAAATATCGAGGCCCTCGGCGGCCAGGGCGATGTCGTAGGTATCGGTGGCGGAGCACATGGCGAACAAGAACCCGCCCCCGGCGCAGTAATCGCGGATGCGTTTGACCACGGCCAGTTTGAGCTGGCTCACCTTTTTGAAACCGTACTTGCGGGCCAATTCTTCGGCCTCTTGCTGTTGGGCTTGGTACCAAGGGTAGCCGCTGTAACTGCGGTAAAATTTGCCGTACTGGCCGGTAAAATCCTCGTGGTGGAGGTGCAACCAGTCATATTTGGGCAGGGCATCGCTCATCACCTCGTCGTCAAAAATCACGTCGTAGGGGATTTCGGCGTAGGTGAGCACCAGGGTAACGGCGTCGTCCCAGGGTTGCTTGCTCTTGGGCGAATACACTGCGATTTTGGGGGGCACCTCGAGTTTCATCACATCCATATTGGCCTCGGGGCTGGCAATTTGCTCTTTGATGCCCAGGGCTTGGGCGTCGCTGATCACCTCGTAGCTCACGCCCCGGATCACCAGCTCGTTCTCGAACCGTTGCGATTGCTTGAACATAAAACTGCCGCCCCGGTAGTTGAGCAGCCACTCCGCCTCCACTTGTTGGGCGAGCACCCAGTAGGTGAGGCCGTAGGCTTTGAGGTGGTTTTTCTGGGCCTCGTCCATGGGCACTAAAATGTGGGAGGCCAACGCCTGGCCAGCAAGGAGCACGAAACTGGCCAATAACCATAATTTGCGCATGGCAATTCAGATTTGGATGTGGGCAAATTTACGCCATTGGTGGCCAAGCCGGGGGTTAAAAAAACCAAACTGGGCCTGGCCGTGCCTCAGTGAGTTCAACAAGTTTGCCATAAAAGCTGGCCCGGGCTAGGTTTTCTGCTTTTTTTTCTTGGCCGCCGGGAACAAAATGTTATTCAAAATGAGGCGGTAGCCGGGCGAGTTAGGGTGCAGGTTGAGGTCGGTGGGCGGCTCGTCGAGGCGGTGCTCGTAGTCTTCGGGGTCGTGGCCGCCGTAGAAGGTCCAGAAGCCCCGCCCGCACACGCCGTGCAGGTAACGGGCCTCTTGGGCCCCTTTGTTTTCGGCCAAAATGATCACCTGCGGTTTAAGCACCCGCTTTTTAAACGCGGTGGTTTGGCCCATAAAACCCTTGAGGTTGAACTGGTGGTTTTGGGTAAGCATGGTGGGGATGGGGTCCCACTTGGCCGAAAATTGGAACAGCTTGAAGAAGTCGTTGCGCTCGCTGACCTGGCGCTCGGAGGCCCGGTTGTCGATATCGGAATACTCGAGGTTGTAGGGGTCTAGCTCGATGGTGAAGTTGTGGAACGCCAAGGTTTGGCTAAAATCCAGCTTGCGGTTGGCGGCCGGGTCCAGGCCGTCGCCGTCGTAAGCGGCCTCGCAGATGTCCACCCCGGAGGCGGCCAGGGCAATGTCGTAGGTGTCGGTGGCGGAGCACATGGCGAACATAAAGCCCCCGCCCGCACAAAAATCGCGGATGCGGGCGGCCACAGCGGCCTTGAGTTGGCTTACCTTGGCAAAGCCGTGTTTACGGGCAATTTCTTGGGCTTCTTGCACTTGGGCCTGGTACCAAGCGGCTCCTTTAAAATGGCGGATCATTTTGCCAAACTGGCCGGTAAAGTCTTCGTGGTGGAGGTGTAGCCAGTCGTAGCGGGGCAATTGGTTTTCCATCACCTCGTCGTCGAACAGGATGGTGTACGGGATTTCGGCGTAGGTGAGGGCCAGGGTAACGGCGTCGTCCCAGGGCTGTTTGCTCTTGGGCGAGTACACCGCGATTTTGGGCGGCACGTGCAGTTCCATCACGTCCATGTTGGCCTCCGGTTCGGCAATTTGCTCCTTGATCTGGGCGGCCTGGGCATCGCTGACTACTTCGTAGCTGATGCCGCGCACCACCAGTTCGTTCTCGAGGGCCTGGGCGTGCTTAAACATGAAACTGCCGCCCCGGTAGTTGAGCAGCCACTCGGCTTCTCCTTGCTGGGCCAGCACCCAGTAAGTTACGCCGTAGGCTTTGAGGTGGTTTTTCTGGGCCTCGTCCATGGGCACCAAAATGTGGGAGGCTACCGCCAAATGGGTGGTTAAAATGGCGAACAGGCTGAAAAAAAAGGAGGATCTGGTCATAAGCGGCGGGGTTTGGGCAAAACGGGGTGGCCAAAAGCGGCTTTAGCCAAATTTGGGAAGAAAAATCGGGATTGCCAAATCGCGGGCGCGAAGGGAATGGCGGGGGTGATCTGTTCAAGCAGGTTGCTCG
>JALONO010000162.1 GCA_025454895.1 Bernardetiaceae bacterium
ACTTTATTTTAGAATCGGCCTAAAACCTCAAACGGCCCGGCTTACCAAAGTCAGGCCGTTTGCTTTGCTAAACGGGGCCGCCATTAAGCCAGTCGGCCCCGTAATGCGGTTACCCAAATAGGGCCACTGGCTCGCGCCTGGGCATGGCCACCGTCCGGCCCAGGCCAAACCACTCAGCCACGGTTTGGGCGGTGGTATCGGTAGGCTGGCGGTGGTGGAAATTGTTTTGGCGGGAACAATATTGGTAATCGGCGGCCCAGGCGGCGTGCTGGGCGGCCAGTTGCTCCACGGCCCCCAACAGGTAGTCCAGCTCCCGGTCGGTGGTGGTGGGGTGCACCGACAGGCGGATCCAGCCCGGCTTCTCCGACAGGTCGCAGGCCTCGATTTTTTAGGTGATGCGGTCAGAGTGCTCGGGCGACACGTTGAGCAGGTAGTGCCCGTAGGTGCCCGCGCACTGGCGACCGTAAGGTGTTTGGAAATAGGTGTTTTGCCCCACAATCTGGGAGCGGACCTAGTCAAAATCAAACTCCACAGGAAAACCGTTTAGTCCCCACAAACTACGGCGGATTTAATTATACTAAAATCAAATAGAGATTGCGTATTTTTTGCCCCGTAAATGATTGATAATCACATAAAACAACCATTTAGTCATTTTAGGATTTATTTCTCAACAGAGATTACGTCAACACCTTGTTTTAATCAGCAAACTGCTCAAGTTTACCGATGACCGGTTTTGGGGCGGTGATAAAACACAAAACCGTTCTTGGCGTAGAGCTTGCGCAGGGTGGCCACGGAGTCGAGCCGGGCCTCGTCAAATAGCTTGGCGGCCACAAATACCTCCTTGTCCACGGGGCCGCGAAAGAGGTAGTCTTCCCACTCTTGCCCGTGGGGGAACTTGGGGCGGGTATCGGGCAAAGTTTTGGGGTAGAAGTAGTTGGCATAACTGCGGTAGCCACTGGTATAGGCGTAGCAATCTTTGCCTTCCAAGCTTTTGAAGAAGTCGATGGCCGCTCCTTGGGTATAAGGCTCCACTTTGGGGAAAAACACGTACACCACCAGCAGCATCAGCCCGGCGGTGCCGCCCAGCAGGGTGTACGTGCCGCGCAGCTGGTGGGCAGGGCGGCCCAGCCAGTACACCGCTAGCCCTATGATCACCAAAAAATACACCCCGGTTAAGGCTTCCCAGCCGTGCCAAGTTACCTGGGCATCCAAGTTGGCGCGGGCAAACGGGTCGTCTTGGATGAGGCCCTGCACCCAGGCCGGGTTTTGCCCCGCAAACGGTACGGCCAGCAGCACGGTGGCCAGTAGCCCGCCCAGGCCCAGCAGCAGGCCGCGCATCCAGCCCGCAAACTGGATTTTGCCTTCCAGCATTTGGTGCAAGCTGAGGGCGGCCAGGTAGCTAAGCGGGAAATAGCACATGGACGAGTAATGGACGATTTTCGATTTGACAATGCTAAACAAAATAAGCACCACCCAAAACAGCAGCAGCATCCAGGTTTTGAAATTCCGCTGGTATAAATGCTGCTGCAACTGCGGGAACAATGCCCGCAGCCCAAACACCGAAATGGGGAAACAACCTAGGAGCAGCACCACAAAATGGTAACCGAAGAAACCGCCGTGCCCCGCGTCGGGCGTGCTGAACAGGCGGTACTGGTACACCAAAAAGGTGCTCACGAACCAGGGGCCGTTGCGGGCCGTTTCGATACTGAACCAGATGCCCGTTACCACTAGGGCCACTGCTAAAAAAAACAGGGCTTCCAGCGGGTTTATGTAAAAACGGAGCCGCGACAGCCCCCAATACCCGGCCATGGTAAGCCCCACTATGGCCAGGGCCGCGGGGCCTTTGGTGAGCATGGCCAGCCCCAGCCAAAACCCGGCCAGGGCCAGGTAAGCCCACTGGCCCCAGGCCAGGGCCAGGCCCGAGTAGCCGTCTTTTTTCCAGTGAAAGAGCACCACGTGGTACACGGCCAAGAAGATAAAGAGATTGAACCACGGGTCGATAATGCCGGAGCGAAAGTAGAGGTTGGGCAAAATGGCCCCGAAATAGGCCAAGGCCCATAAAAACCCGAATTGGGCGTTGTACAATTTTTGCCCCAGGCGGTAAAGCAGCAGCAGCGTAATAATGCCGCAAACTGCGTTGGGGAAGCGGGCCGCATACTCGCCAATGCCAAACAAGTGCATGGCCCCGGCCTGTAGCCAAATAAACAGCGGCGGTTTTTCCCAAAACGGCAGGTAGTCCACGTGTACGCGCAGGTAGTCGCCCGTCATGATCATCTCGCGGGCGCACTCGGCAAAGTTGACCTCGTCCCAGTCGAACAGGTGCAGGCCGCCCAGGAACGGCAAAAACGACCCGGCGGCCAGCAGGGCGAGCAAAAGGGGGTATCGGTAGCGGGCCAGCATGGGCAGAGGGGCAAAAGCAAAAAACAGATGACCAAACAGCAGCCGAACCAGCGGTTAAACCTACCCGGCCGCCGGGCAAAAATCGCTCGCAACGAGGTAATGTTGCAATATTTACCGGGGTTTTACGGCTAAAACCCCGGTAACGTTTGGTCGACCGCCCTTTCTCCAGCCTGCCCGTGGCTACTGGCTGGCCTGGGCTATTTCAAAAACGCCCGCAGCATCCAGGCCATTTTTTCGTGGTCTTCCATCAACCCGGTTACAAAGTCGCTGGTGCCTAGGTCTTTATGCGTTTCGGCAAAAGTAGTAATGTCGGCCCGCAGGGTGCGGATAATGGTTTCGTGGGCGTTCAGCAGGTGGCGCAACTGGGTGTTGATGTCGTTGGTGGTAGTAGGCTCGGTGAGGCGGGTCAGGGCCGAAAAATCGGCCAGGCGGCCCTCGGCGTAGTGGCCCAAGGCCCGCACCCGCTCGGCCACGCTGTCCATCATCTCGTCCAGTTGCTCATACTGTTCTTCGTAAAACTTGTGCATGGCGTGGAACCCCGGCCCTTCCACATTCCAGTGGTAGTTGCGGGTTTGGGTGTAAAGCACAAACTCATCGGCCAGCAACTTATTGAGCGACAGGGCGACGGCCTTCAGATGTTCTTCGGCGATGCCAATGTGGGCAGTCATAAAAAATGGGGTTTAGATAAATGACAAAGTTTGAACACACCGGGCAGCCCCGTTGTTACAAATGGGCCAAATTTAGAACCGTTCCAATAAGAGCGGGCCGCAACTAGTTTTTTTAGATTTGGCACTGGCTCTAGCAAATTTTAATCACCCGAAACTCGGCCCGTCGTTTTGCCGTTGGGCGTAGCCGAAGTGTCAACGGCTAATCGATAAAAATCGCTTATCTGACTTTGAACCAATCCATTAAAAGATGAGATCAGCAATTTTTACCCACTACGGATTTGGCCGTTGGCCGAACGCCAGGACTGTCCTGCCAAACCTCTCCTTTTTTACCCTGGCAAAACCGCATTAACTTGGCGTAGTCGAAAACCATGATCATCGCCCGTTCGGTATGAAACGTCTTTTTTATTCGGCAGTGTTGCTACTGGTGGTGTGGGTGGCGGTTTGGTACTTCATTACCCCGCCGGCGGGCTACCTGCGGCCCATCCAAGCCGTGCCCCGCAATGCCATTTACGTGCTGGAAACCGACCAGCCCATGGCCACCTGGCAAGCCATTGTGGACAACCCCACCTGGCGGTTTTTGCGGGGGCAGCCGTACTTTGCCCAGCTCACGGCCACGGCCCACCAACTCAACGAACGCATTGCCCAAAACCCCAACTTGGCCAAATTGGTCGGCTCGCGCACGGTGCTGGTGTCGGCCCACCCGTACCCGCGCACGGGCTACGAGTTTTTGTTCACCGTGGACCTGGGCGAGGCCAGCCGCTTCCGGTTTGTGGAAGACCTCTGGACCAAAATTTCCCTGCCCAATTACGTCATCAGTTCGTCTAACTACAACGGCTTTATCATCAATGGATTTAGCGACAAAAAAACCGGGGAAACCGTACACGTGGCCTTTGTGGGCAACTTACTGCTGGCTTCCTACCAGTCGCTGTTGGTGAAGGCGGCCATCGACCAGCGCGAGCAACCCACCCTGGCCGACGACCCCCACTGGCAGCAACTGACCAGCGAGGTGGGCGGCGGCGGCCTGTTCAAATGCTACCTCCAATACGCCCAGTTGCCCGCCCTGGCCCAAACCTACTCGCCCGGGCCAAACGAGTGGGTGAATATGCTGCAACGCGACCTATCGTTCAGCGGGCTTTCCTTTGAGCCGGAAGACGGGGGCCAACTGCTGGTGCTGCAAGGTTACACCCATTTGCAAGATAGCCTCGACTCCTATTTTAAAGCCACCTTGCGGGCCGGACGGGGGCGGCTGGGCGCCCAGCGCGTGATCCCCCAGGGGGCGGCTTACTACCTCAGCTTCGCCTTTGCCGATTTTCCCACCTTTTTTAACCACGCCGAACAGATTTACCTCAAAGACCCGGTGGCCGGAGCCGAGTACCGCAACGGCGTGCAAAGCTTGGAGCGACTGCTCAAAATCAACCTAAAAGACCACTTTGTGAGCTGGGTGGGCGACGAGGTGGCCCTGGTGCAAACCCAACCCCAGGGCCAAGGCCGCACCGACGAGATGGCCGCCGTGCTTAAAGTGGCCGACCTGGACAAGGCCCGTGAAAACTTGGCATTTATCGAGGAGCAAGTGCGCAAGCGCACGCCCGGCAAGTTTACCGGGGTGGACTACCAGGGCTACCAAATCCGGTACCTGGCCATCAAAGATTTCTTCCGGCTGTTGCTGGGCAAGTTGTTCGCCAAGTTGGATAAGCCTTATTACACGCTCATCGACAATTACGTCATTTTTAGCAACCACCCGGAAACCCTCAAACGCATCATCCGCGACTACCAAGCGGGGCAAACCTTGGCCCAAGACGCTGATTTTGATGCATTTCTGGATAATTTCAACACTTCGTCCAGCGTGTTTGCCTATGTGCAAACGCCCATGTTGTACAACCTGCTGCCGGGACTAGTGGCCAGGGAAACCTGGAGCTCCGTCCGGCAAAACCGGCCCTACGTGGTGTCGTTTTCGCAGATCGGGTTCCAACTGGGCGGCAACGACGACCGGTTCGACACCAAAATGGCGGTGCGGTTCGACAGCACCCGGGCCGCGCCCCCGTCCGTGCTGGTGGCGGATGCGGGCCAGGCCACCGAGGCCGACCTGGAACCCCACCAGCCGAAAATCCAGTTGAAAGTAGAGGGCGGCGAACTGCCCATTGTGGTGGACCAGCAAACCCCCGGCGAAGACCCGATCGATATCGAGATCACCGACGTGAAGGCCAAAAAACAGCAGGGCCACTACCCGGACGGTTCGCTCAAGTACGACTTGGAAACCCGCGACGGGTTCAAGCACGGGTTGTACCATGAATATTACCCCCCGGGCACCATTAAAATGAGCGGCCGCTACCGCAACGACCAGCGCGACGGGGTGTGGCGTTACTACCACGCCAACGGCAAGTTGCGCAAAACCGTGCGCTACCGCGATGGCGAGGCGGTATCGGAAACGGAGGAGGAGTGAGCGAGGGAGCGGTTGGAGTTACCAGCCTTGCCCCAGCCCCCATTAAAAAACCACCATCAGGCGGCCCTTCGCGGTGGCATTACCACGCCCAACGCCCAATTTTGCGGCTCTCGTTCTGCTTTTTATGCCCCAACCTATCGTTTGGCAGTGCCCGTCTAACATCGCCCTGGTAAAATACTGGGGCAAACACGGGGTGCAATTGCCCCAAAACCCCTCGGTGAGCTTCACCTTGCAGCAAGCCTGCACCCAAATGGAGCTTCGTTACACCCCCAACGGCGGCCCGGCCTGGACCCTCAACTTCTGGTTCGAGGACCAACCGAACGAAAAATTCCGGGAAAAAATCGCCCAGTTTTTGCGCAGCCAGGCCCCGGAAATGCCATTTTTGGCCGGGCTGGACTTGCAAATCCGCTCCCGCAACACGTTTCCGCACTCGGCGGGCATTGCCTCGTCGGCTTCCAGCATGGGGGCCTTGGCCCTGTGCCTAAGCACTTTGGCCAGCCAAGTGGCCGGGCACGCCCCCGCCCCGGCCGAGTTTTACCGCCAAGCCTCGCGCTGGGCGCGGTTGGCCTCGGGCAGTGCGTGCCGGTCGGTGTACGGGGGGGCCACGGTGTGGGGGAGCACCCCGGCCGTGCCCGGCTCGTCCGACGAGTTTGCCGTACCGTTGCCCACCGCCCTGCACCCGGAGTTTGCTGATTACCACGACACCATTTTGATCGTGAGCGGGGCCGAAAAATCGGTGTCGAGCCGGGCCGGGCACGCGCTCATGCAGGGGCACCCCTACGCCCAGGTGCGTTACCAGCAGGCCCGCACCCACACGACCACGCTGGTGGAAGTGCTGGCCAACGGCGACCTGGCCACTTTTATCGAGATTGTGGAAAACGAGGCCCTCACCCTGCACGGGTTAATGATGAACTCGTCGCCCTCGTTCACTCTTATGCAGCCCAATACCCTGGCCATTATTGCCCGGCTGCGGGCCTACCGCCAGGCCACGGGCATTCCTGTCTGCTTTACCCTCGATGCCGGGCCTAACGTACACTTGCTGTACCCGGCCGCCCACGAAGCCCCAGTAATGGCCTGGGTGCGCGACCAACTGGCCCCTTTATGCGAAAACGGCCGCTACCTACCCGACCAACTAGGGGCGGGGCCAATCCTCACTAATGGCTAGACCAATGAGGGGGATCGCTTTTCCATCTTGTTTTGCTCGAAACGGCTCGGTCTTCTCCAGCACCACCGTGCCCGGAACTACTTTGGCCCGCCCTCGGTTCTCTAACCACGATTTAACCTTTTGGGCTACAGTTTCCCCCATCGCATGGAAAACCAACTTGAAGAACAGGAATTTACCGGCCAAAAACCCCTCTGGCCGTTTCTGAAGCGGATTTTTGCTTACAGCCGCCAGTACCCGCGCTATCTGTGGCTGTTGGTGATTTCGGCCACCGGGGTGGCCCTGCTCGACTCGGCGTACCCCATCCTCTGGGCCGCCTACATCGACGGGTTGGTGGCCCCCCTGGCCCAGCAACCCCCGGCTCAACGGGCGGCCCAAATGGCGGCCGGGTTCTGGCGGTATGGCGGGCTGTACCTAGGGGTTATTTTGGTGCAGGTAGTGGGCATTTGGGCGTTCATCGTGGCGGCCGGGCGGCTCATGGAGCACGTCATCTACGACCTGCGCAAGCTCATGTTCGACAACTTGCAGCGGTTGTCGTTCTCTTTTTACGACCGCTCGGCGGTGGGCTGGCTGCTGGCCCGCCTCTCGTCCGATACGGACCGGGTGGCCGAGGTCATTTCCTGGGGCCTGCTGGAACTGGTGTGGGGCATCAGCATGATCGCCGCCTCCATGCTGGCCATGTTTTGGATCGATTGGCGGCTGGCCCTGGCCGTGGTGCTCACCATTCCGGTGCTGCTCTTGCTTTCGGTGCGGCTGCGGATGCTCATCCTAAAGTACTCGCGCCAAGCCCGCAAAATGAACAGCGAGATGACGGCCAACTTCAACGAAAACATCAACGGCCTGGAAGTAAACAAAACCACGGGCCAGGAGGAGCGCGCCACGGCCCAGTTTAGGCAAATGAGCGACCGGATGCGGCAATTTTCCTACAAATCGTTCTTTTACTCGGCCATGTACTTGCCCCTGGTGGTGATGACGGGCAGCGTGGCCGCCGCCGCCGTGATCTACCTGGGCGGTAACCTGGCCCTGGCCCAAACCGGGGGCATCAGCGTGGGCATTTTGGCCGCCTTTTTCGGCTATGCCCGCCACATCTTCGAACCCATTTTGGACATTACCCGGTTCTACGCCACGGCCCAGAGCAGCATCTCGGCCGGGGAGCGCATCTTTTCGCTCATTGATGAACAGCCCGCCATTACCGACCGGCCCGGCGTTACCGACTACGGCCCGCTCCGGGGCGAGATCGAGTTCCGCCAGGTCGATTTTCACTACGTGGCCGACAAACCCATTCTGCGGGGCTTCAACCTGCGCATCCGCGCGGGCGAGCAGGTGGCCCTGGTTGGCCCCACCGGCGAGGGCAAAAGCACCTTGGCCAGCCTGGTCTGCCGTTTCTATGAACCCACGGGCGGCAGCCTGCTCATCGAGGGTACCGACTACCGCGAGCGCACCCTCCACAGCCTGCGCCGCCAACTGGGCGTGATTTTGCAAACCCCGCACCTATTTGCTGGCACCCTGCGCGACAACCTGCGCTACGGCCACGCGCAAGCCACTGACCAAGAAATTGCCCAAGTGCTGCAACTAGTGGGTGGCGAAGACTTTATCCCCCGGTTGGACGAGCAGGTGGGCGAAGAGGGCGGCAACCTGTCCGTGGGCGAAAAGCAACTCATCTCGTTTGCCCGCACCATGCTCAAGGATCCTAAAATCGTGGTCATGGACGAGGCCACATCGTCGGTGGATACCCTGGCCGAGGCGCGCATTCAGCGGGGCATGGCCCAACTGGTACGCGGGCGCACGGCCATCATCATCGCCCACCGGTTGTCCACCATCCGCAACGCGGACCGGATTTTGGTGATCCGCCAGGGGCAAATTTTGGAAGAAGGCACCCACCAGGCCCTCCTGGAACGGCAAGGGGCCTATTACGCCCTCTACACCCGCCAAGGCAGCCCCCAGGCGGACACCTAGCCAAAAAAACGCTGCCAAATGCGTAACTTCTGTTGGATAGCCTGTATTGTTATGGACAAGTACATTAGACCTCTTGCAAATTAGATTTCTGGCTGGGCTAAGGGCTGGGTTTTCGTTCAAAATCCACCCTTTTTTGGCCCACCCTATCCCCCCCGTCGGGACGCAATTTCGACCTGAGTACGGGCAATGTGCAAGAGTTCTATTAACTGAGCATTATTCGCCTTGTTTTTACTTTCAAGGAGCCTACCGAACTGGCCCGCCAGAGGTATGAGTTATGTAACAGAAGTCTAATGCGTCTTAATAAAACGCCATTAGCTGGCTGCCTAAGCGGCAAAACCAGCTAATGGCCAAATAACCAGCAATTGAACTTCTACTTTTTCAACGTGGCCAGGGCCTCTTCCAAAGCTTTGATCAGGCTCTTGCCCCCGTCCATGCTGGCCCGGGGCGGCGGGGTCGCGAAATTGCCCTGCCCATCGATGAGGTAATATTTGGGGATGCCCACGATGTTGTACGCCCTGGCCACCGGGTCTTGCCAGGCTTGCTCGGCCCAGAGGTTTACGCCCCGCACCTCGTGGGACACATAGAGGAACACCAAGTCCTGGTTATCCTTGAAACGTTCTTTTACCGGCTTGGAAGCCTTCATTTCCTGGATGCATGGCCCGCACCACGAGGCCCAGAAGTCCAGATAGACAATTTTGTTCTTGAAATCGGCCAACTGGACTTTCTCGCCCTTTTCGTTCCGCAGCGTGAATGGCAGGGCGGGCATGCCTTTGGCAAGTTTCTTCATCTTCTCATATACTTTTTCAATCGCGGGTTTGTACAGGCT
>JALONO010000009.1 GCA_025454895.1 Bernardetiaceae bacterium
ACTCTTTTTGGCCCCACCCTGGCCAACCGCACTGGCTCGCCCCAAAAGCTCATTCGCTTTTGGTCGTCCGTCGGGGAGGGGACGCAATTTTGAAGCGCGTAGGAGGTGGCAGACAAGAGGTCTGTTTAAGTCAACTATCTGATTTTCAATATGCAAAAACTCTATTGGACTTTGCTGCTGAGCAAGCTTTGGACTTCGGCCGACTGGAAATTTTCTTTCGTCATCATAATTACCCCGGTGTCGATGAGCCGCTCCACGGGCTGCTTTTTGTAGATGGCCACGGCGGCCCGCACGCTTTCGTAACCCATTTTAAACGGGTCTTGCATGGCCAGGCCCTGGATTTTTTGATTGTTCACCGCATCAATCAGGGTTTGGTTGTAGTCGAAACCGACGAACTTATAGCTACCCTGGCGGTAAGCGGCTTGCTCCAAGGCCCGCAACATGCCCTGGGTGGCCGACTCGTTGGAACAAAATACGCCGTCGAGATCGGGGAAACGGTTGAGCAGGTTTTGGGATACCTGGAAAGCCTTTTCCATGGTGGCCCCGGCAAATTGATTGTCCGAAACTACTTGGATGTCTGGGTATTGCTTGATCTTTTCCAGAAAGCCCGCTTCCCGCTCCAGCGTGCTGGCCGAGCCTTCGGCGTAGCGCAGTACCAGTACCTTACCCTTTTTGCCCATCACCTCGGCCAGGCGGTCGGCGCAGAGTTGGCCGCCCTTGTGGTTGTTGGTGGCAATGTAGCTGCTGTAATCCTCCGAGCCGAGGGCCGAGTCGAAGACCAGGACAGGGATGCCGCGCTTGATGGCCTGTTGCACCTGGGGCACTAGGCTCTGGGCATCCAGCGGGGCAATGCCCAGCACGTCCACCCCTTGACTGATAAAGTTTTGTACGGTTTGCACCTGGGCCTGGCGGTCGTCTTCTTTGATGGGGCCTTGCCACAGCAGTTCCACGCCCAGCTCGTTGGCGGCTTTCTGGGCACCCGCCTGCACGGTTTTCCAGTGGGTGTGGGTAGAACCTTTAGGAATAAGGCCCACCCGGATTTTTTTGGCTTCGGTGCCGGTGGTTGCCTCGCCCTGCGAGGTTTGCCCGCCGCCACCGCAAGCACTAAGGCCCCAGGTGGCCATCGCAAAAACGTAAATAGTTGTCTTCAAACGAAACATAAAATAGAGGGAAAGGTGAAACTGGACGTAAAAATGCCCAAAAACGGCCAAAAGCCCGCTTGAACAGGTTTTCCGGGGAATGAAGAGGTGGTCAATCGCAACCCGCCCGCGCGGGCGCACGGGCCACCGCCGGTATGCGGGCCGCAAGTTTACCCCCGCAGCCCGGCGGCCCCGGCCTTGATGCGGTCCACCACGGTAGGGTCCAGCAGGGTAGTGGTATCGCCAAAGTTCGCGGTTTCGCCTTCGGCAATTTTGCGGAGGATGCGCCGCATGATTTTGCCGGAGCGGGTTTTAGGCAGGCCGTCCACCAATTGCACCACATCGGGCTTGGCAATGGGGCCGATCACGCGGGTAACCTCGCGGAGCACCTCCCGCCGGAACTCGTCGGCATCGGCCGGGGCATCGGAACAGATCACGTAGGCGTAGATGCCCTGGCCTTTGATGTCGTGCGGGTAGCCCACCACCGCGCTTTCCACCACCATGGGGTGTTCGTTGATGGCGTTTTCTACTTCGGCCGTGCCGATGCGGTGGCCGGACACGTTGATCACGTCGTCCACCCGGCCGGTAATGCGGTAGTAGCCGTCTTCGTCGCGGCGGCAGCCATCGCCCGTAAAATAAAGGCCCGGATACGTGGCAAAGTAGTTTTGCTGGCAGCGGGAGTGGTCGCCGTAGGTGGTGCGCAACATGCCCGGCCAGGGGAATTTGAGGCACAAGTTGCCCTCGGCGGGATTGCCCGAGATTTCGTGGCCTTTATCGTCCACCAAAATGGGCTGGATGCCCGGCAGCGGCAAGGTGGCAAACGTAGGCTTTTGGACCGTAATGCGCGGTAGCGGGGCAATCATCACCCCACCGGTTTCGGTTTGCCACCAGGTGTCAGTAATGGGGCAGCGGCCCCGGCCCACGTTGTCGTGGTACCAGTGCCAGGCTTCTTCGTTGATCGGCTCGCCCACCGAGCCGAGCACCCGCAGCGACGATAGGTCATAGGCGGCGGGGTATTTCTCCCCAAAACTCATGAGCGAGCGGATGGCCGTGGGGGCGGTGTAAAAGATGTTGACGCGGTGTTTCTCGCAAACTTGCCAAAAGCGGCCGGGGTCGGGGTAAGTGGGGATGCCCTCGAACATGAGCGTAGTGGCCCCGTTTAGCAGCGGGCCGTACAGCAAATACGAGTGGCCGGTGATCCAGCCCACATCGGCCGTGCACCAATACACCTCGGCGGGTTGGTATTGAAACACGTTGGCAAAGGTGTAGCCCGCGTACACCATGTAGCCGCCGCAGGTATGCACCACGCCTTTGGGCTTGCCCGTGGAACCAGAAGTGTAAAGAATGAACAACATGTCCTCGGCCTCCATCGGCTCGGGCGGGCAGTCGGCGGCGGCCTGGGCCAGCTCGGTATGCCACCAGCGGTCGCGGGTGGGGTGCATGGGGCAGCCTTTGGGGGTGGTTTGCAGCACAATGGCCCGCTGCACGCTGGGACAGGCGGCCAGGGCCTCGTCCACAATGGCCTTAATGTCCAGTTGTTTGCTACCGCGTTGGCCCACATCGGCGGTGAGCACCAACGAGCAGGTGGCGTCGTTGATGCGGTCGGCCAGGGCCTGGGCCGAAAACCCCGCGAACACCACCGAGTGGATGGCCCCCACCCGCGCACAGGCGAGCATGGCCACGGCCGCTTCGGGCACCATGGGCATATAAATACACACCCGGTCGCCTTTGCGCACCCCGTTGTTTTTGAGCACGTTGGCAAATTGGTTCACCTGTTCGTACAGCTCGCGGTAACTGAGGCGACGCACGGGGGCTTGGGGGTCGTTCGGTTCCCAGATAATGGCCGTTTGCTCGCCCTGGGTGGCCAGGTGGCGGTCCAGGCAGTTTTCGCTCAGGTTGAGCTGCGCCCCTTCAAACCAACGCACTTGATACGGATTAAAACTCCATTGCAGCACCGAGTGCCAAGGTTTTTGCCAACGGAAATGGCTGGCTACCTCGGCCCAGAAAGCCTCCGGATTGTCGGTACTGTGTTGGTAGTGTTGCAGGTAGTCAATGTAAGAGCGGATTGTTTTCATTTGCCAAGGGCAGTTTCTCCAAAAACGACAAAAAGAGTAGTGCCCACCACAGGGGGCGTTTACGCAAATAAATACTTTATTGGGCAGATATGGTAACAAAAATGGGCGGCCCGGCCCAATGGCATTGATAGTTGTGGGATTAGAAGGCTAGCTAGACTATGGAGGCAACTCGTTTTAAGTACTTTTAGACCGAGGTCAAAATCAGATCGGAATTGTTTATTTTCTATCTTTTAAATAATTGATAATCGGAGGAAAACAATCATTTAATCCTGCAATCATTAAGTCATTTTAGGATTAGTAGGATATTTTGCCACTGGCTTGCAAATACTGCCACATGAGCTGGGCGGCCAGGGCCGAAGCACTTTGACCCGTGTCCATTTGCTGGCGTAAGCCTTGGTAATGAGCTAGTTGGGCCTCTCGGGCTGGGCCTGCCAAAATCGCGGCCAGGTGCGCCCGCAGGTTGGCCGGGTTAAACTCGCCCTGGAGTAGCTCGGGCACAATGGCCTGGCCCGCCACCAGGTTGGCCAACGATACATAAGGGATTTTGAGCACCCAACGGGCGGCCAGGGCGGTGAGCCAGTGGGCCTGGTAAGCCACCACTTGCGGCACTTGAAACAGGGCCGTTTCCAACGTGGCCGTGCCCGAGTTGACCACCGCCGCCCGGGCCAAGGCCAGCAGGTTGTAGGTTTGGCCCACGATCACTTTGATGCCTGCGGCCTCGGCGGGCGCGTACTCGCTGGCAGATAGGGTATTCACTCCGGCCATTATCCATTGATAATCAGAAAAATAGGCGGGTAGTTGGGTCATGGTGGGCAGCATGGAACGCACCTCTTGGCGGCGGCTGCCGGGCAGCAGGGCCACCAGGGGCCGTTCGTCCAGTCCGTGGGTGGCCTTAAAATCAGGCTGGGGGGTAAACTGCTTCACCGCGTCTAGCAAAGGGTTGCCCACGTAGTCCACCGCGTAGCCAAACCGCTGGTAAAACTCCCGTTCAAAAGGCATGATGACAAACATGCGGTCCACCGTGGCCTTAATGCGCCAGCCCCGCGACTGCCGCCAGGCCCAAATTTTAGGCGAGATGTAATAGAACACCCGGATCCCGCGTTTTTTGGCCCAGGCCGCCATGCGCAGGTTAAACCCGGCGTAGTCGATCAAAATGAGCACATCCGGCGCGAAGGCGGCCACTTGCTCCCGGCAGGTCCGCAAAAAGCCGAGGATTTTGGGCAAGTGCTTTATCACTTCCACAATGCCCATAAACGCCGTGTGGCGGATGTGCTGGTCTAACTCGGCCCCGGCGGCCTGCATCTCATCGCCGCCCCAGGCCCTAAACTGGCCCGCCGGGTCGTGGGTGCGCAAGGCCCGCACCAGGTTGCCCCCGTGCAGGTCCCCCGATTTTTCACCCGCGATCAGATAGTAGCGCATAAGGGGGCAAGGTTAAAAAAGGATGGACAATCTAAAAAATCGGCCTACTGTGAACCGATGCCTTTCCCAGTCCCAATCCTCGTTCCAGCAATTATAATGTCTCCCCTGCATTCGTTTAAGTCGTTCGTTTTCAACGAATAACTTCTCTTTTTTTTGAGAAATTGTTCGGCTTTATGGTTTTTGGCGGGCCGCCTCGATCGGGCCGAAGGGGCCGTATTTGTGCTGGGCCTCGCTGAAACCGTCCGTAAAAGGCCCGAACGGGTGATCCACCGGCTTCTGGGCCACGTCGGGCCAGTCGGCGGCGAAGTGCCGTTGCGGGCGCGGGCGCGAGTTCACATACGCGGCCAGGTCCCAAGCTTCCTCGTCGGTGAGCAGCGGACTCTGCCAGGTAGCTCCCTGCGGCATGTTCATTTTAATGTAGCCCGCAAAATGGGCCAACCGATACAGCCCGGCAGCCGTGTTGTAACTGTTAGGTCCCCACAGCGGCGGGTAGGTGTATCCGTGGCCGTCGGGCGTGGGCTGGCCCTGGCCGTTGGTTTGGTGGCAGCGCGCGCAATGTTGCGCATAGGCCACCTGGCCCCGCCCCGGATCGGCCGGGCGGTCCAGGTACGGCAGTTGATAGATGCCGCTGCCGGGCGGCTTTTCGCCCTTGGGCACCGCCTGGCCCACCCAGTTGATGTAAGCGGCCAAGGCTTCCATTTCCGGGCTTTGCCGGGCTAGCGGCTGGCCGTTGAGGCTGCGCTGCACACAATCATTGATGCGCTTGTAAATGTCTTCTACCGTGCCGGACCGTGGGCGGAACTTGGGGTAAGTGGGGGCCACGGCGGCGAAGTTGTTACCCCAAAACTGGGTGCCCGCCGCCAGGTGGCAATTTTGGCAGTTCATGCCGTTGGTGAGGGTGGCCACCCGCCCGCGCGGGCCTAGGTAAAAAGCCGTGCGGGTCACCAACTCGCGTCCATAGCGCACCCGCTCGCCCGCCGGGCCGGGCGGGATGGCCTGCTCCGCCGGGGCTTGCCAAGTGGCGGTAGGCTCCGGGGCGGGCGGCCTTGGCGTGGCCACGGAGGCTGCCTTGGGCGGCCCCGGCTCGGGCCATAATAAACAGCCCAGGCCAATGGCCAAACTGCCAATGGCCACCAAAGTGCCGGTGTAAATACCGCGAAGCCAGGAAGAAGTTGGGGGGTGCATACGGGACAAATTTAGGGCAAGCCCCGCAATTGCGGACGGTGCTTGCCATCATGTGCCTTAACCTCCCGTGCCCTACCTTTGGGTTTACCAACTAGAATAACACGCCCATGACCGCCGCCCCCGTTTTGCCCGCCCTCACTTGGCGCAACCACCAGTTGCTGGCCCGCCTCATCAGCTTGGCCGAGAACCATCCTGACCAGTTTGAGGCCGCGTTTGCCGCGCTGCGCCCCCCGGCCGGGGCCAGCCTGCCGCCCGTGTTGGGCGTAACGGGCACCGGCGGGGCGGGTAAATCGTCGCTGGTGGACGAGTTGGTGCGCCGCTTTTTGCTGGCCTACCCAGACTCTACCCTGGCCGTCATTTCGGTGGACCCCAGCAAGCGCAAAACCGGCGGGGCCTTACTCGGCGACCGCATCCGCATGAACAGCCTGCACCCCGACCTGGCCCAGGGCCGGGTGTACATGCGTTCATTGGCCACCCGGCAAGCCAACCTGGCTTTGAGCCGCCACGTGGCGGCGGCCATTGCGGTGTGCCGGGCGGCCGGGTTCGACTTGGTGGTGGTCGAAACGAGCGGCATCGGCCAGTCCGATACCGAGATCACCGAGCACGCCGACGTGTCGCTGTACGTGATGACCAACGAATACGGGGCCCAAACCCAGTTGGAAAAGATCGATATGCTCGATTTCGCCGATTTTATCGCCATCAACAAATTTGACAAGCGCGGCTCGCTGGATGCGCTGCGCGACGTGCGCAAGCAGTACCGCCGCAACCGCAATTTTTGGGACGGCCCCGACGAGGCCCTGCCCGTGCTGGGCACCATTGCCAGCCAATTTAACGATGCGGGCACCAACCAATTGTTCGCGGCCCTCATGGCCAAGCTGAACCAGAAACTAGCCCCGGGCCGGGCGGCGTTCCCCCCGCCGCAGTTGGCCACCGGGGCGGGGGCGGCCACGCTCATCCCCCCTGACCGGGTGCGTTACCTGGCCGAGATCGCCGATGCCTGCGAAACCTACGACCGCTGGGCCACCGAGCAGTGCGCCCTGGCCGACCGCCTTTATCAACTGCACGGCACCATTGCGTTACTGCGGGCCGAGGCGGGCCAGACCAAGGTGGGCATTGTGGAGCAAAGTGCCCAACGGGTGGCCGCCGTGGCTTACCAAACCGGCGAACCTGACTATCTGCAAGACTTGGCGGCCCGTTACCAAGCCCTGGAGGCCCAACTGGCCCCCGAGTGCCGGGCCTTGCTAGCCGACTGGCCCGCTATGCAGCAGCGTTATCAGGCCGACCAGTACCAGTTCCAAGTGCGCGACAAAGTGGTGGAGCAAGACCTGCACAGCCTGACCCTTTCGGGCCTCAAAATCCCCAAAGTGGCCCTGCCGCGCTACCAAGCCTGGGGGGAGGTGCTGGGTTGGCTGCTGCGCGAAAATGCGCCCGGCTTTTTCCCTTATGCGGCGGGCGTATTCCCGCTCAAGCGCCAGGGAGAGGACCCCGCGCGCATGTTCGCGGGCGAGGGCGGGCCTGATAAAACCAACCGCCGGTTCCATTTTTTGTCGAAAGGCCAGGCGGCCAAGCGGCTGTCCACCGCGTTCGATAGCGTAACCCTCTACGGCGAAAACCCCGCCCCCCGGCCCGACATTTACGGGAAAGTCGGCAACTCGGGCGTGAGCGTGGCCACCCTCGACGATGCCAAGAAACTCTACGCCGGGTTCGACTTGTGCCACCCCGCCACCTCGGTGAGCATGACCATCAACGGCCCGGCCCCCATCATCTTGGCCTTTTTCCTCAATGCGGCCATCGACCAACAGTGCGAGCGGTACTTGCGCCGGCACCACCCGGAAAAACTAGGCCCCGAGCAGCCCCTGGGCCTGGGCCTGCTGGGCCAAAACGGGCGCGATCTCCTACCCGCCGACGTGTACCCAACCATCCGGGCCGAAGCCCTGGCCCAAGTCCGGGGCACCGTTCAAGCCGATATTTTAAAAGAAGACCAAGCCCAGAACACTTGCATTTTTTCCACCGAGTTTGCCCTGCGGCTCATGGGTGATATCCAGCAGTATTTTATCGACCACCAGGTGCGGAACTTCTACTCGGTGTCCATCAGTGGTTACCACATTGCCGAGGCCGGGGCCAACCCCATTAGCCAATTGGCCTTTACCCTGGCCAACGGGTTCACTTATGTAGAATATTACCTGGCCCGGGGCATGGCCATCGACGATTTTGCCCCCAATCTTTCCTTCTTTTTTTCCAATGGGATGGATGCCGAATACGCCGTGCTGGGGCGGGTGGCCCGCCGCATTTGGGCCAAAGCCCTCAGGTACCGTTACCGGGCCAACGAGCGCAGCCAAAAGCTCAAGTACCACATCCAAACCTCGGGCCGCAGCCTGCACGCCCAGGAAATCGCCTTCAACGACATCCGCACCACCTTGCAGGCCCTGTACGCCCTGTACGATAATTGCAACAGCCTGCACACCAACGCCTACGACGAGGCCATTACCACCCCCACCGAAGAAAGCGTGCGGCGCGCCCAGGCCATCCAACTCATCATTAATAAAGAGATGGGCCTGGCCCAGAACGAAAACCCCTGGCAAGGCTCGTTCGTGCTCGAGCAACTCACCGACCTGGTGGAGGCCGCCGTGCTGGCCGAGCTGCGCCGCCTCTCCGACCGGGGCGGGGTGCTGGGGGCTATGGAGCGGGCCTACCAGCGGGGCAAAATCCAGGACGAGTCGATGCACTACGAGACCCTGAAGCACAACGGCCAATTGCCCATTATCGGGGTCAACACGTTCGAGGCCCCGGCCGGGGCGGCCCCCGCGCCCGTGAGCGAGGTGCGCCGGTCCACCGAAGCCGAAAAAGCCCAGGCCGTGGCCGAATTAGGTGCTTTCGAGGCCCGCCACCACGCCCAAGCCGGGGCGGCCCTCCAGCATTTGCAACAAACCGCCCTGCAAAACGGCAACCTGTTCGCGGCCCTCATGGAGGCCGCCAGGGTATGCAGCCTAGGCCAGATGAGCCAGGCCCTGTACGCCGTGGGCGGCCAGTACCGCCGCAATTTGTAGCAAACATTGTATGGGCGGGCAAAACCTACCCAAGGCCAAATAAGGCCGCCAACGATGAAAATCGGCTGAACAGTTACGATTCGGCCCATTAGGTACGCCCTGGCCCGTGGCTGCTAGGGCGCACTAGGCCGCAGGCCGGTAAAGGGCTGACGGCCAAACCGTTGCGGCCATCCATAATATTTTTTTGGAAGCTAAACGCCTCATTTTCAAGGATTTTCTGGAGGTGATTAACTTTTTTTCACGGCCCGTGCAACCATTCTCCCCCTAGTTGGGTCTAGGCACTGCGAAGGTACCGTTGCCTCAGATTTGCGGACATTCTCGGTTAAAATTAAGAAAATTTAACCCATGATTTGCAAACCTGGTTTTCTGCGATACCTTTGCGGTTGAATTAATAAACTTAATTACAATTTAAAATTTTCTATTCTATGAACAAAAACACTTTTGCGTCCCCGCTTAGGGCTCTCGCAATGGCGGCAGTGGCAGCCGGCGTGCTGTCTTCGTGCGCTAAAGACGAGTTCACCGAGCGTCAGGCCCTGGGTTTGGAATTGCAGCGCCTGCGTGCGCAACGCGAGATCGACTCTTTAAGTCGTGTTCAACAGCGCAATTTCCAAATCAACACCATGCGCTATCAGCGCGCTCTTGACTCTTTGGATCGCATCAACGCTGGCGGCCGGGTGTTCTACACCGTAGCCGTAGTAGCTGGTGGCAATGCCGCTTTCGGGGCTGGTCGTTCTGAAGAACTGGAAGGTGTTCAAGGTGCCACTGTATCGGTTGCCCAGTACGGTCAAGTAGTTACCCAAACCACTCCTGCCAGCGGTTTGGCCACTTTTGAACTTCGTTCTGGTTCGGCTACTATCGTAGCTTCGGCTCCTGGTCACACTACGGTTAACTACGTTGTAAACCTGACTCCTGATGGTTCTACTACCTCCGCTGGTTTGAACGGTAACGGCATGAGCCTGACCAACGCTCCTGGCAACGGTACCACCGTTTATGTGAGCAACGTAATGCCGTTGTTCCCCACCACTGGGGCTGGTACGGCTACTATTCGTGGTTTGGCCCTCATCGAGAGCAACCTGACCAACGACGTTCCTGAGACTGTTACTCCGGCCGTTTTGGGTGCCAACACCAACTTGTTTACCGCTAACATCGACATCAACGGCACTTTCCGTTCTCGTTACCTGGCCAATTCCTTCTCTAATTCCAGCTTGAACTCTAATGGTTCTGGTTTTGAAGGGGATATCCAACGTGTTTCTTACGAGAACGCCACTACGGCCGTTGTTGTAGGGGCTGATGGGGCTTACTCTGGTGTGGTACCAGCTACTGCTTCTGGTCTGCCGATCCGCTTGGAGTACTCCGACATCGCCTTGAACCGTACCTGGTGGGCTGGCACTTTCGATGGCGTTCAGCACAATGCGGTAATCAACCGCCGTTTTGTATATGGCCCTCGTGCTACGGCTACTGGCGGTATCACCACGGGTACTTTGCCTGCTAGCACTGCTTCAGTAACTAACTCGCCGATTACGGTAGTTACTACGGAGGCTGTAGGTACGGTTGCTATTACCAACACAGGTGCTTTGCAAACCGAAGAAGTAGCGGGTGTTCGTTATTTCGTATTTGATCCTGCCGCTACCGGGGCTGCTCGTTATGTACCTGATGGTAATGCTGGCGCATATCTCGCCGACGTTACTCGCGCTGCTTTGGCCACCGCTGGTCAGGTTGTTCCTCCTACAGTAACTTTCCCTGCTCCCACCTCTGGCACTACGGCTGTAGGTACGGTAGAACTCTCTGCCCCGGCTGCTGGTACTAACTTGCGCACAGTAGTAGGTGTTCGGGTAGGTGATGCTGGTGCAGGTTATTCCGGTGATGTATCGCCCACTTTCAGTGCTGGTGGTAACGATACTGGGGTTACTGGTCGTGGTACACTTCAGTCACCTTCTGATCAAGTAGGCTCCATCCAAGTAATTGACGGTGGTTTTGGCTTCCGTACTAGCGGCCCGGCTCCTTATGGTACTCCTGGCCAGTGGACTGAGCGTGCTCCAACCATTTTGTTCAACGGCAATGCTACTCTGCCTGCCCCTAGAGTTACTCCTACTGTGCAGTATGTGCGCGATGGTGCTATCGCAGGTTTCACCAATGGTGTTTCCAACGTAGGTACTACCTTGGGTACCATCCAAAGCATTTCGCTTGCTTCGGCTGGCTCTGGGATTACTCCCGCCGACTTGACAACGGTAACTTTTGATTATGGTTCAGGTGCGGTTATTCCGGCTAATGACGGTGCGGCCAATGGTGGTGATGCTCTGTTTATAGCTAGCGGTTCAGGTGCCCTTGAGTTCAACTCAGCTTATGGTACTGGTACTACGGCTAACGTGCTCAACCTGGTTACTTCGCTGCCTACGGCTGCTGGGATGTCTCGTGGTGCTCGTCCCTATGTATTCGTTCCTACGGCATCGTTGACTGGTAATACGGCTGGTACGAACGCTACTTTTGCTGTAACAATTGATGCTGGCGGCCAAGTTTCTGAAGTTCGGATTGCTACTCCAGGTTCTGGTTTCACTACGGCTGGGGTGTCTGCTGCTTCAGTAGTAATTAGCACGCCGTCTAACAGTTTGAGTGCTCGTGGTTTCTTGCGCGGTACTGGTATCGATAACTATGTGTTCGATGCCGCTACTTTGCCTGGTGTAGTAGTTGCTACTAAGAATACTCAACCTCCTGCTCTGCCCCCTTACAGCGGTGTAGCTAGTGCTAACAACTATATCGTTCGTTTTGATGCTCCCGCCGCTGGTGGTACTCGTGCTACTGGTATTCCGGTATTTGATAGCCAGAACCGCATCATTGGTATTGAAATTACCAACCCTGGTGTAGGTTATGCTGGCCCAGTGCCTTTCCGCATTGTAGCTGCTTCTGCTGGTACTGCTTATGCTCCGGCTGGTGGTGCTGAAGGTAGCATTGGTACTGTAGCTCGTGGTATTACCATTACCACTACTGGTGGCACTGGCTACTCGCTGGCTCCGCAGGTTTACTTTGCAGGTGGTGGTCGCCAGTTGTCGGCTCAGCGTAACTCAGTTGACAATGCTGGTGATTTCAATGTACGGGTTAACCAATCAAATGGTGATCTGATCGAAATCACTTACAGTGGTCCGTTCTACTGGGATAATGATGCCGTAGGTGCTGCTAACGATGGTCCTGATCCAATCCGTGTGATCATCTCTGCAGAAAATCACCGCATTAATGTGAATACTGCCTGGTTTGATCTGCGCAATGGTCGTACTGGTGTAGCGGTAGGTCAAGGTGTAATTGCTGCTGAATCTAATGCGGCTGGTGCTCTGACGGGTATCAAAATGCGTACTGTAGCAACTATCAATACGGCTACGCCTGCCGGTATTGCGACATTGTCTCCTGATACGGTTGCTTGGTACGTACCGACTACCCCCAATCCTTACTTTGCAAACACTCGTTTCATCATTGCCCCTCGGATTACGATTGCTACTCCTACGGGCGGTACTACAGCAACTGGGGTGTTTGTGTTAGAAGGTTCTACGGGCGGTGCCCCGGTATCAGGTGGTGCTAACGGTGGTAAAATCCGGGCGTTGGTAGTAACCAACGGCGGTGCTGGCTACCGGATCCCGCCCACTCCTACCAACGGCTTGACCGTTCCTACGGCTGGTCGTAACTTCACGATCTTCAATGGTGAGCCTACCAATTTCGAGACTTTCTCGGGCATCACTTATGTGCGTGATATTCATTACGGTACTGGTCAATATGTTGACAACTAGTAGTTGATTAAAGTCTAAATTATCGAAAGGGGAGGCAAACGCCTCCCCTTTCTTTTATTTGTGATTAGACCGGCAGATGATGTGTTGAAATAGTGAACGCGCAAGCAATGGTTAAAAAGGCTTAATACCCAGTACTTTAGCGGGGTACTAGTAACTGAGTAGAGGATTTTCAAGTAATTTTGCGCCTCAAAAGCGAAATTGACAATGAAAGTTAAAGTATTAAGGACTCTTCTGGCCTTTGGGCTTTGGGTAAATTTGGTGGGTTGTTCGGGTGAGACTGGGCAGTCAGGTACGCAAGGGGGCTACGTAGATGAGGAACTACTGGCCGAAGCCGCCCAAGGGTTGAAAAATGCCAAGCGCGCCACCCAAGTGGCCGACCGCTATTTTGAGGATCAAGCCTTCAAAGTAGGCAAAGCAAGCCTGGCAGTAATGGACAAAGATGCCCAAGTAGAACGCCATCCTGGGGTTCCTCGGGCGTATGAAGAAACGACCAAGCAAGTAGGGCCTTTGGCGGCGGTTTTGGGCGTTACAATGGTTGATGTTGCCTCGTCCAATAAAGATACCTTGCTGGTGGATTTTAAAATGGAATGGGATCGACAGTTACTAGACGGCAAAGGTGATATGAAGGTAACTGATCTACAAATCCGTAAAGTGGGGTCAGTAGAACGGTATCGCTGGGAAAAAGCCGGTAACTATTGGAAAAAAGCCACTACCCAGGCCCTTGCTCCGATGCCCGTACAGTAATTTTAGACGTTTTTGGACTTTTGTGATCCTCCAAAGCTTTCACCTAGCAGCATTTTTCTGATTAACTTATTAAAAAGATGAAATTGAAGTACACGCTACTATTGGTCGGCCTTGCCGCCACCACCTGGGTGAGTTGTAATTTAGGCGACTCGCGGAACATTCAGCAAAATGCCGACTGGAGTAAACCAGAGCAAGCGGTAGCTGCCGCTAATGCTTATTTACAGGAGTTATTTGCCAAAGACTCTGTACATACTCGTTATGATAACGTGAGTAAACGCATTTTTGCTCTTAAAAAAGGTGAAGTAATACCTAATGAGGTACATGCAGTAGCCCCAAGATTAGGTGAGGTAGGGGTTAAAATGTTAGCCGATGGTAACGTACCCGTAATTATTGACTTTGTGGTGGGCTGGGACACTACGACTTACCAAGTTAATGGGATTGATACGGTGTATGGTAAATTTGCCGTGGGGGGTATGAGTTTCCGTCAAATCGGCGACTCGGTCATTTATCGCTGGGAGAAAAAAGGAGAGTTTTGGCAGAAACAAAATGCAGTGGTTCAATAGCTTAGCCCTCGGGCTGTTGGTACTGTTAGCGACGGGATGTAGCGGTGGTCAATCGATAAAGACCGCCAATGGCCTGCCCCTCGCGGTTTACCACCGCCAGTTGGAGGCAAGGGCCGTAACCGTGGGCGATTGGGTAACCATTCACTTCCTTGAGCGTACCGCCCAAGGTGACACCGTAGCAGGCACCTTTGCCCAAGGCCAACCGCTTCAGTATCAAGTGTTGTCACCAGCTTACCCTAAGGCGATTGAAGAAGTGCTGTTGAGCTTGCAGGAAGGGGATAGTGTGGTGTTTAAACTGCTAGCGGAAGAGTATTATCGCAACCAGGCGCTGCCAGCTAAAGTTACGGCTCAGGACGAGCTACTATTCAATCTCAAGGTTTTGAAAGTAGAGTCGGAAATGGAGCGAAATCTCGCTTTGCAAAGCCAAGTCGAGGCGCAAAAACCGATCGAGGAAGAGAAAATCAAAGCCCATCTAACGGAACGAGAGATAGTGGGCAGCACCAAGCGGCACTCATCAGGGTTGTATTACTTTGAGCATTGGTCCGGCAAAGGCCAACCCGCCGACCCAGGCGACAGTATTGCCTTCTTCTTACACGGTAGTTTTTTGAATGGCAACGTGTTCGATTTGCATGACAAAAAACCGCTTGGTTTTGTGCTGGGTCAAACTCGGGTGTTGCCCGGCTGGGAGATTGCCTTTGATGAGATATTGACCGAGGGCAGCCAGTATTCCATCATTCTGCCGTCGCATTTGGCCTATGGAGCCAAGGGCAAAGACCTCATCCCGCCGTTTACCCCGTTGCGCTTTCAGATTGGGGTGAAGAAAATCGTGCGAGCCAAGGAACTGACGGCTTACCGGCAAGGTAAACGGCCCTAGCCTCGGTTTATTTGACGGTGATGGAGATGTTGCTGTTGCGGCCCTGGTCGTCGCTGCAAGAGATTTGGATTTCGCCGCGCCGGGGCTTAAAAAATACGTTCTCTCCGACGGTGGCCGCCCGGTAAAACTTTTTGTCCACGTACCAGTACACTTTTTTCACCTCGTTGGCCGGGTTGCAACTCAAGAGCAGTTCGATGCCTTCGTCGTCGGCGGTGAGGTATTCGCGGCCGGGTACGGGTGAGGTGATGACGGGGGCTTGACCGCCCGCCACCCGGGTGCAGGCGGGGTTATGCACAGGGATGGGCATAAACGCCACCTTGTTACTTAGGTTAAACGCCACCATTTCGGGCGTGAGGTTGGGGTAGAGCTTCTTTTTGTAACCCGCAGCGGGGAGGCAATCGATACAATAGCTGATTTTCTCATCGGGGCTGACAAACACGGGCCGGGCGTGCTCGCATTTTTTGATCGGGGAAACGCCGGGCAGAAAGTAGTCCTGCACCAAGTTTTCGCAGAAGGCTTCGGGCACTTGCCCACTCTCAGCGCACACCAGGCGGAACTGAAGTTCTTCAGGAGGGGCTAGCCAGTCGATGGGGGCGTTGTAGTCCAAGGCATTGAACAACTTAAACAATAGCGGGGTGGCCATGCCCGCCCCGGTTAGCTCGGGGCTGCCCTCGCCGGAGAAGTTGCCCACCCAAACTGCTACGGTAAACTTGGCGTTGTAGCCGATGCTCCAGGCATCGCGCCGACCGTAGGAGGTGCCGGTTTTCCAGGCGAT
The DNA here is from genome assembly GCA_025454895.1 of Bernardetiaceae bacterium. Lineage (GTDB taxonomy): Bacteria > Bacteroidota > Bacteroidia > Cytophagales > Thermoflexibacteraceae > JALONO01. The sequence goes on from JALONO010000009.1 coordinate 15,595, forward strand.
TTTGGGCACGTGGGGGTTGCGTTCGTAGTCGGCGGGCAACTCGGGGCGGTTTACCTTGGTCAATATCTCGCTCACCACGTAGGCGGCAGCCGGCGAAACCAGTTGGGTTTGGCGCAGGCTGTCGGGCAGGGGAGGGGAGGGGGCATCGGCCAGCCATTGGAGGGGCTGCCAACGGCCCTGGTTAGCCAGCGCAGCGTACAACCCGGCCATTTCCCAAAGGCTCACCCCACAACCGCCGAGGGCTAACGACAAACCGAGCATTTTTTCTTTCTTGCTGATTTCCTGGCACTTGGCCTGTTTGAGTAAATCAACCAGGCGACTTACGCTTAGCTGATGCAGAAGTTTAACCGCCGGAACGTTCAACGAGTTGGCCAAAGCGGTTTCGGCGGAAACTTGCCCATTGAAAGTCCGGTTGTAGTTTTCTGGGGCGTAGCCGGCAAAGTCAGTGGGCACGTCGGTGATGAGGGTGCGCGGGGTGATAAGCCCCCGGTCGAAGGCGGCCGCGTAGATAAATGGTTTGAGCGCACTACCCGGCGAGCGGTAAGCCCGGGCCCCGTCCACCTGGCCACCGTGCTGACCATCGGCAAAATCGGGCGAGCCAAGGTAAGCCAGCACCTGCCTGCTGCGGTTATCCACCACCAGCACGCTGGCATTATGGATGTTAAAAGCCCGTGTGGAGCGGACATAACCCGCCGTCAATTCCTCCACCTTGGCTTGAAAATCGGCCCGGAGGGTAGTGCGTAGGTTGGCCTGCGGGCTAGGTTGCTGCCGATGGGCAAAACGGGCGAAATGAGGGGCCATGACCGGGGCCTGCTGGCGTTGTGCCTGTAACGGTTCGGCTTGGGCATCGGCCAGGTCAGCGGCGGGGAATACTCCCTCGGCCTGGAAGCGGGCCAGCCACAGGTTGCGGGCCTGCTGGATGCGGTCGTTGTGGCGGCCCAGGGCGAGGGAGGTGGGCCGGTTGGGCACAATGGCCAGGGTGGTGATCTGGGCCAGGCTCAGCTTGTCCGGTAGGCGGCCAAAGTAGAGCAGCGAGGCGGCCTTTACGCCCTCGATGTTGCCGCCGTAGGGCACCAGGTTGAGGTAAAGCTGGAAGATTTCGTCTTTGCTGTAATGCCATTCCAACTGCAAGGCCCGGAACATTTCTACCAGTTTATGCCAATAGGTGCGCTCTTTAGGCTCAAGCAGGCGGGCCACCTGCATGGTAATGGTGGAAGCCCCGGAGGTTTTGCGGCCCGCTAACACATTGTTTAACGCCGCGCGCGCCAAGGCCAGCGGGTTCACGCCCGGGTGATAATAAAAGAACTGGTCTTCTTTGTGTAAAAAGGCGGCCCGAAGCTCGGGGGTGATCTCGGTGAGTTCGGTTTTCATCCGCCACTTGTCGTCGGGGCTGAGGAAGGCGTGCAGCACCGTGCCGTCGCGGGCCGTTACCACCCGGGAGTAGCCTGCCGGGTGCGGCAAAGGGGCCAATTGGTCTAAACTTAGGAATACTAAAAAGAGTGCTGCGACGGTAAGCCCAGCCAAGGTAGTTTTAGGGTAATGCCGGGCGGCCGAGCGGAGGCGCGACCGGACAGTTGACAAAAAAGAAAGCACAAGCCGAGCAAAATGACCAGGCCAAAATTAAAATAACCGTTCGGATAAACAGACAAAATAAGGCGGATTGAACCTAATTGGTAAGGGCACAACGGCCAGGTGAGGTTCGTAAATAGTACTAAAACAGAAATTAGGCAAATTTTTTTGCTTAGCGGAAAATTAGCGTAACTTTGTCATGGGAGTTGTACTACTTCTTACCTCTTTAGTAAGATATTTTCCTACCCCTCTCATTCTGTCAACTAATTCCTGAGCATTTGCTACCCAGCAAGACCACGTCCTCGCCAGGAATTAGTAGTGCCTACTTAAGCGGGTTTTGTTTTAACTGGCTGCTTCTAGGTTGACGGAATGGTGTTTACTCTGACATCTGGTTATTATTATGTCATTCACTAGTTTATTTCTGCAATGAAAAGACACATTCCTAGATGGATATTTCTGCTTCTAGCTATGTTATTGCTTGCGTTGAAGCCCTTTAACTTGGCAGCCCAAGAAGAAACCACAGAAAATGGCCCCGGGGATAACCCGGATCCGGGTATTCCTGTTGACGGGGGAGTAGCTTGGCTGGCCGTGGCCGGGGCAGCCTACGGCCTAAAGCGATACCACGATTACCGGCAGCGGAGCAAATCCAATCCCGACCAATAATTGGGTCGACTTGCACATTACTTAACTTAGCCAAGCTAGGTAAATGAGACGGTTCCCGCTCAGCTAACGCACCTATTCTTATGAGCAAAAATTGATCTCAGGTTCAACTCCACCAATAACCCCATCTTGTTTGTTTCAATCAAACCAACAGACCGATGAAAACTTTTTACCTATCTGCATTAGTGCTCGCTTTATGGTTGCCCGCAGCCTCGAGGGCGCAAACGATTACACTCACCAGCGCAAGTAGTTGCTTTAATGGGAGTAGTACCCTCAATTTTTCCTTTCAGTTTGCATTCAATGGCCGCAATGTTTATGGGGCTAATGATGGGGTGGACGATTACGAAGTGACTTATAACCCGTCTGCTTTTGGATGGGAAATCACAAGGGATCCCGGTGGCTTAAATGGCGGGCCGGAATTATTATGGGACTCTGACCGGGGCACGGTATCTAACCCCCCTAACCTAGCTTATGGGAATTGGCAGATCGCCGGTGGTGGCTGCGGTGCCCTAACAGGTTTTAGCGGTTCGGGCACGCAGAACATTCCTGGTACACTCACTTGGAACGGAACTAGTTGGTTGCCAGGCCCCCGGCCCGATTTAGTTGCGTTTCCCTTGGACGTTGTGCTCAACGGCGACATCAATACCGGGACGAGCATCCCCTCGGTTGATCAAATGTATTGTCGCAATTTGACCGTAAGCCCCGGCCGCACGCTTACGGTGGCCGGCAATACCAATTTAGTGTTGGTGAGCGGGACTCTTAACTACACTGGGGCTACCATTGAAGTGCAAAGCGGGGGCAGTTTTATCCAAACTAGCACCAGTACCGGAGACCCGGTAACCAACGGCAGCAGTGTGTTCAGGGTGCGGCGCCAAGGGCTAGGAGGCAGCATCGCCGGTTACAATTATGTAGCTTCGCCAGTGCAAAACGTAGCCATGTCGTCCATTACCACCAGTAGCATCCTTCCTACCGTGCGCTGGAAGTTTGACGAAACGGGGCTTACTTTTAACAGCCGGTGGGTAAGCGTGCCCGGTACCGAGATTCTGCAACCCGGACGGGGTTATTTAGTGATTACCCCAGGCATGCTCACGTTCAGTGGCCAGCGCCCGTTCAACCAGGGTGGCTCTGGCTGGTCTTCTAGTATTGCGATTACCCGCACCGACTTGCCCGGCGGGAATGGCTATAATATTATCGGCAATCCGTTCCCTTCTGACTTGGACATGACCGAGTTCGTCTCGACAAATGGGGTTTCGGGTACCGATGTAATTACGGGTGAGTACTGGTTTTGGCACGAGACTACGCCCAATGGCACAGGTACCATAGCGGGCGGGGCCGGCAATTTTGTGGCCTGCAGCGGGCTTACCGACCCTGACTCTGCCTATGCCGCCACTGGCCAAGGGTTTTACGTGCGGGCTAATAATTTGGGAACGGCTAACGTATTGTTTACCAACGCAATGCGGGACGAACGAGGTCCGAACGCTGGTAACAACAACCGAACCGACTTTTTCAGGACGGAAGAAACCAGAGAACGCTTTAGGTTGAGCGTGAGCCATCCAAGTGGACTTCAAGATAATTTGCTCATTGGTTTTGCCGCTGATTTTACCGATGGCTACGACCGAGGCTGGGACGCTACCAAGCTGGACGGGAACAGTCGCCTCATGTTGGCGGCCATCCAGGCCAGCCAGCGGTACGCCATTGCGGCCTTGCCTAAACCCACCGGCGGTTTTGAATTGCCACTTACCTTACAAATAGGGGCCAGCGGCGATTATACCTTCGTAGCCAACCGAGTAACCAATCATACTACCGAAAAGCTCTTTTTAGAAGATCGCCAAACCGGGGAATATTATTACTTGGATCCCAACCGTGCTCACACTTTGCGCCTAGAAGCGGGCAATTACCGTGAGCGGTTTTACCTGCGGAGGGCTAACGAAGTGGTGGATAAACAAAACGACGCCAATCTCGCCCAGGCGGAGGTGTACGCCTATGCAAACGAGCTGATTGTGCAAGCTAAAACCGAGGCCACAGTGCAGATTTACAACCTGATGGGCCAGTTGTTGGCCAGTTATCCACGAGTGGTTAACGAGGCCCGGCTCAAAACCAATGTACCGGCTCCGGGCGTGTACTTGGTGAAAGTGATCACGGCTACGGGCATTACGGAACGTAGGGTATTGTTGACACCTTAAAACAAGCGGCAAAGCAAACTTGGCTTTGGCTTAAACAGTTTTAAGCGATTGAAAATCAAAGATTTTGCCGAGATTGCTTTTGCGAAAACAAGCCTAATGCAGCAGGAACGAAAAAGCCCTGGCCACCAATTGGCCAGGGCTTTTTCGTTCCTGAGACGCAGCGGGCAGGCGAGGCCCGCCGGGTACTTTGCAAGCACTTGGCCGATCAACTGGGGCAGGGCTACATAAAGCCCAGTTCCAACTTGGCCACCTCCGACATCATCTCTTGGCTGTAGGGCGGGGTCCAGGTAATTTCCACCGTAACCTCGTTTACGCCCGGCACCGCCGACACTTTCTGCTTTAGCTCTTCGGGGATTTGCTCAGCACTAGGGCAAGCGGGCGAAGTGAGCGTCATCATGATAAACACGTTGTTTACCGGGTAGATGGTAAGCTCGTAAATCAACCCTAGCTCATAAATATCGACTGGGATTTCGGGGTCGTACACCGTTTTAATGGCCTTCAATACCTCATCGCGCAGGAGATCGGGGGCCAGGTTGAGGGTTGGCTGGCTAATGGTTTCGGTGGTGGCTGCATCCATGTCCAAAGCAATCTGGTTTATTTCTTACTATTTTTATTTTGCACTTGATATTGAAAATTAGTTTACTAAACGATTTTAGGGTTTTATTACCAATCAATCAATCATTCAATCATTCATTCAGATAAATAAGACTTAATTGGTACTTTAAATTGATGTTTACAAAAGACACCAAGCGTCATTTCACTATCAAGGCATTGAAAATCAATAATTTTGGAAGAATTTTAAGAACTACTCTGCGGCTTGCATAGTATAGGCCAGGGCATATAATTTCAATTGTTTGATCATGGCGGCTAGGCCATTGGCCCGGTTCATGGAAAGCATCTGTTTCATGCCAATCCGGTCTACAAAATAAAGGTCGGCTTCGGCTACCTGGGCGGGCGGCTGCCCGGACAAAGTCCTGATCATCAGCCCCACCAAACCTTTGACTAATATCGAATCGCTATCACCGTGAAAGTGGACCAGGCCATTGTGCATCTCCGGGTGAACCCATACCTGTGACTGGCAACCTTTGATCAGCTTATCGGGGGTGCGGTGCGCCTCTGGGTAAGCAGCGAGGTGCTTGCCTAGCTCAATGATGTAATTGTACTTGTCGTCCTTGCTCTCGAAAAGGGCAAATTCCTCAACGATTTCGTCTTGTATTTGCTGGATAGACATAGATAAAGCGGCAAGTTTAACTAGGGATGGGGAAGTAATGTATCTTAAAACTAGCTGAGTAATTAAATGAAATTACGAGTTACTTAGAGGTAAAACATTGGAAATCAATTAATTGAACAATTATTTTGATCGGCTTGCCCAGTTACACCTTTTATAACTAAGGCAGGCAGGGTTTAGTTCATCATTTTTACCACCCGGCGCAATTGAGCCACAAAGCTGTCCACTTCTTCCAAAGTATTGTAAACGGCAAATGAAGCGCGGGCGGTACCCGTGAGGCCAAACCGCTGCATGAGCGGCATGGCGCAGTGGTTGCCGGTGCGCACAGCAATGCCTTGGGCATCTAACAACATGCCGATGTCCAGCGCGCTCAGCCCGTCCACTACGAACGAGAGCACACTGGCCTTGTGCTGGGCCGTACCCACCAGGCGCAATCCGGGTACATCAGCCACCGCCTGGGTGGCATGGGCCAGCAGGGCGTTTTCGTGGGCGGCAATCTGGTTTTGCCCCAATTGGTTCACAAAGGCGAGGGCCTCTTTCAAGGCCACGGCATCGGCAATGTTAGGAGTGCCTGCCTCAAATTTGTAGGGGAGTTCGTTGTAGGTGGTTTTGGCGAAAGTAACCTCTTTGATCATCTCGCCGCCGCCCAGGTAAGGGGGCATGGCTTCCAATACATCCAACTTGCCGTACAAAATACCGATACCGGTAGGGCCATAAACCTTGTGCCCGGAAAAGGCGTAAAAGTCAACGTCAAGGGCCTGTACGTCTATTTGATAGTGGGGGGCGGCCTGGGCCCCGTCCACTAGCACCCGGGCACCCACTTGGTGGGCCAGGCGTACCACCTCGGCCACCGGATTTACCGAGCCAAGGGCGTTGGACACATGCACTACGGCCACCAATTTGGTGCGTTCGCTGAGGAGTTTTTCGTATTCGTCGAGCAGTAGCTCGCCCGCGTCGTTGATGGGGATCACTTTCAGCACCGCCCCTTTTTCTTCGCAAAGCATTTGCCAGGGCACAATGTTGGAGTGGTGCTCCATCGTGGTCACGATGATCTCGTCGCCGGGGCCGATGAATTTGCGCCCAAAACTACCCGCCACTAGGTTGATGCTTTCAGTAGTGCCTCGAGTGAAAATCACCTGCTCCGCGCTGGGGGCGTTTATAAATGCCCGCACAGCCTCGCGGGTTTCCTCAAAAGCGGCGGTGGCCCGTTCGGCCAGGGTGTGGATGCCCCGGTGCACGTTGGCGTTCATGCTGGTGTAGTATTGTTGCAGCGCGTCCAGCACTTGTCGCGGTTTTTGGGACGTAGCCGCATTGTCAAAATAGATCAGAGGTTTCCCTTGAATTTTTTGTTGCAGGATGGGGAATTCAGCCCTTATTTTTTCTAAATCAAGCATGACAACGCGGCAAAGTGTAAACGTGGTGGTTGCTGGTGAACAAAATTAAGCTAGAAATGGCTTGTTTGTAACCATTCTAAATTAAAACGCATACCAAAAACGCTTTGTTCAACGTTTTGTAAGGCGATTGCTCCTAATTTTGTATATTGAACCGAACAAATTGTACATAATCCTACCCCGACTATTGAAATGGTATTGCCCGCTCGTTGGTTGACAATCGCTTTGGCGTTAACTGGAATGTTTGGTGTTACTTCATGCCATTGGTTTGACCAGCCGACCGAGCAAAAAATTGCCCAAGAAAGCCCCACCACCCCACTAGTGCCCCTTGGGGATGATGCCGAGGCCGTGCTGTTCCGCAGCCAGGGTAAAATACCCCTAGCCCCTTTGGCTAATCTACTTGGCTCCCGGCCATCCGACTCGGTTCACTTGTGGTTGTGGGCTACGGGTGTGCCCAGTTATCCTCATTATTTTGAGTTAACCGGCCAAGCTTTGATCACCCTCAACGACAGTGCGTCGGCGTTACCAGACCTATTTTTAGTGAACGGTTATTGTGATAGTGCGCAACACATCTATCGGTTTAGCTTAAAGTCAGTGAGCAAAGGTACGCAAAGCGAGCCCTTGGAGGCGAAGTTGGTGCCGCCGGGTGGCGAAGTGATGGCGGCCAAAGGGCGGCCGGTTTTGCGGCCGCTGCCGGAGCGAGACATCCAAGCCTTAAAAACGAACTTAATTGCGGCCGTGGCCAATTTGCCGCTCAAGAATAACGAACCGGTTGGCTCCGCCCGTTCGCACAAAAGTATGTTGATAGGGATAGGGAAGGATACAACCGAGTTCAGGCTGTTTTTTGGCCTCCGTAAGGAAAATAAATATGGTGTGAACGAGAAGGTGGTCGAGGTACAACCAAAAAATTATCTCACCGAACTGATTTTGAGCAATCCAGAGTACCACAAACAGCCCCTCTTCCGGCAATTGATCGTGATGCCCGAGCCGTTTTTACTCAAATTAGTAAGCAACCCGGAGGTAAACGCCCTGAGCGACCCCGATGTATTTTCGGCACTCAAAAAAATGATCGAGTTGGTGGATAGTAACCTGGATGGCTACATGGACCTGAAAGTGCTGGAAGCCCAATCCCCTCAGCGCGATGTTTACCGTTTGATGCTCTACGACCCAGCGCAAAAAGTGTTTATAGATCATGGCCAATTGGTGAACCCAGACCTAGACGATCAAAACGGACTGCTCACCACTACCGACAATGGCGTGGAACAACCAGAAGGTGAGCCTGGCAACTGGATTACCCATCTCAAGTACTCGATCAAGGATGGCCGTATTTGGTTGCACCAGGCCGAGCAAATCAAAGCCGATGGCAAAGGCCAGCCCCAGGTTTTTGTGCGGCAAAATGGCCGCTGGCAAGTGCTGGTGCCCTAATTTTGGCCTCCTGATTTTGATGGAATGGCGGCTCCGCAGTTTCTAGTGATCCAAACGGCTTTTATCGGCGATGCCATTTTGGCCACGGCCGTGTTGGAAAAGCTGCACCAGCACTATCCGCAGGCGGCCATTGATTTGATGGTGCGGGCGGGCAACGAAGGACTGTTTAAATATCATCCTTTTCTACGCCAGGTCTTGGTTTGGCAAAAGCAAGGCCAGAAATACCGCTCGTGGTGGCGGCTTTTGCGCCAGGTGCGGGCCACCCGCTACCAGTATGTGATTAATTTACAGCGATTTGCCAGCATGGGGCTTTTTGCCGCACTTTCGGGCGGGCAGCAGCGCCTGGGGTTCAACCAGGCCCCGTTTTCCTGGGCGTTGGACCAGCGGCAGCCCCATTCCACCCGCGAGGGCCAGCACGAGGTGGAGCGCAACCAACGGCTGATCGCCCACCTGACCGACCCCCGGCCCGCCCGGCCGAGGTTGTACCCCGCCCCGGCCCAGTTTGAAAAAGTAAAGGTTTATCAATCAATTCCTTACGTGTGCATTGCTCCCACCTCGGTGTGGTTTACCAAGCAATGGCCCGCCGCCCAGTGGGCGGAGCTGATGCGGCAGTTGCCCGCCCACCTGCGCGTGTACCTGCTGGGCGGCCCGCCCGACGCGGCCACCTGCCAGCAATTGGTGGAACAAGTAAACCGGCCGCTGGTGGAGAACCTGGCGGGCCAACTCGGCTTGTTGGAGTCGGCCGCCCTGATGCAGGGCGCGGTCATGAACTACGTGAACGACTCGGCCCCCTTGCATCTGGCCTCGGCGTTGAACGCCCCGGTGTGCGCCGTGTTTTGCTCCACCGTGCCGGGCTTTGGGTTTACCCCCCTGGCCGACCTCAGCCATGTGGTGGAGACCGCCGAACCACTGCCCTGCCGACCGTGCGGTTTGCACGGGCACCGGGCTTGCCCCCAAGGGCACTTTAAATGCGCTACGGGCATTAGCATTGGGCAATTATTGGCAGTGCTGCCGCCTTAAATTTTGGTGGGTAGGTGAAAGGGTGGCAGGGTAGATGAGGCTTTGGGAACCACTAGCGGCCACGGAACGCGCCGGCGCAAAGCCAGCGCTAGTGATGATGCGGCCAGGCCCTGTTTTTTAGCCCCTTTCTGCCAAAAGTCATCCAAAATCGACGAATGCGCGCCGATTTAGCCATTGGGGAAGAACTTTTTGCCTTAGGAGTGTTAAATTGACGAGTCATTTTAACATCCACTCATCCCTTTTCGCTTATGCAACGATTATTTTACCTACTCATTTTATTGGGGGCTACGGCTAACTCGGCCTGGGCCCAAACCTTGAAGGGCAAAATCACCGACGCCACTTCGGGCGATGCGCTGCCGGGCGTTTCCATCACGGTGCAAGGCGGTACTCAAGGTACTATTACCGATGCCGGGGGCAACTACAGCCTCAAGCTCAAGGCGGGCAAGTACACCATGAAATTCTCGTTTATCGGTTACGCCACCCAAACCAAGGAATTGGACCTAGGGGCCGAGGGGCAAACGCTCGATATAGCCCTTAACGAGGAAGTGGTGAGCCTTAGCGATGTTACGGTAGTCGGCTCGCGCTCCACCGTGGTGCGCACCAACGTGGAAAAACCCGTGCCCGTGGACGTGATCTTGTTTAAAGATTTGCAGCAGACCGGGCAAATTGAGCCTACGCAAATGATGAACCTCGTGGCCCCGTCGTTTAACTCGGCCCGGCAAACCGTGGCCGACGGCACCGACCACATTGACCCGGCCACGTTGCGCGGCCTGGGGCCAGACCAAGTGCTAACCTTGGTAAACGGCAAACGTCGCCACAACCAGGCCCTTACCAACGTGAACGGCACGGTAGGGCGCGGCTCGGTGGGCACCGACCTCAACGCCCTGCCCGCCGCCGGGATCGACCGGATCGAGGTACTGCGCGACGGGGCCGCTTCGCAGTACGGCTCCGACGCCATTGCCGGGGTGATGAACGTGGTGCTCAAAAAAGACGTGGGTACCTCGGCCAACGTGCATTGGGGGCGGCAGTACGCTGGTGATGGCCGCAACCTGATGGTGGGCCTCTATCACGGGCTGAAAGTGGGCAAAAAGGGCGTGATCAGCGCGGCGGTAGACCTGCGGTTCCGTAACCCCACCAACCGCGCCGGCGATTACACCGGGCCAGTTTACGTCAACTGGAACACCGGCACCGATATAACCCGCCGCCAGCAGCTTTTTCAGCAAGACGAGGCCCTGATTACCGAGCGTCGCTTTAGCCGGGCCGACAACATGCAAATTGGCAACTCGAAGGTGGACAACTTCGGGGGGATGCTCAACGGCGATATCCCGCTGGGGCCGAAAACCCACTTGTATTTTACCGGGATGCTCAACCACCGCCAGGGCCAGGCGGCCGGGTTTTACCGTTACCCGTTCCAAACCAGCCAAGTAATTGCCGACCTGTACCCTAATGGGTTTCTACCCCAAATCCACTCCACTTTGTGGGACGGCTCGTTCCTGGCCGGGGTGAGCGGGGAGTGGGGCCAAGGCTGGCGTTGGGACTTGTCGAACGTGTACGGCGGCAACTCATTCCGCTTCGATGTCGAGAACTCCAACAACGCCTCGCAATTTGCCCTGGGGCGCAATGCCCCCACCGAGTTTTACGCGGGTACACTGGGCTTCAACCAAAACACCACCGATTTTAGCGTGAGTAAAGACTTTGGTAAGTCGCTGGGCCTCAAGAGTTTTAACGTGGCGGGCGGCCTCAATTTTAGGCGGGACAATTATAGCATCCAGGCGGGCGAGGAAGCCTCGTACCGCAATTTTGACCCTGCCTCGGGCCGGGCGGGCGGGGCCCAGGTGTTCCCGGGTTTCCAGCCCGCTAACGAGGTGGATGCCGTGCGCAACGTGTTTGGGGCCTACCTGGACTTGGAAACCGACCTCACCGAGCGGCTACTGGTGAACGTGGCGGGCCGGTTTGAGAATTACAGCGACTTTGGCGGCAACTTTGCCGGCAAACTGAGCCTGCGTTACAAGTTTGCCGAGCAGTTCTCGATCCGGGCCGCCGTGGCCAATGGTTTCCGGGCACCGTCGGTACACCAGGGCAGTTTCAGTGCCATTTCCACCGTGTTTGTGTCCACGCCGCAGGGGTTGCAGCCCCGGCAACAGGGCACCTTCCGTAACGACAGCCCCATTGCCGCCGCCTTCGGCATCCCGCGCCTCCAGGCCGAAACCTCGCTGAATTATAGCGTGGGCCTCACCTCGCAAATCACTGACCGCATCAGCCTCACGGTGGACGCTTACCAGATCGACATCAACGACCGCATTGTGCTCACCGGGCAGTTTCAACGGGGTACGGCGGGCACGGGCCCGCTGGTGTCCCAAATTTTGGACCGGGCCGGGCAAAACGAAGTACAAGCGGCCGTGTTCTTCACTAACGCGGTGAGCACCCGCACCCGCGGGCTCGACGTGGTGCTCAGTGCCGACCAGCCCATCGGCGAGGGCACGTTCACCGTTACCCTGGCCGGTAACCTCAACCGCACCGAGGTGCAAGGCGACCCGCAGGTGTCGTCCACCCTACCGCCCGATCAGTTTGGCAACATTTTGTTCAACCGCCAGGAGCGCGCCCGCCTGGAACTGGCCCAGCCCCGCAGCAAGTTTACCTTGGGCCTGGCTTACAAACAGGGCAAGTTTGGCAGCAACCTCCGGTTTACCCGCTTTGGCGAGGTGAGCACCCTGGACCCGGCCAACCCCGCCCTGGACGAGTATTTCCGGCCGCGCATCGTTACCGACCTGAGCGTGAACTACCGCGTGGCCAAGTTTTTGACCGCCACCCTGGGGGCCAACAACCTGCTGGACGTGTACCCCGACCCGCTCACGGTGGCCCAGTTCCCTACGCCTACCAGTACCACCAACCTGGACAATAGCTCGTTTGGCCGCTTTGTGTACAGCCGCAATGCCACCCAATTTGGGTTTAACGGTGGGTATTATTACGTAAGCCTTTCGGCTAGTTTTTAAGACTAGCGCATTGCCCAAGGCCGGGTGTGCGGCAATACAACGTCCTAGGCTGCAAATTTTGCTAAGGTGGCTTTTAAGGCCATCCTTTGAAACCACCGCCAGCCCAACCGCCCAAGGGTTTTGCCCCTTGGGTGGTTGGGCTTAGGCAGCTAGGTAGTGGCGCGCTGGCCCACCGTGTCCACTTGAATAGTAAACTCTAACCCTAAATTGATTAGGTAATAGGACATATTTATCTAATTGAAAATCAATTACTTAAGCTAATTTTTGCATTACCTAATTAGGTAATATAATATTTTTTTCATCTTATTGATAATCAACGGCTTAAGTGTAGTATATTACCTAAATCGTTAGGGTTAGAGAGTAAAATGATTGCATGATTGCATGATTTTTTATTGGATTGTCAATCACTTACAAGATAGGAAATACGTGATCCCAATTTGCTTTTGGCATAAGTGGTGGAGGTGGGTTATTTATACTAGACTTTTGGTCCAGGGCGAGCCAATTTTTTCAGGAACAGACATACCTAAAATCGGGATAAGGTTTGGTAAGGGAAGGTGAGTTTGGGGCATTTAGCTGAATGGTGGACTACCTAGACCCTCGGCTTTGCACAGATTGTTTATTAACTTGTAATTAACTTATTAAGTGATACTTATAGCCTGTGATGCTTGGAAAACGGTATGGTTTTGGTGGAAGAAAAGGACATCCCTTGGTCCGACAAAGCGCGTTTGACAACGCATGAAGGCGACTAATTAATCCTACCCCTTGTAATTAAAGCCAAAAAATATCCAGTCATGCGCGCTACAGTATTTTGGGTCATTTTTTTTACGACCCATTTTGCGTTTGCCCAGAGTTGCCCACCCACTATTCCGGCGGCACCCACTTGTACAAATGGCTGTGTTGCCAACACGGCCATCAATAATGACAATTTGAACACCGGTTTCAGGCGGTGCCATATATCAGGAACCTCGAACTTTGGAGTTTACTCGCTCAACGGCGGCACGTTGGTGGTAACTGGCGGCAATTTGAACATCAATAATTTTGATATTGGGGGCACCGGGAGCACCATTTTGGTTACCGGCGGCACCCTTACCATCAGTTGGCGCAACCTGAATAGCCTGGGTAATTTGCGCGTATGCGGAGGCACCGTAAACATTACGGGCAATAACTACAACAATGGGTTCAATTACAACGTAGCCAGTGGAGCGACGCTAAATTTTAATACCACCTTCAATGCTAACGGGAACCTTACCATCACCAACCGGGGCACGGTCAACTTTAACGGCAATGGCACCTATGGCTTAAACAACAGCAATAACTTTATCGATAACGCCGGAACCATAGTGGGTACCAATGCCGATTGGGCTTTGGGTAGTAATTCGACCATTATCAATAATACCGGGAGCATCACCATCCGCGACCTGGCCCTCAACAATGGAAACTCTGTAAACATGGGTGATGGTGCCGCGTTGTCGATACGAAATTTGGCGAGTAACAATCAAACTAATTCCTTTTGCGTAGTAAACGCCGGTTGTGCCAATTTTAATGTGAGCGGGTCTGCCCAAATGAATAACCCACTCACCAGTAGCTCAGGGGTAAGGTATTGTGGACCAACGCCTTCTGGGCCAGGCGGGATCGGTTTGGCTACCGTTAGTTGCGACAGGTGCAATGTGCCGTTGCCCTTGACTTGGTTGTATTTCAAGGCCAAAACAATTCAGGATGGCATTTTACTGCAATGGGCTACCAATGAAGAATTCAATACTGCGCATTTTGAAGTGGAACATAGTAAAAACGGCCTTGATTATCAGGTGATCGCCGAAGTCAAAACCCGAAACTTGAGAACCAGGAACGAGTACAATCATACCCATACCAATATCACCCCATCTGACAATTATTACCGGATTAAACAAGTAGATTTGGATAAGCAATTCACCTACTCCCGCATCGTTTTTGTCAGCACAAACGATCGGGTGGATGGCGAGCAGGGCTTGCTCACCAACATATTCCCCAACCCCGTCAGCGATCAACTTGTGTTATCGGCTAAGCGAAACCTCGGGGCCAAGGTAGCGTGCCAACTCTTGGATTTGCAGGGCCGTTTACATTGCACCCATCAACTGGACGGGCTTGCCCCGGAGGCCACTTTGAGCTTGCCCAAATTACCAGCCGGTCTCTACATTCTCCACGTAACCAGCACCCACTTTGCCGAAAAGCATAAAGTGTACATTCAACCGTAATCACCAATTTTTACATTTAGTCCTGCAAAACACCCCTTGGTTGGGGCAACCCCAGGCCAATGCCGTCGGGCTGCTGCCCCCACATTGGGCGCGGGTGTAAGGCGGTTATCCCTTCTATTTTTTGCGCCTTGGCGGCTTGGCGAGCAATATTTTTGCACAGATCCCTCCTTTGGGTGCCCCGCTGGCCGCCCCACCAAAAACCGTAGGCCCAAAACATGAGCAAAATCACCTAAGCCCATGACCTAGCTAATGGCTTGGACGGGGTGCGGGGTGGTAAATTCGCCCCAACCTTAAATTCTCTGTTTTATGTGGCGAAAACTCCTGAACATTAGCTTATTGGGCGCCGCCGTGGCCTGGGGCTCCGGTACTGCCCTGGCCCAAGATACGCCGCCTTACAAAAACCCGAAACTGTCGGTAGAGGTGCGGGTGGCCGATCTGCTCAAGCGGATGACCATCGAGGAAAAGGCG
>JALONO010000163.1 GCA_025454895.1 Bernardetiaceae bacterium
ACGTAATCTCCATTTGGTTTTAGCATAAGGCTTCCTACCTTGTAAATTGACCAAGCTAGGTTAGCGACGGGCAAAAGAGGGAGGGTACAAAAGCCGAAAAGGGGCGCATCGTCCTGCGCCCCTGGGGTTTCCGTCCGGGCCATTTGGCCTAGGTTGGGTATTGATCTGATAGATAAAGGCTAAACGCCCACCCAGTTCACGAGCGCGCCCAGCAAAAGCAGGCTGGCCGTGAGGATCACAAAAAACCGCCACTCAAACTGCCGGGCTTGGCGTAAGTCTTCGGCATCGGGGCGGTACACGCGGCGGTACACCACCCGCTGGCTCCGGGCCGGGCGGCGGGCGGCCTGGGTAGCTTGCCAAACTTGCTGCCAGGCTTCGTGGGCCTGCGCGCGCGAGCTGGCGCGGGTCATTTGCGCGTCGTAGCGTTGGCGCTGGCCCGCGTCGGCCAGCACGTGGTAGGCTTCGTTAATCTCCTTGAACTTCTCCTCGCAATAACGGCTGCCCCCGTTTAGGTCGGGGTGGTAGGCGCGGGAAAGCCGACGGTAAGCCGATTTGATTTCGTTGACACTGGCCTCTTGGGCAACTTCTAGGGCTTGGTAATAATTTTTCATCGCACACGGTTGGGGTTGGCTAAAAGCAACGGTGAAGTAGCGGCGCGATAGTTTTGGTGGGGCGGGGCGGCGGCCTAGCCAACCTGGCCCTGGCCTGCGCGATGAGGGGGCACGCAGACGGTTAAAAAGTAACGGTTGTAGCCAGAAATGGAGGGTACTTCCTAGGCCAAGGCCATCAATACAGGGCCTTTGGCAGGTAATAATGATCAAATTTAATGAAAAAGGCCGCTGGCCCAAGCCAACCCCGGCGAAATGCAGGTTTTGGCGGGCCAACGGCAGCCAGGCTTTGGCTATTGGTGGCTGTCCACCACGTAGATCTCGACCCGGCGGTTCAGTTGCCGTTTTTCGGGGGTGCTATTGGCCACCACCGGCTCGGTCTCGCCCAGGCCCACCGCCACGATTTTGTCGGCGGGTACGCCCGTTTTCTCCACCATGATGCGCTTGATGCGCAAAGCCCGGCGCAGCGACAGTTGCTCGTTATATTGAGTAGTGCCGTAATTGTCGGTATGGCCCTCGATGCGGATCACGTAGCCATATTTTACGTAGTCGGCCGCCGTGCGGATGGTGCGCCAATCTTCGGCCGTCAGTTCGTCTTCGTCGAAAATAAAGTAGAGGGGGCGCAGCACCGGGGCTTCGGGCCGGGTGGCGTTTTTGAGCAGTTTGAGGGCATCCTGCTGGTTAGGGCTGGGGGTTGCCACGGCTTGGTTGTGAGGGGCAGGCTCGTCGGTGGGTTCCAGGCTGGCCGTTACCGGTTCTTCAGTGGGTTCGGGCATGCCGCTGATGTACACCTGGCGGCGCGGCTTGTTGCTCCTGGCCCGCACGTCGGTGTGGCGGTAGTCGGGGCAAGCCAGGTCAGAACCGCCCGAAACCTTACTCGACTTAGATGAACCAGCTTGCGCAAAAGAAAGTGCGGACGGACGACGCTTTACAGCCGTATAATTACGCCCTTCTTTGCGTTTGGAGTAATTGATCTTGCTGGCTTTTTGGGGAGAAGCGCAACCGAACCACAGGGCGGAAGTCAAAAGGAGGGAAACAACCACTTTTGTACTTTTAAAAGAAAAAATTTCCATAGTCATCTTTTTAGCACCCTCAAATATACTTTTTTTAAGATTACCAACCAGAACCGCCTAATTTTTTTTCTCAACTTATTCCTAAAACCCTATTCTGAATGGGAATAAAAACAAAATTGTCTGTACTTTGTTATTTATAACGAAGAAATACAGATATGGGTTGCGTTTGGTGCGCAAAATCAGATAAAACTTACGCGGTTTTAACAAGGTGAAAACGAAAGTTGGGCCCAAGAAGCTAAAAAGTGGCCCCCTGCCAAGGTTTTGATTAGCGGCCTGCCTGGTGTAGCTTTGGCGTTGACCCACCCACGTTCATGACCCTCCGCGAACTCCACAAACTGGTGGCCCAGGGCGAAGGCCAGCACTTGGAATTTAAGCGCAAAGCGGCCCACCCCGACAAGATCATGCGCGAAATCGCGGCCTTTGCCAACAGCCAAGGCGGGCAATTGCTCATCGGGGTCGACGACGACCAGAGCCTGCCCGGCCTCAAACATCCCGACGAAGACGAGTTCGTGATCAAGCAGGCCATGGCCAAGCACCTGCGCCCCACCGTGCGGTACGAACTGAACCGGGTGCCGCTAGGCCTCCACCGGGCCGTGTTGGTGTTCCATATTTATCCCAGCGAAGAGCGGCCCGTGTTTGTCATCTACAATTTTAAGCGCAACACCGGCCGAGCCTACGTGCGCGTGGCCGACCGTAGCGTGCAGGCCAGCCGCGAAGTGCGGCAAATATTAAAGTTGAACGGGCAAGGCCAAACCAACGGGTTTACCTACGGCGAGCACGAGCGCACCTTGTTCAGGCATTTGGGCCAACACTCCACTGTAACGGTCGAGGGCTTTGCCCGGCTGGCCGGCCTGCCCCGCGAAACCGCTTCCGATATTTTGGTGCGCCTCACCCTGGCCGGGGCACTCAGCCTGCACCCCGCCGAAGAGGCCGACGAGTTTGCCGCCAAATTGGGCTAGCTGGCAACTATCCTAAAATGCCTTGCTGAATGCATGGTTGACCCAACCGATGGTCAACCATTGAAAGAGGGGGGAATGCCGAGCTTCGGTTTAATTTTGGCAACAGGGTTCATTTTAAACCCCGTCCCGTCTGGTGGAGGTTTTATGAGCACGCGGTTGAGGGCCGGGCCGTTGGCTATCTTACACTAGGCCAACCGGACCATCTATTGCAGCAAGCCGGAGTAGGTTTGGTTCAGCAACTCCGAGCGGTCCAGGTAACGCTGGTCCGGGTAGTAAATAAAAAGGCAAGTGCGGTTTTTCACCAAGTTGATGATCTTGTCTTTTTGGGGCATGGGCACGGCCGGGCACCCTTGGCTGCGGCCCAGGCGGCCTTGGCGGGCAATGTTCTCCGCGCTCACGTAGTCGGCCCCGTGCAGCACAATGGCCCGGGGGCGGGCCTGGCAGTTGATGCCCCGTTCCTTGCCCTCCAGCACCAACGACAGCCCGTGCTTGCCCTCGTAGGTTTCGGCGGTTACGTAAAAGCCGAGGCTGCTCTGGTACGACTCCGGGGTGTTCGAGAACTTGTTGGCGTACACCAGCCCCGAGTTGACCCCGTGCGCCACGTAGGTGCGCAGCAACATCCGCTGGTTCACCACGTCGATGATCCACATCCGCTTTTGGGTGGAGGGCAGCGAGAAATCGATGACCGTCAAATGCCCCCGGTCCGACAATTGGCCCTTGCCGCGCAAGTTCAGGTAGCCGGTGAGGGCGTAGCGCAGCACCTCCGGGTTTAGCTCGTGGCGTTCCAGTTCGGCGTTCTGATACAAGTTTTGGGTCAGGGTTTCCAGCAGGGCACTGGCGGGGCGGCCATGCCTTTTGGTTGGTTTAGCGGCCAAGGTAGGCCAATGGCGCAAGGGGCGCGCCGAGGTAGTGGGTTGTGCGATCAGTATGCTAAACAGTAGTAACAAGCACTTCCCAGCCGTGTGAAAGTTCATACGGGCGGTTAAAGTTTTAGTTAGAAATGGTGATTTCTTTGAAATCAAAAATAAAACCTAAATAGCGTAGGTTTATTGTGCACTAGGCTTGTATCTAAGCAAGAAAACATTGTACAAACGGGATTGCGGCTACTTTTAGGACAAAAAGCCCCAAAACCCCTCGTAGCGCGAACGAGGGGAATGACTTTGATTAACCAGCTAAAAATGAGTGGATTATCCTAAATAGGTCTTCAACGACTTGCTGCGCGAGGTATGGCGCAGGCGGCGAATGGCCTTTTCTTTGATTTGCCTTACACGCTCGCGGGTAAGGTTAAATTGATCGCCGATTTCTTCGAGCGTGAGCGGGGTGCTGCCGTCCAGCCCAAAGTAGAGGGCCACCACGTCAGCTTCGCGCTGAGTGAGCGTGGCCAGGGCCTGTTTCACTTCCCGCCGCAGCGACTCGGTAATCAGCCCCGAGTCGGGCGGGCTTTCCAGGGCATCTTCCAGCACGTCGAGCAGGCTGCCTTCTTCCTCGGCGTGGAAGGGCGCGTCCATCGACACATGGCGGCTGGAGGCCCGCATGGTCTCGCTCAGCTCGCCCACCGCGATGTCGAGCACCTCGGCCAGTTCATCGGCCGAAGGCTCGCGGCCAAACTGCTGCTCTAGATCAGAGAAGGCCTTGGAGATTTTGTTGAGCGAACCCACCCGGTTGAGCGGTAGGCGCACAATGCGGCTCTGCTCGGCCAGGGCCTGCAACACCGACTGGCGGATCCACCACACGGCGTAAGAAATGAACTTGAAGCCCCGGGTTTCATCGAACCGCTGGGCGGCTTTGATCAGCCCCAGGTTGCCCTCGTTGATCAGGTCCCCCAGCGACAGGCCCTGGTTTTGGTACTGCTTGGCCACCGAGACTACAAAACGCAGGTTGGCCTTGGTGAGCCGCTCCAGGGCCTGGGCATCGCCATCGCGGATGCGCCGGGCCAGGTCCACCTCTTCGTCGGCCGTGAGGAGCTCCACCCGGCCGATCTCTTGCAAGTATTTGTCCAACGACTGGCTTTCCCGGTTGGTGATCTGCTTGCTGATTTTGAGCTGCCGCATGGAGCTTTTGTGTTTAAGTTGTTAGTCGATTTAGGGAAGTATGCAGTCAATTTTTCACCCAAAAATTACCCACAAAACCACAATTACCAAACGGGATTTTTTTTTGTGCAACCCGGCCCCTTAAAAAGACTGGCTGTTAAATCATAAGGTTAAACAAGCCCTGAGATTTCTGCCAAATTTAGCCCTAAGGCTGCCAAAGTGGGGCTATACGGCGAGTTGCTGGCCTAAAAAACGCCCTTAAACAATCGGTAAGTCGGCGGGCTAGAATGAGGGGGCTGAACGGAAAAAATCTCATTCAACCACCTTAATTAACCCCAAGTGGGCCAGTTGCGGTTTTTTTTGACTGGGTGGCCCTAATTTTACCCAACAAACCAATTGCTTTGCCCCATGCAGATCACGTTTAGGGCCGCTACCGAGGCCGACCGGCCCGCCGTGGAGGCCCTCTTGCAAGCCTGCCAATTGCCCACGGCCGATTTGCCCGCCGGGCTACCCCATTTTTTACTAGCTTTTAATAACACCAAACACCTGGCCGGAGTGGCCGGGCTGGAATTGTACGGCCCCGATGCCCTGCTGCGGTCGGTGGCGGTGGCCCCGGAGTTTCGGCGGCGGTACGTGGGCCGCAACCTGTTTGCCGAGGTGCTGGACCAAGCGGTAGGTCTGCGCGTGAAACGGCTGTACCTGCTCACCACCACCGCCGAGCGTTATTTTGCTAGGCTGGGCTTCGCCAAAATCGAGCGCGAGTTGGTGCCGGCCCGGGTGCAAGCTAGCCCCCAGTTTGCCGGGGTTTGCCCCAGCAGTGCCACGGCCATGCACTTGGAAGTTTGAGGTTGAGCAAAAAATTTGCGGGCCAGATTTGGAATTGCCAAATCCGCATATCAATTTTACGAAAACTTATATCCAAGCGCACAAAATCTTATTCATGTTCCGTTCTCTGCTAGTCATCGTGGTGGTCATTACCAGCCTTTGCGGGTGAAAAGGAACGCTACAATCTAACTCAGAGCCTTTTCGCCCGCCGGTTGGAAAGGTTTTTTTGTGCCCCCGTCAACCCTTTAAATTTTTGCAAACCTTACCTGAACCTTTTACCGGATTAAAAAAATAGTTAATTTAGTTAATCAATCGCCCCATGAAAACGCCATTGCCCATGCCCAGCCAGCCCGAAACCCTTATAGCCAACGGCAAGGAAGCTCATTATTTGGTTGAAAAAGACAACGTAACCGGGGCCGAGGCCCTGATTTTGGCCCTCCTGGCCGAAGGAGTTGACACCGTGTTTGGCTACCCGGGCGGGGCCATCATGCCGGTTTACGATGCCCTGTACGACTATCAAGATCAATTAAAGCACTACCTGGTGCGCCACGAGCAGGGCGCGGCCCACGCCGCCCAAGGTTACGCGCGGGTGCAAAAGCGGGCGGGCGTGTGCATGGCCACCAGCGGCCCGGGGGCCACCAACCTCATCACGGGCATTGCCGACGCGATGATCGACTCCACGCCCATTGTGTGCATCACGGGCCAGGTGGGCAAGCATTTGCTGGGCACCGATGCCTTCCAAGAAACCGACGTGGTGAGCATCTCGTTGCCAGTAACCAAATGGAACTTCCAGGTTACCCGTGCCTCCGAAATCCCCGAGGCCATTGCCAAGGCGTTTTACATTGCCCAGAGCGGCCGCCCCGGCCCGGTGCTCATTGACATCACCAAAAACGCCCAAGTAGAAAAATTTAATTTTAAGTATCAGAAGATCAATAAGATACGCAGCTATTTCCCCAAGCGGAAGGTGGACCTGGCCGCCGTGGACCGCGCCGCCGAACTGCTCAACCAAGCCCAGCGGCCGTTGATGCTGGTGGGCCAAGGGGTGCTGCTGTCGCAAGCCCAGGCCGAGTTGAAGCAGGTGGCCGAGCGCGCGGGCATCCCCATGGCCAGCACCCTGCTGGGCCTCAGCGCCGTGGAAGCTAACCACCCCCTCTACGTGGGTTATTTGGGCATGCACGGCAACTACGGCCCTAACGTGCTCACTAACCAGTGCGATGTGCTGCTGGCCGTGGGCATGCGGTTCGACGACCGCGTTACCGGCGACGTGAAAAGGTACGCCCCCCAGGCCAAGGTCATCCATATCGAGATCGACCCGGCCGAGATCGACAAGATCATTAAAACTACCGTAGCCCTCAACAGCGACGCCAAAGAGACGCTCCAGGCCCTACTGCCCCGGCTGGCGGCCCGCCAACACCCCGACTGGCTGGCCCGGTTTAAGGAGTGCGACCGCACCGAATACGACAAGGTACTGAGCAAGGATTTTGCCCCCACCACCGAAAAAGTAAAGATGGCCGAGGTGATCAAACGGCTCAACGAGCTTACCCAGGGCACGGCCATTGTGGCCACCGACGTGGGCCAGCACCAAATGACCACCACTCGTTATTATCACTTTACCCAAACCGACAGCAACATCACCTCGGGCGGGCTGGGCACCATGGGCTTCTGCCTCCCGGCGGCCATCGGGGCCAAAATCGGTCGGCCCGACCGCCAGGTGCTCGCCATCATCGGCGACGGCGGGTTCCAGATGACGCTCCAAGAACTGGGCGTGATCATGCAATACCACGTGGCCGTAAAAGTGATTGTGCTGAACAACAACTTTTTGGGCATGGTGCGCCAGTGGCAGCAGTTGTTCTTCGACCGCCGCTACTCGTCGGTGGACATGACCAACCCGGACTTCATCAAGTTGGCCGAGGCGTACAGCATTCCCGCCCGGCGGGTGCAGCACCGCGAAGAGCTCGAGGGCGCGCTCCACGATCTGCTGGCCAGCCCCACCGCCTTCTTTTTAGAGGTAATGGTAGAAAAAGAGGAGAACGTGTTCCCTATGGTGCCCGCCGGGGCCGCCGTAGCCGACATTAGGCTGGAATGAGCCGCCCCGTTGCCCATCCAAAACCGACTTTTAACTCATTGATCAATCCTCAATATGGAACTTGAACAAGTAAGGTACACCATCTCGGTGTTCACCGAAAACAAAATTGGCCTCATGCACCGGATTGTTACCATTTTCACCCGGCGCAAAATCAACATCGAGAGCCTCACCGTGTCCGAAACCGAAAACCACGGGGTGAGCCGCTTCACCATCACGGCGTTTGTGGCCCCGGACCGGATTAGCCAAATTGTAAAACAGATTGAAAAACAAGTAGAAGTGCTCAAGGCATTCTATTACGATGATAGCAAGATCGTGTACCAAGAACTCGCCCTTTACAAAATGCCCCGGCAGGCATTTGTGGGCAGCGATGTAGTAGAGAAAATCATCCGGCAAAACCATGCCTGGGTGCTGGCCATTGAAGATGAATTTGTGGTGATCGAGAAAACCGGCCACGAAGAAGAAACCCAACATTTGTTTGAGGAGTTAAAACCGTATGGCATCCTCAGTTTTGTCCGCTCCGGCCGGGTGGCCATTGCCAAGCCCATGAAACGGGTGATGACCCACCTTAAAGAGTTGGAAGAAATGGCCGTGAACTAGACTTAATCTCTCTTTTGGAGCCACGCCGCACAAGCCCACAAAATATTAGGTGTGGCTTTTTATTTATTTTGGGGCCAGTAGCCGGTTTTCATCCACGAAATTTGACATCATGGCAATTTTTAAATATTTTTGATCCACGGAAGGTCGTCAAAAATCAATAGATCGTGAAAATCCACACCACCAATTACTACAACACTTTTATCGAGGTAGCGGAAGATTGTCCAGCGCAGACCAGCGAGGTTCCGCTGGCGAAAAGTGACAAAAAGTCGGTGGCCGAAATGCAATTCGCGTTGGTGGCTGACCACCCGTATCAGTTCACTTCCGACGACGTGTTGTTTCAAGTTTACGCCGATCGTAACGGGTTAACCCTGGCCGATTACGAGGAGGCCAGGGCGCAATTTTTCGCCAAAGGGCAGCCTTGCTTTAGGGCTTCGCCGCTCACCAAAAAGTATGGCTTTGGCTTGCATGCTGACGAGCACGGGAAGATCGCCCTCTACGGGCGCGAGACCGAAGATTACCAACGTTTTTTGCAAAACGAAAAAGTGAAAAAAGTAAAAGCAATGCGGACAGCGAAGTAAGGCTAAAAATTACTTGATTTACTTTTTTGACTATCGCTTGAGAAGCCATTTTTTACTGCCGCAATCTTTAACCTCAAAGTCAAACAAAGATTAGACCTCTTGCAAATTAGATTCTTAATCGGGCAAAAGCCCGGAGTTTCGTTTTAAATCCGCCCTTTTTGGCCCCACCCTAACCAGCCGCACTTTCTCGCCCAAAAACTCTCGTTTTTGTCGTCCGTCGGGCAGGGGCGATCCGTTCTGTTTTTCGTCAGGTTGGCCAAAGGGGAAGTCCCCTCTCCGAGAGGGGATTTAGGGGTGTGTCGGCGGCCAGAGCGACCACATTTGAGGTGTTGGATGGCTTTTTTGAAGCGGCCCCTAGTCAATCGGCCTGCTCTCTTTTATGGACGACTTCAATGCCTTGTAAAGAACGGATCAGCCCTGACGGGTAATGTGCAAGAGGTCTATTAACGATTTCTCTTGGGCTGAATGCTTAGCAACCAGGCATAACAATCATTTAACGATCAAATTATTTTAGCCTAAACCTTTTCGGGCACTTCCTGTAATTTGTGCCATTAGGTCCACCGCTACGCTCACTGGGCTGGCACCAGCTTTATCCGGCTGGCGGTGGCTTTTTCCACGGCGGTGCGTTGGCGCAGTTCGGGGCGGGTCTGGCCCTGGGCAAACCGCTGGGCTTGGTCCTGGTAATGCGGCGAGCCGGGCACCCCGCTTTGGCCCGTGGGGTTGATGCTCACGGCTTGGCCCATACCAAAGTCCACCACCCGGCGCAGGGCGGGGCCGTAGGTTACGCGGGCCTGGCCGGTGCTGTCCAACGAAAAATCGAGGTTGTTCACCGTTTCCCGGCCGCCGGGCACGGGCAGCGGCCCCACGTTAAACTGTGGGCCAATTACGGGTACCACGGCCAGCGGGTGCTTGTGGGTGAGCGTGTGTACGCGCTCCCACCGCCACTCGGCCACTTGGGGGCCTAGCTGCTGGGCGAGCTCCGCCACGGCCTGGGCAAAGGCTTGGGCTAGCACCTGCTCGCGGGTTTCGCGGGCGGGCGTGCCGTGGTTGTCCCACCAAGGCGAGGCCGGATTACCCAGCAGGCCAGCCAAATTGCGCTTGATAGTGAGCGAGTTGAGCGACATTTTCAGCTTTTCAGGGCCTAACTCATCGCCCAGGGCCAACACTTGGGTGTGGTAGAGCCAGCGGTAGTAAATGGTGGGGGCCACGGCTCCGAGCGGGTGGCTGCCGTCCCAGTTTTGGAGGGCGGCCCGGGCCGTTTGTTCCAGGGCGACGGACGTAGGCGGCAGCAAAAGCAGTAATTGGGCGGCCAAAGCGGCGGCGTTGGGGTTCAGGTGGTCGTTCTGGATTTGCGACATCGCGGCCAGGTCCCAATCGCGGCGGGGGGTGGCCAGCAACTGGTGCAGCCGCTTGGCCCGGTCGCCGGGCACGTAATAACCCGGCTCTAGGCCCGGCCCCCGGTTGCCTGGCTGGTTGTTGGCCGTGATAATTAGCCCCGCAGCCGGGTTGACACTTTGCGGGTTGTGGGCAAACGGCCGCCAGCCCAGTGGCTCGTCGGTACCCGTGTTGCCGTTGAGCAGTAGGGCGGGGTTTACGTGCGCCGGCCTGATGGGTAAGCGGCCCGCCGCCCACCAGGCAATGCTCCCGGCCGTATCGGCCCACATAATATTAAGGCCCGGCGCGTGGATGAGGCTGGCCGCCTGGGCGGCTTCCTGGGCATTGCGCGCGTGGGCGAGGCGGTAAAATGCCTCGGTGCTGCGGCTGGTTTGGGCGTAAAGCGTCCACCAGAGGGCCACTTCGGTGGTATCGGAAAGCGGCGGCAGGCCCGGCTCGCGGGCCACCTGGCCCACCAGCGGCCCGTGGCGGCTCACCCGCACGGTCAGCGGCACGTCGGCACTGTCTTTCACTTTGATAATTTCCTGGCGCAAGGTCAAATCTTCCCACCCGCTTTTAAACCAGGCTTGGTTAGGGTTTTGGGGATTGATTTTTTCTCGGTAGAAATCGATGTCGTCGTTCTCGAACATGGTCATGCCCCAGCCGCCGTGGTCGTGGTGGCCCAGCACCGCCACCGCGATGCCCCCGATGAAATTGCCGTAAAAATTAAGCCCAGGGGCATGCAGGTGGGCCTCGAAAAACACCGAGGGCTGGCCAAACCCGATGTGGGTATCATTGGCCAGGAGGGGCTTGCCAGACTTGGTGTGGCTCCCGGCCACCAGCCAGCCGTTGGAGCCGTGGTAGGGCTTCACGGGCCAGGCCATTTCCCAGCGGGCAATTTGCTGGCCCAAGTGCAACAGGGCCTGGCTTGCCGGGGCTTGGGCCGCTACCGGGGTGGGGCCGGGCGCAGCCAAGCCGGGCAGGCTATCGCTGGGGATCATCGGTTCGCCCGCAGGCCATTGCTGGGCGATATCGGCCAGGTAATCAGGCCCGTAGGTGTCGCGCACCCAGGTAAGCAGCGGGTCGGTTTTAAACGCCTGGGCAAACGAAAAAGCCATGTAGCAAGAGATCATCTCCATGTCTTCCAAAGTATAGGGCTGCAGCGGGATGCCCGCCAGGGCAAACTCGACGGGCGGGTTGCCCTCCGCAATGAAGGCATTGACCCCCGCCACGTAGGCCCGGGCAGCGCGCGCGTGCGGGGCCTGCGGCTGGGCGCGGTAGGCACTGTCCACGGTGCGGCGGGCGTACTCGGCAAAGCCCAACGTGCGGAAAAACCGGTCGGTGGGCAGGGCCGCCGCCCCAAACACTTCGGCTAACCGGCCCCCGGCCAGCCGCCGGGCCGCCTCGATCTGGAACAGCCGGTGCTGGGCGTGGAGGTAGCCCAGGGCCAGGTAGGCGTCCCGTTCGGTTTGGGCGTAGATGTGGGGCACGCCTAGGCTGTCGTACAGCAC
>JALONO010000164.1 GCA_025454895.1 Bernardetiaceae bacterium
AACGCCCTGGACGCCATGCAAGGCTCGTATTTAGGGCCGGAATTTTCGGCCTTGGAAATTGAGAAAATGTCGCGCAAGCACAAGGCCGTTTACCAAAAATTTGATGATTTTGAAGCCCTGGCCCAGCGCACTGCCGGGGCTTTGGCCCAGGGGCAAGTGGTGGGCTGGTTTCAAGGGCGCATGGAGTTTGGGCCACGGGCCCTGGGCAACCGCAGCATCCTGGGCGACCCGCGCAGCCCCGAAATGCAGAAAAAACTCAACTTGAAGATCAAATACCGCGAAGGTTTCCGGCCGTTTGCCCCCTCGGTACTGGCCGAGGACACCAGCGAGTACCTCGAGCTGGACCGGCCCTCGCCTTATATGTTGCTGGTGGCCGATGTACACCCCCAAAAACGCAAGCCGTTGCCCAGCGGTTACTACAGCCTGCCCATGATGGACCGGCTGTACGTCCTCCGCTCGCAGGTACCCTCCATCACGCACGTGGACATGTCGGCCCGTATCCAGAGCGTACACCGGCAAACCAACCCCCGCTACTGGGGGTTGATCAACGCCTTTAAACAGCAAACTGGCTACGGGCTGGTGGTCAACACCAGCTTTAACGTGCGGGGCGAGCCTATAGTGGCCACGCCCGAAGACGCTTACCGTTGTTTTATGCGCACCGAAATGGACTGCCTGGTCATCGGCGATTTCTTTTACCTAAAAACCGACCAGCCCAACTGGGCCGAAAAAGCCAATTGGAAAGAAGAGTTTAAATTAGATTAGGGGCTCGTTAATTTGTGGTCATGTTGTACGCAACCAGGCCCTTAGGGTATTTACTTTTGTTAAGTGTTTTGTTCGAACTCGCCGAGCAAGGCATCGACCGCTTGGTTGGCGACGGCGACGGCAAAATCACCTTGTTTAAACTGAGATTTTGTTTTGGAATTTCAAAACATTGATATTCAACTAATTAAGTTTACTTACATTACTTTGATCGGCTTATGGCTGCGATAAACCGGATCAAAACTAAATCCAAAACATGTTCTGAATGCCGCGCTCACGCTTTTCCAGGTTTACAGTGGGTTTTTAATATTGCTGTGGGGCATTGGCTGGCTTTTAACCCGGCGGAAAACCCAATCTATCCCGGTCAAATCTAACTTTTTTGAGCAGCATCCCGGCAAAACTCTCCTGTCGGCCTTGGTAGCGTTCATCATGTTGATCGATTTTGGGGTAAGCTATTTATACATCAAGCCTCCTAAACCTTCGCCTATCGATAACCTCCGCTCGCCCCATCCTTACTACCATCATACCTTCCTGCCCCTTCGCGACACTTTGGAGGCTTGGGGCAGTGAGCATTATGCCATCCGCACTAATCATTTAGGATTAAAAGATGCTGCTCCCCGGCAGGTGCCCCTGGTAGCAGACAAGCCCCGCCTGCTCCTCATTGGCGACTCTTTTACCGAAGGCATCGGGTTGCCCTTTGAACAAACTTTCGCGGGCATCATGCGCGATAGCTTGCCCCATTTAGACCTGCTAAATGCCGGGGTAGTATCGTATTGCCCTAAGTTGGATTATTTGAAAGTTCAATTTTTGTTAGATCAAATAGGGCTGAAGGTTGACAAAGTATTGATGCTCATCGACATTTCGGACATTAATAACGAAATAATTTACAAAAATTTTATCCCGGCTCTAACTAAACAGGCTGCCCAATCGGGCCACCGCCCGGCTGCCCCGGCCATTCAATCCACTATTTGGCAACATCTAAAAAACGAAGTACTGGATTTTCTAGACAAATACTCCACCATTGGGCACTTCGTTTTGAATTATAAACCCCCGGAGCCACCGCCAGCCAACGACCAGGCAGCCAAGGGAAACTCGCCCATAGCCCGGTGGACTTTTGACCCCCAGGCGATGAACGATTGGGGCAAAGAGGGCCTGGCCCTGGCCCAACAAAACGCGCAACTGATGGCCAACTTTTGCCGTCAAAAAGGCATCGAGCTCACCCTGGTAGTTTACCCGTGGCCCGACCAGATTAGGCAGCGCGAGTTGGCCAGCCCCCAGGTGCAAATTTGGCAAGCCTTTGCCCAAAAAAACCAATTGCGGTTCGTCAATCTTTTTCCTGATTTTATTGACAACGGGCTCGATGCCGAGCAAACTTACCGCCAGTATTTTATCCAAGGCGACGTGCATTGGAACTTTGCGGGCAACCAAATCGTGGCCAGAAAATTGATCTCATTCTATAAGTAAATCATCTTCTCATGGACTTCCTCACCGACCTTTGGAATTTCTTAAAACAACGAAAAAAATGGTGGCTGTTGCCCGTAATCATCGTATTACTGTTGATCGGGGTAATAGTGGTCATTGGCGGGGGTAGTGCCGTGGCCCCATTTATCTACACTTTGTTCTAAACTCATGACGAAGAACCCCAACCGGGAGCAGCGGCTCGAGGCCATGCTCGTGATCGCCACCGGGTTTTTGGTGCTGCACTTGGTGTTTAAATGGCCCGCCTTGCTTTATGCCGCCGTGGCCGTGGGCTTGATCGGCGTTTTTTCCGACTTCCTGGCCCGGCAGGTTACTTGGCTGTGGTTCAAACTGGCCGAAGGGCTGGGGTTTGTGAACTCGCGGATATTGCTGGCCGTGGTGTTTTTTGGCATTTTGCTGCCCGTGGCTTTGCTGGCCCGTCTGTTTGGCAAAAACCCCATGCGCCACCAGCGGGAGCCGGGGGCCAGCTATTTTACCGACCGCAACCACCGCTACACCGCCGAAGACCTGCGGCACCCGTGGTAGGCCGAGCCATGGGGCGGCGGGCCGGGGCAAAAGCCGCGCCGTTTTACCCTAACTTTGCGGCCGCATGAAAAACAAAGTAGTCATAGTAACGGGCGGTACTTCGGGGATTGGCCGGGCCTTGGCCCAGGAATTTGGCCGCCAAGGGGCCAAAGTGGTGATCACCGGCCGCAACCTGGCCGCTTTGGCCGCCACCGAGGCCCAACTAACCGCCCAAGGCATTGAGGTGTTGGCCCTGCAAGCGGATGCCCGCCGCGAGGCCGACAACCAACACCTGGCCCAAGCTACCCTGGCCCGGTTTGGGCGCATCGATGTGCTGATCAACAACGCGGGCATCTCGATGCGGGCGCTGTTCAACGACGCCGACCTGGACGTGATCCGCCAGGTGATGGACGTGAACTTTTACGGGGCCGTTTCCGCCACCAAATTTTGCCTGCCCCATATTATCGAGCAGCAAGGCTCGGTAGTGGGCATTTCGTCGATTGCGGGTTACCGGGGCCTGCCCGCGCGCACCGGCTACTCGGCCTCCAAGTTTGCCCTGCAAGGCTTTTTGGAGGCCCTCCGCAGCGAAATGATCCCCCACGGTGTACACGTACTCACGGCTTGCCCCGGGTTTACGGCCAGCAGTATCCGCGAGCGGGCCTTGGCCGCCGATGGCTCGGTGCAGGGCGAGTCGCCCCGCGACGAGGGCCAGATGATGACCGCCGAGGAGTGCGCTCAGCACATTTACCGGGCCACGGTAAAGCGCCGCAAAATTTTACTGCTCACTACCCAGGGCAAAATCACCGTGTGGCTCAACAAACTGTTCCCCGGTTGGATGGACCGCGTGGTGTATAATTATCTGGCCAAAGAAACCGCCGCCCCCCTGGCCAAAGCCTAGCTCGGATTTTGCTCCTATCACCCCAAATAGCCTAGCCGGGAGGATATTTGCCCATATATTTTGTTAAGAATTTTTTTTTATTGCCCAAAACCGCGTATTTGCAAGGACTTGACGAAAACTAAATTAAGCTCAAACAACTTAATCTTACCCGACAAGCGGCGTAACCGCTCCTCCATTTGTTTTATGAACCAGACTGCAAGCAAAACTCCCAAATTTATTGAGCGGCAGAAAACCGGCTTTTACAACACCTTGCGCAAGCGGGTTGATGCCTACTTTATTGAAAATCAAATCTCTAAGCACGCCAACGGGCTTATGGTGTTTAAAACCGTGCTCTTCATGGGCGGTTTTTTGGGCCTGTATTTGGTAATTTTACTGGGCAACTTAAGCCCCGCCGTTAGCCTGTTGCTGGCCACCGTGCTGGGCGTTTTTGGGGCGATGGTGGGCTTCAATGTCTCGCACGATGCCATCCACGGGGCCTACTCCTCACGCCGGTGGGTGAACCAACTCATCAGTTTCAGTTTTAACATTATCGGGGCTAGCCCTTACGTGTGGAAACTTACCCATAACCTGGTTCACCACACGTACACCAACATCCCCGGCCATGACGAAGATATTGACGTCGCCCCCGGCATGGTGCGCCTCTCGCCCGACGACAAGTTGAATTACGCGCAGCGGTTCCAACATTATTACGCCTTTTTGCTTTACGGCCTCGCCTCGGTATCGTGGGTGTTGCGTAAAGATTTTAAAAAGTTTTTCCAAAAACAGATCGGCAACCATGTGAACAAGCACCCGCGCATCGAGTACGTAAAACTCTTTGGGTTCAAGGCGATGTACTATGTAATGTTTATTGTGCTACCGCTGGTGGTGATGCCCATTAGTTTTGGCCAGTGGGTGCTGGGCTTTTTAGTGATGCACTTGGCCCAGGGCCTGGTGTTAGGGCTGGTGTTCCAACTGGCCCACGTGGTGGAAGATTGCGCCTTCCCCGCCCCCAACGCCGAGGGTAACATCGAGGAAGCCTGGGCCGTGCACCAAATGCAGACCACAGCCAACTTTGGCCGCAAAAGCTGGTTCACTAACTTTTTCTGCGGGGGGTTGAACATGCAGGTGGAGCACCATCTGTTCCCCACGGTGTGCCACGTGCACTACGGGGCCATCTCCGACATTGTGAAGAACACCGCCGAGGAATTTGGCGTGCCTTACCTTGAGAACACTTCGTTTTGGACGGCCCTCCAATCGCACTACCGGATGTTGCGCAGGCTGGGGGCCGACGAGTGGGACCTGCGCCACGGTTTGAGCCAAGCCAAGGTGGCTTAGCCACCGAAAGTTTACCGGGAAATCCCAAAATCAGCGTTTTGCAACTAATAAAAAGTCAAGGGCCAACGCTCTTGACTTTTGCTTTCACTATACGAATGCCAATGGTAAATTAGGATTGAATGATTGCCAAACTCCCGATAAGCACGGATGGAAATCATTCCATTGCGCCAAGATCAGACCCATAACAAAATCAAAATAGAGATTTCGTAATTTCTATCTAGTAAATTACTGACAATCAGATTATAACAATCATTTAATCCTACAACCATTACGTCACCTTGTGATTACACTTCCGCCAGGTACTTGTGCACAAAGCTGATGGCCATGGCCCCTTCGCCCACGGCGGAAGCCACGCGGTTCATGGCTTCGGCGCGCACGTCGCCCGCCGCGAAAACGCCAGGGATACAGGTCTCCAGCGGGTACGGCTCGCGGGCCAGCGGCCAGTCGCGCTGAAAGTGCTCGTACTTGGTGAGGGCCCGCCCGGTTTCGATAAATCCTTTGTCATTTTTAATGAGGGAAAGTTGGATCCATTCAGTGTGCGGCCGGGTGCCAATGAACACGAACACGGCATCGGCGGGTTGGGTTTGTCGCAGGCCGTCAGCGTTTTGGAGGGTGATCTGTTCTACGCGCTCGTGGCCAGTTACTTCGGCTACTTCGGCACAGGCCACCAGCTGGATGTTGGCCGTGGCGGCAATTTGATCGATCAAGTACTGCGACATGGTTTCGGCCAGGCTGGGCCGCCGGATCACGAGGTGTACTTGCCGGGCAAACCGCGACAGGTACATGGCCCCCTGGCCCGCCGAGTTACCGCCGCCCACTACGTACACTTGTTTGCCTTGGTAAGCGGCCGCCTCGGTAGTGGCCGCGCCGTAGTACACACCCGCCCCGGCCAGTTGGCGCATGCCGGGGGTGTCCAGTTGGCGGTAATCCACGCCCGTGCAAATAACGAGGGCCTTGGTGTTTACCTGGCTGCCATTGGCCAACGTGAGCAGTTTGTACTGCCCGGCCAGTTGAATGTTTACCACCTGCTGCGGCGACAAAAACTCGACCCCGAACCGCTGGGCCTGGGCGGTGGCCCGGCGGGCCAACTCGGCACCGCTCAGCCCGGTGGGGAAGCCCAGGTAATTCTCAATACGCGAACTAGTGCCCGCCTGGCCGCCGGGGGCCTGTTTCTCCACAATGAGGGTTTTCAGCCCTTCGGAGCCGCCGTACACCGCCGCCGCCAAACCGGCCGGCCCCGCCCCGATGATCACCACGTCGTACACCGGTTGGGAGGCTTGTTGGCGCAGGCCCAAACGTTCGGCGAGGGTGGTTTTGCTAGGTTTGGCCAGGGTTTGGCCATCTTGCAGCACCACTACGGGCAGGTCTTTCTCGGTAAAACCGTGGAGGGCCAGCAGTTCGCGAGCGGCCGCTTGTTCGGGGTAACTCAGCCACTGGTAAGGGAACAAATTGCCCGACAGGAAATCTTTCAACTCATGCGAGGCCGACGATACCTGGTAGCCGATGAGCCGCAGCCCGTCGTAGTCGGGGCGGTGGTTGGCCTGCCAGTCGTCCAGTAGCTCGTCCAGCACGGGGTACAGCTTTTCGCTGGGCGGGTCCCAGGGCTTAGCCAGGTAGTAATCGAGTTGCACCTCGTTGATGGCCTTTATGGCCGCCTCCGTGTCGGAATAAGCAGTAAGCAGCACTCGCTTGGCCTCGGGGAAGGTCTTTTTGGCTTCCACCAAAAAATCAACGCCCGGCATTTCGGGCATCCGTTGGTCAGAGAGGAAGAGGGCCACCGTTTCGCCCTGCTTTTTTAGCTCGGGCAAACTGGCCAGGGCCTCGGCGGCCGAGGTAGTGCTTAAAATGCGGTATTGTTGGCGGTACTGGGCGCGCAAGTCGCGCTGGAGGGCGCGCTGCACCTGCGGATCGTCATCGACCGATAAAATGAGAGGTTGTTTTGCCATAAAAAAGGGCCAGAAACCCAGCCGGTGGATCAAAACACTAATTTCGCAATCGGACGATAAAAAGCCCTGCCTTTGGCGATAAGATTTTTATAGTTAGGCTTAAAGCGATTTTTTAGCAACTTATTACTTACACAATTTGTCTTAGCAGGTGGCCTTTCGTTCTGCTCGTTTTCTTCGGGAATCGGGGGAAGGAGTAGGGGCTTTTTTCACCCAACGACCCTGAAGGCTAGGAACCGCCGTCTGCTTCGGTCGTTAACCACGGAACCTCATATGCTGCACTTCGTTACTCGCACTATTCTCCTATTTATGGGCCTGACTACGTGGGTCTTTGGCCAGGCAGTTTACGCCCAGCCTGCCCGCATTGATAGCCTCACCCGGCGGCTAAACGCCCAACCCGATGATACACTCAAGGTGTTGATTTTATGCGATTTATCTTTTTCTTACTACAGCTCAGATGCGGCCAAGGCCAAAGCCTACGGCCAACAGGCCCTCACCCTGGCCCAGCAACTCAAATTTGCCCGAGGGGAGGCCCGGGCCTATAACATGATCGGGGTGGCCTACCAATATCAGGACGACTACGCGGCCGCATTGGACTACCACCAAAAAGCCCTTACCATTCGGGAACAAACAGGCGACTCGGTGGGCATGGCCTCGTCATTAAACAACATGGGCATTGTGTTTTATTCGCTCAAAAACTTTCAACGGGCCAAGGAGTACTACAGTCAGTCGCTCAAAATGCGGTTGAATTCGGGCGACCCGGCCAA
This sequence comes from Bernardetiaceae bacterium, assembly GCA_025454895.1. GTDB lineage: Bacteria > Bacteroidota > Bacteroidia > Cytophagales > Thermoflexibacteraceae > JALONO01. The sequence goes on from JALONO010000164.1 coordinate 7,665, forward strand.
CGTGGCTGGCTCATACAACAACCTGGGGTCCACCATGCTCGCCCTGGCCGATACCGGGCAAGCGATCCAGTATTTTAAACTATCGCGCGAGGCGGCCCGATCAGGGAAACGCTTCAGCACGGAGGCAGACGCCCTGCTCAACCTGGGCAATACCTACCGCGTGCAACAACGATTTGTAGAGGCCGAAGAACACCTGATATTGGCCCTGGACCTGGTCATGAACCTCAACGACCAACTGCGGCTCACCTACGCTTATCAATATTTGGCCCAAACTTACCTGGCCACCAAGCGCACCGACCAGGCCAAACGCTACAACGAAACTGGCCTGGTACTGGCTCAAAAGGGTGGATTTAAGGTGCGGGAGGCCGATCTGTTGGGGGTGATGTCGGAGATTTACGAAGCACAGGACCAGGCCAAGACGGCCCTCGCCTTTTTTAAGCGCAAAACCCATTTGCACGACAGCCTCACCAACTTAGACCGTGACAAGCAAGTATTAGAGATGCAGGGCCGCTACAACACAGGTAAGCAAGAAGCTGAAAATGAGCGGTTAAGAGAAGCATCCGCTTACCAGCAACAGGTAAACCGCTGGCAGCAATGGGCCATCGGGGCCGCCTTGGTCGGGCTATTGGTGGTGGGCGGGTTGGCCCTGCGCCTCAAAGCGGCCGGGCAAAAGCTCCGCTTGCTCAACAACCAACTCAACGAACGGCAACAAGAAATCTCGGCCCAGAACGAACAACTGATGGGGCAACAAAACCAGCTTGCCCAACGCCAGGCTGCCATTGAAAAACAAAACCAACAACTGGACTTGCAAAACCGGTTAATTGGTCAAAGCATTGGCGTGGCCCAGTATATCCAAAGTGCGATATTACCTTCGCCTGCCCGTTTGGCCGATACGTTGGGCGAGTATTTTGTGCTTTACCAACCCAAAGATGTGGTATCCGGCGACTTTTTCTGGGTGCAACAAACCCAAGGCCGCACGCTGGTGGTGGTGGCCGACTGTACCGGCCACGGCGTGCCGGGGGCGTTTATGGCCCTCATCGGCGATGCCCTGTTGGACCATTTTGTGCTGGCGGAACGCCAACTGGACCCCGCCGATCTGCTCCAGGCCCTGAACCGGAAAATCACCCACCTGTTTAGCCAGGCCCATTTGCCCTCCGAGCAGGCCAATAAATTTGGGATGGATGCCGCCGTGGCTTGCCTCGAGCCTACCCCGGAAGGTACCCGGCTCACCTTTGCCGGGGCCGGGCGGCCACTGCTCATGGTGCAACCCGGCCAACCTTTGCAAACGTGGCCCGCGCTGTTCCGCTCGTTGGGCACCGAGCCCCTAGCCGACCAGCCGACTGCCAGCCTCAGCCTGGTAGTGCCCCCCGGCACCATGCTCTACCTCAACTCCGACGGCTACACCGACCAGTGCAACCCGGAGCGGCAAAAATTCGGCTGGGAGCGCCTGCGGGCCGTGCTCACCGAAATGGCTCCCCAACCGGCCGCAGTCCAGCAATCTACCCTGGCTCGGGCCTTGGCAGAGTTTCAACAAACCGAAAAACAACGGGACGATATTTTGGTGCTGGGCCTACGAGTGTAGCCGCTGGTGGGGATTGGACACAAAAAAGCCTGAAAATCAATGATTTTCAGGCTTTTAATTTAAATTTTGGTGGTGTGGGAGGGAATTGAATTAAAATGATATAACTAATTGATTTTCAATTTATTGTATCATAAACTTTTCACTTACTGTGTCCGTTTTTGTGGCCCATTTTTGCCCGCCCGCCCAGTTCCCCCCCGAGCGGCCACCACCTCCAAGGGGTCAAAGAAATCAAAGAAACGGCCTTTGGCCGCCCCGTTTTGCCGCAAAAAGCAAAAAAGCCCTTGGAGGGGCGGGGCGCGTCAAAGGCCCATTTATTTATCTTTAACCCCCTCCAAGGATGGAAAACCTCCACCAAGCATTCGCCAAGCTGCGCGAGCACCGCGCATTGTCCCGCGAGCTGGGCCGGGCCAAGGACGAGTTCGCGTTCAAGCCCTTCGCCCTGGCCTACCGCCCCCTGGCCGCCGCCGCCGGGGCCGCCCGCCACCTGCTGGCCCTTTTCAGCGTCGTTACGGGCTGGGGCTGCCTCTACGCCGCCCTGGCCCCCGCCCTGCCCGGCTGGCTGGCCGCCCCGCTGGCCGGGCTGCTGCTGGCCGGGCTGGAGGCCCTCAAGGGCCTGGCCCTGGGCCTGGGGGCCCGCCTGTCCCTGATGGCGGGCCGCCCCTCCCCCGTCCTGTTGCTGGCCCTGGCCCTCACCGGGGCCTCGGTGTTTTTCTCTTTGCAGGGCGTTAAATCGCTGTACGAGATGGCCGACGGCACCGGGGCCAAACTGGCCGCCCGCTGGCAGGCCGGGGCCGACAGCCTGGCCGCCGCCCACGGGCGGGCCACCGCCTCGGCCAGGGCCGACCTGGAGGCAATAGATATGTACAACCGGGGCAACCGGGAGATGATGGCCACCCTGGGCGGGCGGCTGGCCCAGGCCGAGGCGGCCCAGCGGGCGGCCCTGGCCAAGTGGGAGGCCCGCCGGGACAGCGAGTTGGAGGCCCACGCGGGGGAGGCCCAATTCAATACCGCCCTGTGGGTGGGCCTGTCGGGCACCAACGAACTGCTGATCCTATTGGCGGCCTGGTTCGGGGTTTACTACCGTTACCGCCTGGCCCGCGACGGGGATTTACTGGCCGCCCCCGCCGCCTACCACTTCACCCAGGCCGAGGTAACCCGGCTGCTGGAACTGGCCAGCCTCCACGGGGCGGCCCCGGCCCCGCCCGCCGCCCTGCCCATCGGGTTCAAGTCGGGCGGGCCGCCCGCCGGGGGGACCACCGGGGGGGTAGAAAAAGGGGGGTTTAAACCGGCTTTAAACCCCCTCCAGCCGGGCGGCGCCGCCCGGTTGCGGGCCTTCCTGGCCAAGTACCCCCAGGTGGTGGCCTGCGTGCGCGAGGGGCGGCCCATGGCCGAGGTGGTGAGGCTGTGCCAAGTTTCGGAGAGTACCGTCCACAACGTGAAGCGGTGCCTGCGGGTGCTGGGGGAGCTAAACGACTAAGCCCATGAAAAAGGAAATAAAAATATTGTTCCTGGGCCGCAAAATGCGCGCCAGCGGGCGGATGGTGATCTATTGCCACCTGACCTTGGCCGGCCGACGGTCGGGCGACTTCAGCACCGGCCTAAAGCTGGACCCGGACGAGTGGCACGCCAAGGCCCAGCGGGCCCTGGTGCCGCCCACCGGCCCCCGCCGCCCGGTGCTGCTGGCCGTCAACGAGCGGCTGGGCCAAATCTGGGCCGAACTGACCGGGGTTTACCGGGGCCTCACCGCCGGGGGCCGGGCCGCCACCGCCGGGCAGGTGCGGGCCGCCTACCTGGCCCCCTGCCAGACCCTGCTGGAGGTGGCCGGGCGGTACTACCGGGACCAGGAGGTGCTGGTGGCCAGCGGGCACCTGCGGCCCAATACCTTGAAAACCTACGCGGCCAAGAACAACCTGCTGAAGGAGTACGGGCGGCCCGCCCCCCTGGACGGGGTCAATACCGCCTGGTTCCGGGATTTTGAACATTGGATGTTGTCCACCAAGCGGTTTGGCCGGGACCACGCCGGGCGGGTGCTGGGCTACCTGCGGATGCTCATGCGGCTGGCGGTGGGGGAGGGGCTGATCCCGGCCAGCCCCGTGGAACACTACCACTCCCGGCGGGGCCGCCCGGACCTGCCCGTTTTCCTCACCGAGGCCGAACTCCAGGCCCTGCGGGAGTACCGCAGCGTCAGCGGGCCCATGTTGCGGACGCGCGACCTGTTTTTGTTTCAGTGCCTCACCGGGCTGGCCTATGCCGACCTGGGGCATTTCCGCCCCGAATGGCTCACCGAGGACAACGGCCTGGCCTGGCTGCGCTTCCAGCGGCACAAGAGCGGGGAACCCTGCCTGGTCCCGCTGGGGGCCGAGGCCCGCGCCCTGCTGGACCGGTACGGCGGGCGGCCCCCGCTCACCTCGCTGCAAATCCACAACCTGCGGCTCAAGGAGATCGCCGCCGCCTGCGGCATCCCCAAACGCCTCACCAGCCACATCGGCCGCAAGACCTTCGCCACCCTCCTGCTCAATAAAGGGGTCAGCCTGGAGGCGGTGGCGGCCATGCTGGGCCACAGCAGCACGGCCATGACCCAGCGGCACTACGCCAGGGTGGGCACCGGGCGGCTGGCCAGGGAACTGGAAAAAATAGGCTTTAAGTGAGCAAAACGAGGTAAATTGGGGAAGATTTTCACCAAAAAAAGAGGTAGATGAGCGAAAAAGGCCAACA
>JALONO010000380.1 GCA_025454895.1 Bernardetiaceae bacterium
CTCAATGGCCAACCACCCGGCCGAGGGTAACATCATCATGCTCAACATTCGGATCGCTACCCCGCCCTGGGATCGGGCTAATAACCGGTGGATGAACGTGAACCCGGGTATCTGTTCAAGCTACGTGTTCACCCGCAAACCCGGCGATAAGGTAACTATTTCAGGGCCATACGGTGAGTTTTTCATCAAACCTACCAAACGTGAAATGATTTACGTGGGCGGGGGGGCTGGCATGGCTCCGTTGCGCTCGCATATTTTCCACCTGTTCCATACCCTCAAAACCACCGACCGCAAGGTGAGCTTCTGGTACGGGGGCCGTTCGCGCCGCGAGCTGTTTTATACCGAAGATTTCCGGGCCATTGAGCGTGAGTTCCCCAACTTCTCGTACCACGTGGCCCTATCGGAGCCGCTGCCGGAAGACAATTGGACGGTGAAGAAAGAAATCGAGTTCTACTTCTGCGGCCCACCCATGATGAACGCCGCCGTGCTCAAAATGGTGGATGAATTTGGCGTACCGCCCGAAAACGTGGCGTTTGACGACTTTGGTGGCTAGGTCGTTGGGCCTTCCTCCTGCTATTTTTATACTGATGCCGAGGCAATAATCATTGCCCCGGCTTTTTTGTGCCAATCGGGTTTGGTTGCGGCTGCTTGGGCAGCCGCCAATGCGGTAGAACCTAGTGAAGAGATGGAGAGGATGTTTGAAATTCAGGGAGAGAAATTTGGTTCTTGGGCACTACGGTTCGAGTACGCCTGGCCTACCCGCCCGGTGCAGAATTGCGGACTGCGTTATTAGCCATCAAAATTTTCGGGGCTTACTATCAAAAACAGGCATCATACCTTTTGGAGCACTTCCAGTTATTTTACATTTACCGACAAATCCATCATTGGCCATTTTAGGATACTCTCGCTTCGATGCCCACCCCTTACCACGCCTACTTGCTACTAACCATCTGGCTATTGTACTGCCAACCAGCCTTGGCCCAATACCCCACCGACTGGGGCGCGTTCCAGCAAGTGATCGATGCCAAGCCGCTAGCGGGCAAAAAATTTCGACTCGAGGCGGCCGTGAAGGTGAAACTCATCGACACCACGGCCGAGGCCGAGCTATGGGTGCGGGTGGACCGCCGCAAGGGCAAAACTGGCTTTTTCGACAACATGACCGACCGGCCCATCCGCAACCCGACGTGGCAGGTGTACCAGATCGTGGGCCAAATCGACCGGGATGCCGAACATTTGGTGTTCGGGGGCTTGTACGCCCGCCAAGGCCAGTTCTTTTTTGACGATTTTAAACTTTGGGTAGAAGGCCCAGCCGGCCAGTATATGCCTGTGCCCGTGCCCAATGGCAGCTTTGAAGACGCGACCCTGGCCCCGGTGTGGACGGCTTACCAAGAACGCAAGGGTCTCGAGCGCGGTTTGGTGCAAACGGGGGCGTTTGCCGGTGCCCAGGCCTGCCGGGTGGATGGCGCCCAGGCCGGGGGGCGCAGCACCTTCGGGCGCGACGCGCGCGTGGGCCGGTATGCCCCCGTGAATGGCATCAATATCTACTATGAAATTTATGGCCAAGGCCCACCCCTACTCTTGTTGCACGGCAACTCGCAATCCATCGCGTCGTTTGCCCTGCAAATCCCCGAGCTGGCCGCGCACTACCAGGTGATTGCGGTGGACACCCGGGGCCAGGGCCGCTCATCAGAAAATGGCCGCCCTTACACCTACGACCTCTTTGCCGAAGACATGAACGCGCTGCTGGACCACCTCCGCCTTGACAGTGCCCGCGTGGTGGGCTGGAGCGACGGCGGCAACACGGGCCTCATCATGGCCATGCGCTACCCGGCCAAGGTAAAAAAGCTGGTGGCGATGGGGGCCAACGTGTTCATCGACCAGTCGGTGGTTAGCTCCCAAATCTTCAAAACCTTGCGGCGGGAGCTCCGGCAAACCGCCAACGATACTAGCTACGCCGCCCGGAATAACGCCCGGCTGGTCAAATTGCTGCTCACCGAGCCTCGGCACACCTTTGCCGAACTGGCCGCCGTTAGTTGCCCAGTGCTGGTAATGGCGGGCGAAAAGGACATCATCAAACCTGGCCACACCCAGGGCATTGCTGCTCATTTGCGTCGAGGCACGCTCCGCATCGTGCCCAATGAGACCCACGATTATCCGCGTGAGAACCCCGAAGGCTTTAACCAGGCGGTTTTGGATTTTTTGCGGGATTGAGGGCATTCGGTGAATAATTGTCCCATACTTACGGCCGGATAATTAAGGTTGAGGCAAGCCGCCAATCACCCAAAAAACCCTAGGTTTGTTCCCCTTTCCAAAGCGACTATCCCTCTAGCCATGCGCCGTTTCCTCCGTTGGTTTTTTGGTCTGGTCTTATTGACAATCCTGTTCGGGCTGGGCCTGGCCGCCTATGTGTTTTACCGCATCGAGCGGGCGGGCGACTACCAGCCCCCGGCCTGGGCCGAGGCCCGGCTCCCGGCCCCGGAGCCGCCTCCGGCAAACGGGCGGCCCAGCCCGGCCCTGCGGGCGTACACCTTCCACCTCGACAGCTTTGCCCAGCCCCCCGCCGACTGCCACCCCTGGACCCGCTGGTGGTGGCCCGGCAACGACGTGGACCCCGCCCAACTGC
>JALONO010000010.1 GCA_025454895.1 Bernardetiaceae bacterium
TCTCGAACTCCCAAAAAAACTTGAACTGCCCAAACAGGAAGCCGAAAAACAGTAGCACCACCTGATACAAGGGCAAAATCACGAACAGCGAGGCCAACAAGCGCACCCACCACGGGCTGGCGGGCGTAACCCCAATGAGCGGCAGCAGCGGCTCTTTGATAAATAAAACCGAAGTGCCCGTACAGGCAAACACGGCCAAAATCACGATCACCTGCTTAACGCTGGTTACGCCCCAGCGGGTCTGGAGCTTTTGTACCCAATTAGGAATGACCATTGCAACCGAAAAAATGGGAAATTGAACTGGTGAAGTGGGCACTGGCTAGCCAGTCTCGGTTTGTTCGCTAGTTGGCAAAGATAGTTATTTAGAACCATTCTAAAAAATCGCGACCACGCCTACAAATCTTTGAGCACGCCGCTGATACCGCCGTCGATTTGGATGTTGGCCCCGTTGATGAAACCGGCCTTTTCGGAGGCGAGGAACACCGCCACCTCGGCCACTTCGTCAGGCTGGCCAATGCGGCCCACGGGGTGGATTTGGTTGAGTTTCAGGTAGTCGTCGTGGTTGGGGAAACCCGCCCGCAGCATGGGGGTCTCGATGGCCGCCGGGCTAATGGCGTTGACGCGAATGCGGCCCGCCAGGTCGATGGCCAGGGCTTTGGTAAGCCCCACCAAGGCCGACTTGCTGGTCGCGTAAGCCACAAACCGCGGCTTGGTGAGCTGGTGGTGGATGCTGGCCACGTTCACTACCGAGCCTTGGGCCTGTTCCAGCCGGGGCAGTAGCCCCTGGGTGAGCAAAAACGGGGCCGTGAGGTTCACATTGAGGGTGGTGTTCCACTGGTCCACTGTCAGGTCGTCGGTGGGGTTGAGCAACTGCTCGGCCGCGTTGTTAACCAGGCACACGAGCGGGCGGTCGCCCACCAGTTCGCCCAGTTGGGCCAGCACCTGCGCGCGGAAGGGGGCCTCGAGGCAAAAACGGTTCAGGTCGGAGGCCAGGTGAACGTCGGCGTTGTTGAGGGGCTGGCGGTCCATCCCGATCACGTAATGCCCCTCCCGGCGGAACAACCGGCAAATCTCGGAACCGATACGCCCCGAGGAGCCGGTAACAATGACACACTTCATGTTAAATGATTAAAGGAATATAGGATTAAATGATTGTATGATTTGGCCATAATCATTTCCAACTTAAAAGATTTATAATACTAAAATGACTGAACGAGTATTATAATTGATTATCAATAACTTATGCCATACCCAATACACTGACCTCTTACAAATTAGATTTTAGACAAAGGGAAAGTCCAAATTTTCATTCAAAACCCACCCTTTTTTGGCCCCACCCTGGCCTTCCCCGAGGGAAGGGAACGCCATTGCTACCCGAGCACGAGTAACTTGCAATATATCTACTATTTATATTTTATTTTTATTAAATATGTCTTATGTCTTATGTCTTATGTCTTATGTCTTATGTCTTATGTCTTATGTCTTATGTCTTATGTCTTATGTCTTATGTCTTAACTAGTTATTTAGCCACGCAATTACAAGCTAATTTTGGGCATAGTCTTATTCGTTGGGTAAGAACGGATCATTATAAGTCGGCTCATCCCTGCTTGTCCGATCATCCGCGATTGCGCCAGTTAGGCCAGCTTGCCGTCTCCGAGGGGCTGGTAGCTGGTCCCGTGCCAATAGCCGAGCACCTGACACTGGTCGGCCCGGTAGAGGAGGGCCAGGTTTACGGGCTGCCCACCGCTATGGGCGAGCAAGGCCCAGCGGCTGTCGGGGTCGGTTTGCAGGGGGCGCACCCGGCCCTCTTGGTCGCTGAGCCACAGGCGTTGGTTGCTCCACAGCGGGGTAAAGCCCATCGCCCCGACGGGCCATTCGTTGTACCAGGGGTTGCGGGCCAGCCCGGCGGCGTGGGTTTGTTCCAGTAAACCCCAGGTGCCCGCGCCCATCGGCAAGGTGGCCTGCTTCACCAGGGTGGACTGCTTGATGAGCGCCCGCAGCGGCAAGGCGGCCTGGTAGTACACCAACTCGGCCTCAAGGGTAGCCCCGGGCACCAAGGCCAGCGGAGTGGGGTTGCCCACAAAATAGAAATTGAGGATGAGGGCAGGCCGGGCCGTTTCGGCGTGGATCAACCAGTATTTTTCGGTGGTTAGCTTATCGTCGGTGCGGGTTTGTTTGCTCAGCACGGCCCAGCGGCCGGTTACGCCGGTTTGGGCCTTTAGTTCCTCGGCCTTTTGGTTAAAGCCCACCAAGTTGTTTACCTCGCTTTGCAGGTCGGTGGGCAGGGTGTCTAAGTTTTGGTAGGCCAAAGTGAGCAGATACAGCCGGGTGAGTTTCTCGAGGGCCACGGGCTGCCACTGGTCGGCGTAAAAATCCAGGTCGGCCAGGCTGCGCACGCCGTTGGCCAGGCCGGGGGCTTGCGCGTCCACCATGCGGGCGGCCACATTTTGCCAAAAGCCGGGCGGTTTTTCCGGCATGGTCAGCAGCCCGCCGCGCAGTAAATCCTTGAGCCACAGTTGCAGTTCGGCCACGCCGTCGGCCACGCGGGCTTGCCGCTTTTCGGCGGTTTTGGCCGCCGCCTTGGCCCGTTTGGCCGGTTCCTCGGGCGGGGCTTCTTCGGTGGCCGCCTTCACCTTTTTCTCCGCGTTGGCGGCCCGTTTGGCCAGCCATTCCTCCACCCACTGCGGCGGGGCGGCGGCGGCCAAGGCGGCAGGTTGGTTGGCCGCCAAAAACATCAGCCCCAGCGCGTGCTTGCAGGGGAACTTGCGGCTAGGACAGGTGCATTTGGATCCCAAGTTGCCCAAGTCCACCTGGGCTTGGTAAGGGTTGGCCCCGCTACCCTGGCACTCGCCCCAGAGGGCTTGGGGGGTGCTGCCCAGGGTGAGCCACTTGCCGGGCTTGGCCAGGTCTTTCCCGGCTTTGAGCGAAGCGGGGTCAGGGGCGAGGGCAGCCACTTGGTCGTCGGTGAGCATAGCGGGGCTTTTTGGGCGAAATTGGGAAAAAAGCGGCATTTGGCAATGCCACGAACGGAGGAAGGGGGGCGATAAAAATCGGCGAGGCTCAATAAACTTCTTGCATATTAGAACATGTTTTGGATTTTTAAATGTTTGAATATCAGCAACTTACTTGAAATTGCTCATCTTTTACGCCCTTTAGATTTAAATGGTTGGGACTGAGCAAAGTTTTGATCCGGTTTATCGCAGCCATAGGCCGATCAAAGTAATGTAAGTAAACTTAATTATTTGAATATCAATGTTTTGAAATTCCCAAACAAAATCTTAGACGCACTCGTCTTGAAAGTTGCGTTACCTCCCCTTGGGCAGGGGTGATCCCTTCTATTTTTGGCGGCTTGAAATAGGTCATTTGCATCCAGTTTGGCACGTTCAAGTGCTTGAAATTGGCTTTGCGTCTTAGCGGCTTCGCGAGAAATATTTTTGAACGGATCACCTCTGTACCTTGGGGAGGGCCAGGGAGGGATCGGAAAAGGCGGATTAAGAACAAAAATTCGGGGCTTTCACCCGGCCAAAAACCTAATCTGCAAGAAGTCTAATACTGCCCCTCGGCGTGGGTCCAGCCGCCGTCCACCGCCAGCACCTGGCCGGTGGTAAACCGCGAATGATCCGACATAAAGTACACCGCCGCGCCGTCCAGGTCGTCGGGGCGGCCGTTGCGCCCGCCGTCCAGCGGTTGTTTGGTGCGGATGAACGACTGGATCACCTCGTCTTCCGAGGCGCGGGCCGACATGGGGGTTTCTACCAAAGCCGGGGCGATCACGTTGAGGCGAATGTTATGCGGCGCGTAATAAGCCGCCGTGGCCTTGGTAAACCCAATAATGGCCGATTTGGTGGCCGCGTAGGCGTGGGTGGTAAAATACTTGGGCGAGGGCGAATAACCCAGCACCGACCCCATGTTGAGCACCGTGCCCCCGCCGCCCTGGGCCATAAACTGGCGCACGGCGGCTTGGTTCGACAAGAAGAGCGAGGTCAGGTTCAACTCCAGGGTTTGGTGCCAGCCGTCGAGCGTGATCTCGTGCAGGGGGCCATCGCCGAAGCGGCGGCCGCTGCCCCCGGCCACGTGGTAGAGGCCGTGAAAGCCGCCCAACTCGCTAACGGCCAAGGCAATAGCCTGGGGAGCGGTTTCGGGGTGGCTGGCATCGCCGCTGAGGGCGCGGGCCGCCGGGCCTAGGATTTCCAGGGCCGCTTGGCAACTTTCGGGCTTGCGGCCCACCACCACCACCTGGGCCCCGTGGGCCACAAAAGCCTGCGCCGCCGATAGTCCGAGGCCCGTGGTGCCGCCCACGACCACGATTTTTTTACCTTCCAGCCAGTTCATAATTTTTTATTAAGAAAAATTCAATCTAAGAAAAAAGAAAATAAGGAAACCACAGTACGCCCGCTAAAACCCCTCGCGCAGTTGCCGCAAGTATAAACCGGGATCGGTCAAAAAACCTTTGGTAACTTGGTAATGCTCGGTATCTTGATAGGCGATGGGTTTGATGTCGGTGTCGAGTTGGTAGAGCAGCGCGCCGGGCAGGCCCATCAAAATGGGCGAGTGGGTGGCCAGCACAAACTGGGCCTGTTTCCGCTCGATCATTTGGTGAATGAGACCGAGCAAGGCCAACTGCCGCACGGGCGAGAGCGAAGCCTCCGGTTCGTCCAGCACGTACACGCCGGGCTGGGTAAAGCGGGCCTTGAATATCTGCAAAAAAGCCTCGCCATGCGAAAATGCCGTCAGTTCCTCGCCGTAGCGGCGGGTGATCTCGCGCCGCTGGCTTTGCAACATGCCTTTTACTTTGGCCATTTCGGCCGGGCCAAATTGTTGGTTTTCAAAATATTGCAGTTCTTCGTCCAGGCCAGCTTTTTGCCGGGCCACCCGTTCGGTGAGCTTGGCAAAGTCTTCGGCCCGGAAAAAGAAACCTTGGCGGGTGCGCTTGAGCCAGTTGACCACCAAGTGCTGGGCCAGGGCTTGCCCACCCGCGAGCGTAGGGTCGGGGGCCTCGTGGGGGCCGCCCAGGCCGGGCAGGGCCAACCCGCAGGCCAGGGCCTCCAGCACGGTGGATTTGCCACAGCCGTTGTCGCCCACCAAAATAGTGGCCCGCTCGCCCAGCCGCAGCCCCGCCACCTGGGGCAAAAACGGCAGGTGAAAGGGGTAGCCCGCGGGCAAGTCCACCTTAAACCGAAACGAAATAGATTTGATGAAAGTCATGGCCTGGCCGGTAACCGCCGGGCAAATTAGCCGTTTCCACCCGCAAAATGGCCGTTTGCGCGTAAACTTGTGCTTTCCAGATTGTTTGTTTTATGCAAAAACCTTTGACCCTCTTTTTCACCCTGGCCTTGCTGGGTTTGGCTACCTTGGGCCAGGCCCAAACCTTGAGTTACACCCTGGGCATGAGTCGCCCGCACACCCACTATTTTGAGGTGGAGACCCGGCTCACCGACCTGCCCGCCGCTCTGCTCAAACGCGGATATGTCGATTTTAAAATGCCCGTTTGGGCACCCGGCTCGTACCTGGTGCGCGAGTTTGCCAAAAACGTGGAAGGCGAAACCGCCCAAGACCTGGCCGGTAACCCACTGGCCGTGCAAAAGGTGAGCAAAAACACCTGGCGGGTACAATTGGGTAAAGCCAACGGATTGGTTTTTAAGTACTTGGTTTATGCTTTTGAGATTTCGGTGCGCACCAGCTACCTGGATGCCATGCACGGTTTTGTTAGCCCCAGCGGCATCTTTACCTTCGTGGACGGCCAGTTGGGCCTGCCCGCCACGGTCAAAATTGTGCCCGCCACCGGGTGGACCGAGATCGCGACGAGCCTGGAGATGGTAAACGGCGACAAGTGGACCCGCCAAAGCCCCCACTACGACCTGCTGGCCGACAGCCCCATCGAGATCGGTACCCACCGCACGTTCGAGTTCACGGCGGCGGGCATCCCCCACCGGTTTGCCATGCACGGCGTGGTAACCTACGATGCCGAACGGATCAAACGCGACGTGGCCAAAATCGTGGAAGAACAAGTGAAAGTGTTTGGCGAGCACCCGTGCAAAGATTATACGTTCATCGTCCATCACTACACCAACGGCTCGGGCGGGCTGGAGCACCTCAACTCGACGGTGCTGGGCGTTAACCGCCTGGCTTATGGCACTTATGGCAACTACCTGGGCTTCCTCAGCTTGGTTTCGCACGAGTATTTCCACCTCTGGAACGTAAAGCGGCTGCGGCCCGCGCCCTTAGGCCCGTTTGACTACGACAACGAAAACTACACCCGCCTGCTGTGGGTGGCCGAGGGTTTCACTGACTATTACGACGGTTTCTTCTTGCGCCGGGCGGGCCTGGTAAGCGAGGATTATTACCTCAACCAAATTGTGGACAAGATCAGCGACCACGAAAACGCCCCCGGCAGCGCGGTGCAGGCGGTTACCGAATCGAGCTTTGATGCCTGGATCAAAGCCTACCGGCCCAACGAAAACTCCCGCAACAACACCATTTCGTACTACGGCTCGGGCGGGCGGGTGGCTGCCATGCTCGACCTGGAGATCATCCACCGCAGCAAGGCCCAAAAAAGCCTGGACGATGTGATGAAACTGCTCTACGACACCTATTTTAAAAAACTGAACCGGGGCTTTACCGAAGCCGAGTTCCAAGCCGCCGTGGAAACCGTGGCCGGGCAAAAAATGGACGAGTTTTTTAAGAACCACGTGTACGGTACGGCCAAAATCGACTACGACAAGTACCTAGCCTACGCAGGCCTGCGCCTGGAAGTAAAACCCGACCAGGCCGTAACCTTGGGGGCGGGCCTGGCCGACGAGGGCGGCAAGGTGATGGTGCGCTCGCTGCGCCGGGGCGCGGCCGCCTACGAAGCCGGGCTGAGCGTCAACGACGAAATCCTGGCCATCAACAACTTCCGGGTAACCTCGGCCGGTAACGTCAACAACACCGTGCTGGGCAAAAAGGTGGGCGAAAAAATAACCCTCACCATTTCCCGCGACGGCGTGCTGCAAAACCTGGACATCACCCTGGCCCTGGCCGGCACCGCCGAGTACCAGCTGGTGCACGAGCAGGGTACGCCCGCCCAGCAGCGCGTGTACGAAAAGTGGGTAAACGGCAAGTAGGGGCGGGCCTTGTGCCCGCCCTGGTGGCCGTTGAACGAATATTTTCTTGAAAGCGACGAGAGTAAGCTTAAAGCCTTGTGCCCACCCTGGTGGCCGTTGAGCGCCCGTCAGCAACCGCTGCCGTGGCTTGGGGCCAACGGCAAGGCTTTGGCCACCCCCGCAACCGCTGCCGTGGCCCGGAGCCAACGGCCGGGTTTTGACCGCCCCATTGAGGCGGGCGCGAAAAACTCCCCGGCGGGAACTATCCCCGTCGTTTTTTTGGTAGTAACCGAAAAGCACCTTTCTCATGAAAAAGAAAAAACCAGCCGCCCCGGCCGACGAGAAGCCCAAAGTCCACCCTGATCTGGAAGGCTTCGAGATGAGCATCAACTCGTTTGGGGAAATCGTGAGCACCCACAGCATCGACAAACTGAACGAGTTTCTGAACCGCAAAGTGGACGATAAAAAGCTCCGCGACCGCGACGACCTGGCCCCGCCCGCCGCCGAGGCTTGATCGGCCCGCCCGGCCAACAAAAATCGCCCGGGCGTGGTTTACCTGTTATTCCTAAGCCTAACGCCCCCTTCGAGCCAACTTGGGCTTAGGTTTTTTTTGTGTTGTTTTGGCCTCATGAAAACTACCTGTATTGGTTTCCGCGAAACGGGCAAATTTTCCCGACTTTTTTGCGATTATGTGGATAACCACCCCGATTTGCAGCCCTTTTACGGCTTGCCACCAACTTTGGCTAATTACCAAGCGCAGATCGGGCAGAAGCAGGCCAGTTACCCGGCCGCTTCCCGGCCGATTTTGCAGCAAGCCCTGCAACGGCAGTACGCCCACCTGGCCAACCCGCCCGCCGCCAACTTAGATAAATTGCTGCAAACCAACACCTTCACGCTCACCACGGGGCACCAGCTCAATATTTTTACCGGGCCGTTGTATTTTCACTACAAAATCATGACGGTGATCAACGCCGCCCGGTGCCTGGGCCAAGCCTATCCCGACTACCATTTTGTGCCCGTGTACTGGATGGCCAGCGAGGACCACGATGCCGACGAGATCAGCGAGTTCACTCTGTTTGGCCAACCCTACCGCTGGCAGCCCCAGCAAACCGGGGCCGTGGGCCGCTTTTCGCCCCATTCGCTGGCCCAAGTAATGGCCCAAACCCCCGAAATGGACGGCCTGTTCCAGCGGGCGTACACCCAATGTGCCACCTTGGCCCAGGCTACCCGCCTGATCGTGAACGAACTATACGGCCACCACGGCCTGGTGGTGGTCGATGGCGACGATGCCGACCTGAAACGGCTGTTCGCCCCGACCCTGCGCGACGAGTTGCTGCACCAGCCCAGCTACCCGGCCATGCAACGGGCCACCGCCGGGCTGCAAACCCTAGGCTATCCCGCCCAGGTGAACCCGCGCGAGATCAACCTGTTCTACTTGCGCGAGCACACCCGCGAGCGCATCGTGGCCGACCCGGACAACCAGGCTTATCAGGTGCTCAACAGCCCCTGGAAGTTTACCCAGGCCGAGCTATTGGCCGAATTGGCCGCCCACCCGGAGCGGTTTAGCCCCAACGTGGTGCTGCGGCCCGTGTACCAAGAAACCATTTTGCCCAACCTCAGCTACACGGGCGGCCCCGGCGAGTTTGCTTATTGGCTACAACTGAAACCGGTGTTTGCGCATTTCAACCTCCCCTACCCCATTTTGCTGCCCCGCAATTTTGGCCTGGTAATCAACCCCATTCAACAGGCCCGGATGCAAAAACTGGGGCTGGAGGTACCCGCCCTCTTCCAGGGCATGGAAAAACCCAAACAGAAACTGATCGACCAGCACGCCCAGGGCAACCTGGGCACCGAGGCCGAGGCCGAACTGCTGGGCCAGGTATTTGCCCAACTGGGCCAGCGGGCCACCCAGGCCGACCCCACTTTGACCAAACTGGTGGCCGCCGAACAACAAAGGGCCTTGCAAAGCCTGGGCAAGGTGGGCAAGCGCATCCGCCGGGCCTACGAGCGCCAGGCCGAAACTGAGCTACGTCAGTTGCAGTCGCTTTGGGGACAGCTTTTCCCCGGGGGAGGGCTGCAAGAACGCACCGAGAATTACTTGACCTTTGCCCTCAACGACCCCGACTTTTTGCCCCAAGTGGCCGCCGCGTTTGACCCGTTTGACCTGCGGTTTTACGTGCTGCAAACCGAGTAATGGCGGTAAATGACCGAGGTAAAGCGTTACTTTGGGCAAGGTTAGGATACGAAAGGGGCGGGTTTGCCCCGAGGCACCTCTGGGCCAACACCCGGCCATGGGAGCGTGAGCGTACCCAAACGTCGGCCCGGCCTGGAAGACCCCGCACTTGAGCATCCATGAAAACGCCCTCAGGCTGGCGCAAAATCCCATAAAAAGGAATTCGCATCTTTTGTAATGACTTATTTTTCAATGTTTTATCAAGACTTTTCTTCCTATGCTCGCGGGCGTTCAACTCATTGGCTACTCCACTTCGGGCTTGGGCCAGGTAACGTTTACCGGCCATAACCCGGCTACCGGGGCCGCACTGGCTCCTTCGTTTCGCCAGGCCACCGAAGCCGAAATCGACCAGGCGGCCCAACTGGCCCACCAAGCTTTTGCCGAATACCGGCGGTGGACTGGCCCGCAAAAAGCGGCGTTTTTAGAACAAATCGCGGAGGAAATCCTGGCCCTGGAGCCGCTGATTGCCACGGCCCAGGCCGAAACCGCCCTTCCCGAAGCCCGCCTCGTGGGCGAGCGCGGGCGCACGGTGGGCCAACTGCGCCTGTTTGCCCAGTGGGTGCGCCAAGGCCACTGGGTGGGCGCGCGCATCGACCGGGCCTTGCCCCAGCGGCAACCCCTGCCCCGCCCTGACCTGCGGCAAATGCTGGTGCCCCTCGGCCCGGTAGCGGTGTTCGGGGCATCTAACTTTCCGCTGGCATTTTCGGTGGCCGGGGGAGATACCGCCTCGGCCTTGGCGGCGGGCTGCCCAGTGCTGTTTAAGGCCCACCCGGCCCACCCGGCCACCTGCCAACTGGTGGGCCAGGCCATAGTGGCGGCCGCCCAAAAGCTGGGCCCGCCCGAGGGGGTGTTCTCGCTCCTGCACGGCCCGGCCCCAGCCGTGGGGGCTGCCTTGGTGCAGCACCCGCTGGTAAAAGCCGTGGGCTTTACCGGCTCGTTTGCCGGGGGCAAGGCCCTCTACGACCTGGCCGCCCGTCGCCCCGAGCCGATCCCGGTATTTGCCGAGATGGGCAGCACCAACCCGGTGTTTTTGCTGCCCGGGGCCTTGCGCGAGCGCGGCGAGGCCATTGCCAAAGGGTTGGCCGCGTCCGTTACGTTGGGCGTGGGCCAGTTTTGCACCAATCCGGGCGTGTTCGTTACCGCCAACGGCCCGGAGCGGTCGCCGTTTTTGGCCCACCTGGCCCAGGCCCTGGCCCAAACCCCCGGCGGCATCATGCTCACCGAGGGCATTAGGCAGGCTTACGGGCAGGGGCTGGCCCGCCTGCAAACCGACGGGGCCACCCCGCTGGCCCAGGGCAGCCAGGAACCGGCCACCCGGCAAGTGGCGGCCCAGCTTTGGCAAACCTCCGCCCAGGCGGTGGCCCAGCACCCGCACCTGCTCGAGGAGGTGTTTGGGCCAGTGTCGGTCCACGTGGCCACCGAGAGCCGCGACGAGCTGCTGGCCCTGGCCCGGCAGCTCACCGGCCACCTCACGGCCACCGTCCACGGCACCGAGGCCGACCTGGCCCAGTACACCGACCTGCTCGACGTGCTGGCCACCAAGGCGGGCCGCTTGATCATCAACGGGTTCCCCACGGGCGTGGAGGTGAGCCACGCAATGGTCCACGGCGGCCCCTACCCCGCCACTACCGATAGCCGCAGCACCTCGGTGGGCACAGCGGCCATCGCCCGCTTTGCCCGGCCCCTTTGCTACCAAGATTTCCCTAACCACCTGCTGCCCAACGAGTTAAAAGACGAAAACCCGCTGAAAATCTGGCGGTTGGAAGAAGGCGAGTGGATCAATTATAAAATGACTTAATGATTGCATGACTAAATGATTATCCATCATTTAAACACAGAAAACACGCAATCTCTACTTGCTTTTGGTATGAGCCCAACCTGTAATCCGGGCATCGGGCCGATAAATCTTTCCCCCAACAATCCGCCACCGCCTGAGGGCTTGCCCCGCGCGCGGGCACCCATGTGCGAGGGTGTGCCTGTACGTTCGCACGCGGGGCCGGGGTGCTCCGGAGTCCGGCCAAGCCTCCCGAACGCTCCTTACGTCGCGCCCTCCGCCCCCCTAAGCCGGCCACGGCCCGGCCGTACCGCCTTGGGGTCAATAGAATAATTCTACATGCCACCTGCTACACCTAAAATCCAATAACTTAAACCAAACCAAATAAAGATTGAGCACTTGTAATGATACAACTGTTTGATAATCAATCATAAAAATTATTTAACCATGCTATCATTAAGCCATTTTAGTATTCCCGGCCACTTGGCCCATAGGTATTTTACAATCAAGTAGCACAATCATTTAATCATGCCATCATTCTATCATTTTGGTATAATTTGGCCTGTTTTTCCCCGCTTGCTCGGTAAACATGACCATTGACCCCGCCGCTGTTAAACGCCACCTGGCCCAAGATGCTACGCTCAAAACCTTGGTGGACACCATCCCCTTCCCCGAGGCCAAGCCCACCCAAGATTTGTACCTGGCCCTGCTCGAGTCGATCGTCTCCCAACAGCTCTCGGTCCGGGTGGCCGATGTGATCTGGGGCCGGGTGCTAGCCCTCTTCCCCGGCAACTACCCGGAGCCGGAGCGGGTATTGGCCCTGCCCGTGGAAACCTTGCGCGGCGTGGGCTTGTCGTTCCAAAAGGCCGGGTACTTCCAAAACGTGGCCCGTTACGCGCTCGACAACCAACTGGCCCACGCCGACCTAGCCCCCGTCGGCGACGAGGAGTTGATCGCCCGGCTGAGCCAGATCAAGGGGGTAGGCCGCTGGACGGTCGAGATGCTGCTCATGTTCGCCCTGGGCCGCCCGGATATCTTCTCGGTGGACGACCTGGGCATCCGCCAAGCCATCATCAGTCTTTACCAAGTAGAAGAAACGGGTAAATCGTTAAAAATCAAGCTAATAGAGCTATCGGAGGCATGGCGGCCTTACCGCAGCTACGCCTGCCGCTACCTGTGGCGCTGGAAGGACAACCCGCCGCTTACCGGCCAAACCCCCGCTGCCTAATGTTTTGGCTGGCTAAACTACGCGGGCGCACCTTTACCTTTTTGGCCTATTTGGGCATTGCCCTGGTGGTAACGGTGGGGCTGGGCTACACCTCGCTGGCCCAGTGGGAAACCGCCCGCCAACTGCTCGACGATTTCCCTTACGTTTGGCTGCTTACCATTGCTTTGGGGCAAGGCCACCGGGCCATCCTCCGCTGGCTGGACCGCCCGGCCGGGTGGCCCGTTTGGTTGCGCTGGCCGCTGGTGGTAGTTACGTTATTGGGCTTTTCCCTGGCCACCATTTTGCTGGGGCACTACCTGTTCATCGTGGTGCCCAAGGGCGGCGGCTGGGCCGAACCCGTGCACTTTTGTTACCTGTTCCGCAAGCACGGGGCCGCCTACTTCGTGCCCGAACTGCTGCTCGCCGCTTTTGCCATCCAGGAACTTTGGGAGGCTTACTTGGGCCGCCACGGGGCCAAACCGGCCAGCTAGCATCTTGAAGACCAAAACAAAAGCCCGGCTGACGGGCCGGGCTTTCCAAGGATGATTAAACAGAAAGTTCGTTAACGAGCGTAATCGGTGATAAAACTACCTTCGGCCAATAAGGCCACCACCAGCCACACCACAAAAGCCATGGGCAACACAATGGCGTAAATGAGCACTTTTACCTCGCCCCGCAAGTGCATAAACTCGGCTACGATATAAAAGGCTTTTACAATCGTTAAAATCAAGAACGTGGCGGTGCGCAACAGGCTGGCCGGGAAGGCAAACGCGATGATAAACTCAAAAATGGTTACGATGGATAAGATGGCGGTTACCGTCAAAATTTTCCGCACATTGGCTTTGCGGGCTTCTTCGGGCGAAAGGTTAGCGTTATGGGCCATAACTAGGATGTCTTAAACAGAAATTTCAAAATGAAGATAAAATCAATAAGGCTACCATCACCTAATTGGCAAATGGGCTACCTAAAATTTTGTCTAGGCCGACAAAAGGCATATTAATTGGCTTAGATGAGATAAAAGAAGGTGAACACAAACACCCACACTAAATCCACAAAGTGCCAATAAAGGCCCACTTTTTCCACCATTTCGTAGTGGCCGCGCCGGGCAAACACGCCCATAACCGCTTGGTAAAAGATGATGATGTTTAACACCACCCCGCTAAACACATGGAAACCGTGAAAGCCCGTGATGAAGAAGAATAAGTCGGCAAAAGCGGGCGGGCCATACTGGTTCTGCACCAAGTTAGCCCCCACAAAGTACTCACCATTGGCCATGAGCGTACCCTTGCCCTCGCCGTGGATAAAGTGCGACCATTCCCAGGCTTGGCAACTTAAAAAGGCAATGCCGCCCACGATGGTCCAAAGCATCCATTTCTCCACATCTTTTTGATCGTTACGGTGGCCCGCTTCTACGGCCAGCACCATGGTTACCGAGCTGAGGATGAGCACGAACGTCATAATCCCCACAAAAATCAAAGGATAGTGCCCGCTGATAAACGGCAGGGCGGCATACACTTGTTCGGGGATGGGCCAATACTCAATAGAAAAGGTAAAATCTGCCGGGGCCCCGGAGTAGGCCGGGTGCATGTAGCGGATCATGCCGTAGGTGATGAGCAGGGCCGAGAAGGTAAAAGCATCCGAGAGGAGGAAGAACCACATCATCAGTTTGCCGTAGCTCACCTTGAGTGGTGACTCGCCGCCGTCCCAAACGCTGCGATTTTTTGGTACCGTAACAGTTGACATATTAGATGGTTAAGTAAGATGCACGCAGGTTACCATACCCCGCTTTTTGGGCGTAAAATTAGTTAAAATTGCTTAGCACCAAAATTTTTTGTGCCCCGGCGGGCGCGGCTTGCCCCAGTCATTGCTAAGTAGGCTTAGCGGTTGCCGTAGATGGTCTCCTCGCGCTTGCGCACCCGCTTGAGGATCTCGCGCTTTACGGCCGGATCGAAATTGAGTTCCTTGAGTTGGCCGTTGATTTTGTTCACCTGTTCAATTTTATTGTGGTACACCACGAAATAACGGCCGTCGGCCAGTTGGCTGCAATCTACCTCATCGCTCACCCCTTTGGCTACGGCCTGGTGCTGCTCATTGAGGATTTCGTAGGCCACCGTCTCCGAGAACCCGATCACGTTAGCGTACAACTGGTGGTGGGCCACTAGTTTTTCTAAGGTAAACTCCGCCTCGGTGGAATAGTGGGTGCGCCCGGTTTTGGTATCGAAATAGCGCAACCGATAGCGGTTAAGGCCGGGGATATGCAGTACCGGCAATTGGCGCATGGCACTGGGCCGAGCTTGGTCGCAGGTGAGGGTGTTTACCACCTGCCAGTGGTTGTTTTGGAAACTCTCGAGAAAATAGCGGCAACCCACGCACTCGCCCAGACCCTGCCAGGTAACCAGGTGGGCATCGGCCCGAAGGTCGTACGCCCGAAAGCCCTTGGCGGGGTCTAAAGATTTGGGGTTCAATAGCTTAAGGGCTGGGCAATTACTCAGGTAGTTCACCACGATTTCTACCGTATCGTCGCGCTCCAGGCCTGACAGGTCGATTTCCAGGGTGGATTGGGGCACAAACGCCACCGCTTTTCCGTTAAGGGCGACGGCCTGCACGCAGGCCAGGTTCTGGGCGCTCCGGGCCGGGTTATACAAAAACACGTTGGAGCCGTTGTAAGTACCTTTAAAAACTTGTTGGGCCAAGGCCGGCATGGTATCGGTTAGCGCCGTTGGGGCAACGGGTGCCGCGATTTGGGCCAAAGCCGCTTGGCAAAGTAAGAAGGGCAAGAAGGACAAACAGGGGTACAAACGTTTCATATCCGACAAAATTAAACCTACAAAAACAAAGGGAAAGGCAGTGCCTGTCGCAGATTGAGTTAGACTGTCAGGATAGTTTCAGACAAGAAATGGGCGAGGTGCAGATGTGCCCAGAAATGGGCTGAAGGCTTACTTGGCGTTGTTATATTGGCAAAAATAGGGCTGCAAATTGTTAAAAGCAATTTAGCAAATCTTTTTCCGCCCAAAAATCACTTGCATTTGAAAAACCCTTTTTTAACACCATTTGAGACCGGAAAAGTGATGACTGACTGGTCTGAAGTTAGCCGACTGGTATAAGTAGCAAGGCATGTTCTATCTTTGGCCACCAAAACCTTCGTCCATGAAACCGAGTATTGCGGCCATTGTGCCCATGCGCCACAACAGTGAGCGGGTTCCCGGCAAAAATTACCGCGCCTTCAATGGTAAGCCATTGTTCCACCACATCGTCAAAAACTTACTGCTGGTGGAGGCGATCGGCCAGGTGGTGATCGATACCGACAGCCCTACCGTGATGGAGTACGCCCGGCAGCATTTCCCGCAGGTGCTGTTGTTGGAACGGCCCGCCCACCTGCGCGACGGCAGCATTCCCATGAACGACGTGCTGCTGAACATCATTGGCCAGGTGCAGGCCGATTTTTACCTCCAAACCCATAGCACCAACCCATTGCTAAGCGCGGAAACGATTAGCCGGGCGGTGAACTTATTCCTTAAACATTACCCCATTTACGACTCGCTGTTTTCGGTTACGCGCCTGCAAACTCGCCTTTGGGACCAGTTGGCCCGGGCCGTTAACCATAACCCGGCTATTTTACTACGCACGCAAGATTTGCCCCCCATTTATGAGGAAAACTCTTGCATCTACCTGTTCAGTAAGGCGATCTTACTTGAGCGGCACAACCGGGTGGGCCACCGGCCCTACCTGTTCGAGATCGCCAAAGAAGAGGCCCTCGATATTGACGAAGAGACTGATTTCTTGGTGGCCGAAATGGTACACCGGATCAAGTACCCCAATGGCTAACTTGGTCGGCCGTTTGGTAATTAGGCATTTATTGATAATTTAGTCCGCCAGGGCCAGGCTTAGCCCGCTTGCCCCCATCGAGAACGCCCCGCCTTTTTTGTGCGCACCCTGCTTTCGCCCACTTACATGACTAAACCTAAAAAATCCGCGCTCATTACCCCAGAAGAGTTTGCTAGTTCACTTAAATTGAACAAGTTGAAACTCAACTTATTGGCTACGCCGTTGATGAAGCTACTGAAAATAGACAAGCTCAACGACGTATACAACAAAGCCCAGCAACATGAGGGTTTGGGGTTTATTGAGCGGGGGCTTAAGGAGTTTAACGTGCATTACGAGGTGGACCCCGACGAACTGGCCAACTTGCCCAAAGACCGGCCCTTCATCACCGTATCGAACCACCCTTACGGCGGCATCGACGGCATGATCCTCATTGCGGCGGTAGGCAGCGTGCGCCCTGACTTCAAGGTGATGGCCAACTACATATTGCAGGCTTTCGAGGAAATCCAGCAGTACTTTATCTCGGTAAACCCGTTCGAGAACGCGCAGAACAAGCAAGTGAACGTGAGCGGGATCAAAACCGTGTTGGCCCAACTCAAAGAAGGGCACCCGGTGGGTATTTTCCCGGCGGGCGAGGTATCGGCGTTCCAAACCGATAAGCGTAAAATCGAGGACCGCGAGTGGCACCCGTTGGTCGGCAAAATCATCGAGAAAGCCAAAGTAGAGGTAGTGCCCATTTACTTTTCAGGAGGTAATAGTCTGTTTTTCAATGTATTGGGATTGATCCATCCCAATTTGCGCACGGCCCGGCTACCTACCGAAATGTTCAAGGTAAAGCAAACCGTAAAAGTGCGGATTGGCAAACCCGTGCCCTACCCCAAACTGACCGAGTTTGCCGATACGTCGCAAATGCTGCGTTACCTGCGGGCTAAAACGTATGCTCTTGGCTCGTCGATCAAACTTAAACCGTTTTTTTTCCGCAACCCGTTGGCGTTTTTGGCCCAGCCCCAGCCCATTGTGGACCCTACCCCCGTGGCAAAGCTGCTGGCCGATATTGAGGCCATCCGCCCCACCGATTTGCTTTGCCAGCACCAGAACTACGAGGTTTTTCTGTCCGAGGCCCCGGCCATCCCGCACGTGCTGCGCGAGATCGGGCGCCTGCGCGAGGTTACCTTCCGGGAGGAGGGCGAAGGCACCAACCACAGCATTGACCTGGATGAGTACGACGTACACTACAACCACCTGTTTATTTGGGACAACGAGGCCCAACGCTTGGTAGGTGCGTACCGCATCGGCAAGGGTAAAGACTTGTACAACAAATTCAAAATCAAGGGGTTTTACCTCAACGAACTTTTCTCGATGAGCAAACGGATGGCCCCGATTTTGCGCCGTTCGCTGGAAATGGGCCGCTCATTCGTGGTCAAAGATTACCAGCGCAAGCACATCTCGCTCATGCTGCTGTGGAAGGGCGTGCTGGTAACCTTGCGCCGCCACCCGGAATATCGTTACCTGATTGGCCCGGTGAGCATCAGCAATAATTTCTCGAACCTGAGCAAGGAACTGGTGGTGCGGGTGATCAAAGAAAACTACTTTGACCACGAACTGGCCAAACTGGTGCGCCCCCGCCGCAAGTTTGAGCCCCAACTCGACGAAACCGGGGAAATGCTGCTTCAATCCAAGCAATTTGATATTAAGGAATTAGATATGCTCATTGCCGAAATCGAGTCGTCGCACAGCAAACTGCCCGTACTGCTCAAAAAGTACATTCTGCAACTCAATTCCAAAATCATCGGCTTCAACATCGACCCCAAATTCAACAACACGTTGGACGGGTTCATCATCATGGACCTGGAAAAAGTGCCCGCCGAAGTGTTCAAAATGTTGGACAAAGAGGGCGGCATCAGCTAGCCCGCAGGCACGGTTTCGCCCAGCAGTTGGTACATGCGCTGGGCACGCTCAAAGACAAAACCCTCCCAAACCAAAGCCCACTTTTGGGCGATTTCGGAGTTGCACAGGTTGCCAAGGCTACCCACGTGGGTGTGGGCGAGCGAGCGCGGCGGGTCAAACCGGCCCTCCTCGATTTCTAAGCCCACTTGGCGGTAAGCGTCGCGGAAGGTGGTGCCAGCCAACACGCGGCGGTTCACTTCTTCCACACTAAATAGGTAGAGGTATTTGTCGTCGTTGAGGATGCCCTCGCGCACTTGCACCTGGCCCAGCATGTAGTGGGTCATGTGCAGGCACTGACCAATTTCGGCAAAAGCGGGCAGCATATTCTCTTTAATCAACTGTAAATCACGGTGGTAGCCCGAAGTAAGGTTGACCAGCACCAGCGTAATCTCGTTGGGCAAGGCTTGCAGGCGGTTGCAGCGGGCGCGCACCAGTTCAAACACATCCGGGTTTTTTTTGTGCGGCATAATGCTGGAACCGGTGGTGAGTTCCTTGGGGAAGGTGATGAAGTCGAAGTTTTGGCACATGTATTGGCACACGTCGGCGGCTAGTTTGGCCAAAGTGGCCGCCAAGCTGGCAATGGCAGTGGCCGCCACGCGCTCGGTTTTGCCCCGGGTCATTTGGGCGTACACCACGTTGTAGTTGAGGGTGGCAAAACCCAGCAAATCGGTGGTGAGTTGCCGGTCCAGCGGGAACGACGAGCCGTAGCCCGCCGCTGACCCCAGCGGGTTTTGGTCGGCCACGCGGTAGGCGGCTTGCAGCAGGTGCAGGTCGTCCACCAGGCTCTCGGCATAGGCGGCAAACCACAGCCCAAACGACGACGGCATGGCCAACTGCGTGTGCGTATAGCCGGGCAGCAACACGTGCCGGTAACGCTCGCTTTGCGAGATCAACAGATCAAATAACTGGTGAACTATCCCGGCCAACTCCTTGATTTCGTGGCGGATGAATAGTTTCAAATCCACCAGCACTTGGTCGTTACGGGAGCGGCCGCTATGGATTTTTTTGCCCACTTCGCCCAGCCGCTGGGTGAGCAGCAGTTCCACCTGCGAGTGTACATCTTCCACCCCCGGCTCGATGCGGAACTCGCCCGCCTCGATTTCGCGGTAAATTTGGCGCAGGCCGGTTTGCAAAGTAGCCAGTTCCGAGGCCGTGAGCAGGCCAATTTGCTGGAGCATCTGGGTATGGGCCAGCGAGCCAAGCACGTCGAAACGGGCCAACCAAAGATCGCTTTCCCGGTCGCGGCCGGTGGTAAACTGTTCTACCTCAGCGTGAACGTCGAAATTTTTTTGCCAGAGTTTCAAAGGGAGATTGGTTTGAAGGGCTTAACCGCAATCGGGGCCGTCGGTGAGGTCAATCCAAAAAATTCAGTTGCCGCAAAGCGGCCCGCAAATTTTGCGCGAAATCTTGGAACGAAGTCAGTTTTCCCAATTTTTCCAGTTGAAGTTGTTGGCCAATGGCGGTGTACAAATCCTCGATCTGTAATTCATCGCGCCGCCGCTTGGGCCGGTGGGCTTGGGCCAGGCGGTTTGCCAAATCACTCAAATTTCAAATATGGCCGCAACTTGGCTAATTTCTCCGCATCGATGACCTGGGTCTTCAGCAGGTCGTCCGGGGTGGCGAAGGGACCGTGCTGTTGGCGATAGTTCACGATCACCTGGGCCAAATTGTAGCCTAGGTAAGGGTGGGTTTTCAGGGTGTTCACGTCGGCTTGGTTGATGGCCAGCCCGTTTATGGCCGGGGCCGGGGGCAAGGTGGCCACCTCGAGCAGGGCCTGGCGGGCCTCCGGGGGTAGGCCGTACACCTCTTGCAGTTGGTCCAAACTGTGGAACCCGCCCAGCCCCCGCCTAAACTTGATGATCCGCTCGGCCAGTACCGGGCCAATGCCCCGCACGGCCCGCAGTTGGGCGGTGTCGGCCTGGTTGAGGTCGAAACTGGCCGGGGCCGGGCGCCCCCGCACGGGCGCAGGCGCATGGGCGCGCTCGCCTTCGGGCGCGGGCGGGGCCGATCTGGCGGAGGCCACCACCTGGTCTTGGCCGTTGAGCCAGCCCTTTTCCAAACTCTCCGGCAATTGGATGTAGGCTTGTAATTGATCGTAGGCAAGTTCGGGGAAGCCGTAAATCTTTTTCAAATCGGCCTTGATGCGGAACTTGCCGCCCCGGCTCCGGTATTTGACGATCCGTTGGGCCAGCCAGGGCTTGAGGCCCAGTTTTTTCCACTGCTCTTCGGTAAGTTGGTTGGGGTCGAACGGGAAGGGGCGCAGGGCCACTTGCTCCGGCCCGGGCGAAAAGTCGCGGGTGGCGGGTTTGTCCACCTCGGCCTCGGCCTGGGGGCGTTGCTCAAGTTGGATGGCGGCCACGGCTTGGTCGAGCAGGGCCGCATCGGTGGGGTTGGGCGGCAACGTGGGGCTGGGCCAAAATGATTGGACGGCCAGCGGCCCCACCACCAACACCGCCAACAGGCCCAGCAAAGCCAAAAAACCGTTGGCTTCGGTAGGCGAAAACCCAAAGGCGTTTTGGGCTTGGCGTTGCAGGCGGTTCCAGATCATGAAAGCAAATTAAGCTGATGCTCAACTTATTAAGCAAAAATAACGCAAAAAACCAAGGCAGCCGCCAAGCTGCCCTAGCCTTTGTAAAACAGCCACTTGCCTACTTCTTTAAAGGTGGGTTTTTTACCGTACATCAAGATGCCCACGCGGTAAATGCGCCCGGCCAACCAAACGGCCCCTACAAATGAGGCTACCAACAGGGCCATCGACAGAAACAACTCCCAGTTGGCCCCAATAAAGGGCACGCGCACCATCATCACCACCGGCGAGGTGAGCGGGAACATCGATAGCCAAAAGGCCAGGCTCCCGTCCGGCTCGCTGATGACCACCCCCAACGACACGATGGCCAAGATGAGCGGAATGGTGAGCGGCAACATAAACTGTTGAGTATCAGTTTCATTGTCCACCATCGCGCCCACCGCGCCAAACAAGGCCCCGTACATGAAATACCCTCCAATGAAATAAAACACAAAACAGGCCAGCACCAGCGGCAAATTAATGGAGGCCATCGATGCGAACACTTTTTGCACAGCCTCGCGATCCACCTCGGGCTGGGCGGTTTGGCCGGGCATGGGCTGCACCAGGGCTTGGTTGGGCGGCGCGGACGACAGGCCAAACGCGGCCTGGACCCCACTGCTCACCACAAAGCCTAGTACAATCCAGATAATAAATTGGGTGAACGCTACTGCCCCAATCCCTAAAATTTTCCCCATCATGAGTTGAAACGGCTTCACCGACGAGATGACGACCTCGACAATCCGGTTGGTTTTTTCTTCCAACACGCCGCGCATTACTTGGGCACCGTACAAAAAAATGAAAATATAGATAAAGAAGGCCCCCAAATAGCCCACAATCGAGGCAGCATCGGTACTACTCACTTTTTCGCCGCTCTCGCTGGTAACAATGTTGGTGATGGACACATTGGTGCGGATACTGTCCAGCACGCTTTTGCGGATGCCGGAACGGAGCATTTTCTGGTTCTCGATCTGTTTTTCCAAGATTTTTTCCAGCTCGCTCTTGGCGGTAATGGACAAGCCTTTTTCGGAGAAAAGCACAAAACCTTGGGGCCGGTCCAAATTCACTTCGGGCAGGTACAGCAGGGCATCGTAGCCCGCCTTGGGCTGGCTGAAATTGGTGCGGGCTTGGGCCGAGTCGAGCCGGGTGTAGTTAAACGTGAGGTTGTCGGTAGGGCTACTTTTAAACGCGGCCTCAAACTGCCCCGTGGCATCCGACACGAGGATCGTCTTGCTTTCCCCGGCCCACAAAGTGAGCAGCGCGGGCACGATCAAGATCAGTCCAAACAGCAGCGGGGCCAACAACGACATAATGATGAATGCCCGCTTGCGTACCCGCGACAGGTACTCGCGCTGCATGATGAGGAATATCTTATCCATAAAAATAATAAAGCTATTTATTTGAAAACTAGATAACTAAAACTGTACTGACAACATTTCACGCTACTGGATTGAGCACCACGCTCAGCACCGTGATAGAATGAAGCTCGCGGCCATAGTACAATTTGTCCAACGCCTCGTAAACATGGCGGGCCCTAAAGTAGGAGGTTTGCAGCTCGCGCGCGCCCACGGGCACCCACTGGATGGTGTACGTGGCTTCGCGGTCTTGGTAATGGCGCACGTAATCCAGCATTTTCGTCAGCGCGTCCACCCGGTCCACCCCCCAGGCAGTGTGGAACAAAAACGACTGGTTATGGCGGCGGTTTACAGTAACCAAGTCCAAACGTACCTTGCCGTCTTGCTGGGCAAAGTCATAAATCAAATTGCCCTCCACGCCCAGGTGTCGCTCAATTTCTTGTTGCAGGCGGGCACTTTCCACGTGCAAGTCGGGTTGGTTCATAAACAAAAACGGGGGCCTGAAATGATGGCCAAAAGTAGCCGGAATTTGCCCCTTAGCCAAGCCTTGGCCTGCAACTGACCATAATCCGCCCTAAACCCGTAACCCCAGCGGCTAAAAGCCGATTTTGGCTTTGTCAGGCTTGAAATCGGGTTGCTGCTGGTTGTAAATATCGCTGAGGGCGGTCGGCTTGCTCAGTTGGGTATTGAACCCCAGCGAGTCGCTAAGGGCTTGGGCCTTGGCCACCCCCAGCTCTTTAAACTCATACTTGGCAATCAGGCGGCCTTTGCGCAACAAGGCTTCATCGATATTGGTGATGGGCATATTGAAGGTACAAATGATCTGGATGTTCAAACAGTCGGACAGCAGCCCGTCGGAGATGTTGAGCAGGGTGGACACCGCCGAGCTGCCCCGCTGGCCCCGGTCCATGATGATGTTTTCCGCGTCCTCGATTACCAAAACCGAGTTGGGGTTATCCACCAAAATATTCACAAAATCAGGGTTGGCCATGTTGGCCGCAATATTGGGCGGCACAAACAACATGGGCTTTTTCAATAGGCCGATTAAGTATCGCAAATAAGTAGTTTTGCCCGTGCCCGGCATCCCGTGCAATAGCACAATGCCTTTATCATTTTTACGATTGAGCCGCTCAAAAATTAACTTGTGTACCGGCAAAAAATCATCGTTGTAATTACTGGCCAGGTTGAGCTTGGTGCGGTTGATATCGATGCGGCTCAAGTCCAACCCATTGGCCGACACCGTAATCAAATTGATCTCGTTGGGCTTTTTACGTCGCTTGATCTTGAAACCCCGCAACTGGCTCACAATAGGCTCAAACAATTGATGATCAGGCTTATAGTTCATTACCCGACAAATAAATCCCTCGTTGAACGACACCATCGTATCGTTATCCAAGATAAAAAATATCTCCGAATATTCGTAACGCTTGCGGCGGCGATTGTACTCCTTCTTAAAATAATGATCAATAATCCGGCCTCTATAATTCTCTTTGAAATAAGCAATTGCCTTCTCCAATTCCAATTCGGTTACTACGTAAACATTAGGCAGTTTATTGAAATACTTGTAATAGAACCGGTAATCGTGTAGGTACAAATCATTGATAATGGGGGTATAATCTCCCTGGTGCATATTCAAGCTATTTTCTTGATTGAAAGCATGATCGGCCTGCACCTTGCGCATGACCAACTCTACATCTTTCTCGTTATGGAAGTGCATGTTAATACAGTTAAGTTCAAGGCTGGAGGGGTAGCTACCCCATCTTAGCCAGAAGTTTGATTTAGTTTAAACCGGAGCAACCCCTAGTCTTTCCTTGCAATTTACTCCATTGCCCATAAAACACCGACAATGGCCAAAAAATTCCCGCCGTTTTTAGGGGGAAACGCCCCGGCCAGGGCAAAAAAAATCGGAGTGGATAGGCCGCTAAAACTCCGCCTTCCCTATATTCGCGCCAGCTAAACGGCTAGACCGCTAAATCTAAAAACTGAACGCAAATGAAAGTAACTGTTGTGGGTGCTGGTAACGTGGGCGCCACCTGTGCCGACGTGCTGGCCTATAAAGAAATCGCCAACGAAATTGTGTTGGTCGACATCAAAGACGGCATTGCCCAAGGCAAAGCCCTCGATATTTGGCAAAAAGCCCCGATCGACTTGTACGACAGCCGTACCGTGGGCGTTACGGCCGACTACGCGCGCACCGAAGGCTCCGATGTGGTGGTGATCACCTCCGGGTTGCCCCGCAAACCGGGCATGAGCCGCGACGACCTGATCGCCGTTAACGCCGACATTGTTACCTCGGTAACCGAGAATATCGTCAAATACTCGCCCAAGGCTATCATCATCGTAGTGTCTAACCCGTTGGACGTGATGACCTACGCCGCCCACCTGGTTTCGGGGTTCCCTCGCGAGCGGGTGATCGGCATGGCCGGTATTTTGGACACAGCGCGTTACCGGGCCTTCTTGGCCGAAGCGCTCAACCTGTCGCCTAAGGATATTCAAGCCATGATTTTGGGCGGCCACGGCGACACCATGGTGCCCCTGCCCCGCTACACCACCGTGAGCGGCATCCCCATTACCGAACTAATTGACAGCGAACGGCTTAACGCCATCGTAGAACGCACCAAAGTTGGCGGGGGCGAACTGGTGAAACTCATGGGCACTTCGGCTTGGTACGCGCCCGGCTCGGCGGCGGCCCAAATGGTAGAAGCCATCGTGCGCGATCAGAAACGGGTGTTCCCCGTGTGCATCAAACTCGAGGGCGAATACGGCATCAATGGTACTTATTTGGGCGTACCCGTAGTGCTGGGCAAAGCCGGGGTGGAGCGGGTAATTGAACTGAAGCTCGACGCGGCCGAAACCAACTCGTTGGAAGTTTCGCGCGGGCACGTGCAAGAAGTGATGAACGCTTTTGATAACATGCGGAAAGCCAAGGCGACCGCCTAAAAGTTATTCTATTTGCTTTTTCATAGTTTTTTGGTAAAGCCACCAGTAGTTTACGGGTGGCTTTCTGTTTTTTCCGCTCGTTAATCTTGATCTGGGATGGGGCAATTGAGCAGAAACTTGGCAAAAACCCGGATGGTGATTTTTTTCGGCAAAAACCCATTTAACCGTACCAGCCTGTCCTCCTATTCAAGCAACCCTGGCTAAGGAGTTAACCTGTCTGAAAATAAAAATAACTTGTTCATTATCAATATTTTGGAAGGAATAACTCAAGCAAAGTGTTCGTCCACTGGCATTGCAAAAGCCCAACCAATCGCCAGGTCAAGCTTTCAGCCAATCGGTTACTATTGACTTTTATCAAGGAATTGCGAACAAAAATAGATCATTCAAGTTATTGGTTTACAATTATTTATGTCAATAACTCATCATTATCAGGTACTTTGTAAGGCACTCTCATTTAAATTAACTGCTTGTAAGATTTGTACCACTTCCCAATCAACTGTTCCCCATTTATCTCCATCCATGAACAACCTTTGCCGTCGTTCAGCCGCCCTTCCTACCAAACTTTGTTATATCAGCCTGTTGCGCCCGAATTTTGCAATTATAATGGTGGGGTTGCTGCTAAGCCTTCAGGCCTGCACCGGGCCTAACGAGGCCCAGTTGGAGCAGCAAACCCGCCAGTTGCTTGAAAAAGCGGACTACTCAGCGGTGGAGCAATTGCTGGGGCCGCTGAGCACCCAACTTACCAATGCCGACCTGCACAACATGCTGGGGTTTGCCTTGTTAGAAAACGGCAAAACGGCCCAGGCCATTAATAGTTTTAACCAAGCTATCAAACTGAATAATCAGAACTACAAATACTTTTACAACCGGGGCAATGCCTATTTGAAAGACAAACAAACCGACGAAGCCCTGGCCGATTTTGACAAAGCCCTGGGGCTAGAAACCAAGGTTTACGAAATTTACCTGAACCGGGCCGCGGTGCTGTTGTCAATGAACCGGGCCGCCGAGGCCCTGACCGATTTAGACCGGGCCGTCCAATTAAACCAAACTGATAAAAACATTTACTTCAACCGAGGGCAAGCTTACCTGGCCCTTCGGCAATTTGCCCAGGCCCAGGCCGACTTTGCGGCCAGCAGCCGCTTGGCCCCTGGTTTTGCCCGGGCTTGGTTCGCTTTGGCCGTCAATGGGGAGCAGGCTGGAGCAAGCCCGGCCCAAATCTGCGACTGGCTGAAGCAAGCCGCCCAACTGGGGCACCCTGAAGCTACTACTTTGATTAAAACCACCTGTAAGTGAACCTATTTCTACTCAAGCGACTTTGGCAGCGTTTTCCTGTAAGCGGCTCGGCGGCCAAGTTTCCGCTCGAGCACCGGCTGTTTAATAGCTGTTGCTTTTTTGGGGCCTGGGCCGCCCTTTTGGGGGCTATTATCAATGCAACCCTTGAACTGCCCACGGTTACCGTGGCGGTCAATTTGTTGTTTGGGATTGCTTTTATGGTGCTTTACTACTTTTCCCGGGTGCGGCTTTTTTTCAAAACCTTGGTTTGGCCGTTCCTGATTGGCGTACTGTGTTTTGTGAGCACGTTGTGGTTTTTTAACGGAGGTAGCACCGGGCCAATGCCTTACTACCTGCTATTGGCTGTACTCATGTCCATTATCCTCACTAAGCAAAAGCGTTGGTCGGTTCTAATAGTTTTCTCCAACGCAATAGGGCTACTGCTCGTCGAA
Source organism: Bernardetiaceae bacterium (assembly GCA_025454895.1). Lineage (GTDB taxonomy): Bacteria > Bacteroidota > Bacteroidia > Cytophagales > Thermoflexibacteraceae > JALONO01. The sequence continues at coordinate 26,648 of JALONO010000010.1, forward strand.
TACCACTATCCAGCGTTAGTGTTTGTTAACCCTAGTCGGGCTAACAACTTCCTCGATCTGGCCTCTAGTTTCGGAATCGTCATTTCGTTTGCCGCCCTTAGCATTGAGATTTTACACCAAGCGTATCGGCTGGAAAAGGAACGGGTAGAAGCCCAGAAGCAGGAGCTAGAACACTTTAATCAATTAAAAACCAAGTTTTTATCTATCATCTCGCACGATGTGCGCGCACCTTTGACCTCTATCAAAGGCACTTTACAGTTGTTGCAAATGGGCGGCCTTACCCCCGCCGAATGGGACGAGCTTAGCGGCAACCTGGCCGCCGAAGTGGATAATACCAACGACCTGCTCGTGAACCTGTTGCACTGGAGCCGCTCGCAAACCCAACACCTAAAACTTAACCCTGAGAGCTGCGACCTGGCCGAGCTAGGTACCCAAACTTGCCAACTACTGGCACCCTGGGCCGCCAAAAAGGAAGTGCGTTTGGTTTGCCAATTACCACCGGGCACCCAGGCTTGGGCCGATGCGGAAATGCTCAAACTAATGATGCGCAACTTGGTGAGCAACGCCATCAAATTTAGCCACTCGGGCGGGCAGGTAACTTTGGGCACCCTGGCCCAACCAGGCTATACCGTGCTCTACATTGCCGACCAGGGCGTGGGCATTAGTCCTGAGCAACAATCGCTTTTGTTCCAGGACAACCTAACCTCGCAACCAGGCACGGCTAATGAGCGAGGCAGCGGGCTGGGGCTAACCCTCTGCAAAGAATTTGTGCAACTCAACCAGGGCCACATTTGGGTGGAAAGTATTGAGGGGCAAGGCAGTACTTTTTACATTGCCTTACCGCGCCCAACTGGCCAATCGGTGGTGGCTCCGTTGGCTTGGCCTGCCTCCGGCCTGGCAACCCCGTATGAGCTTGGCTTAGCCGGCCAACCGATGTAACTTTGGGTCTCAAGCTGTTTTTTTGGAACTATCGTCCGTTTTTTTCCGCGCCCTGCGCTGGGCCGCCCCGGCGGTATTGGTCATGCTGGCGCAGTGGGCTTGGCAATTGGACTTGGCCTGGCTGGGCATTGCGCCCCGGCGTTTTTTGGGGCTGCCCGGTATTGCCCTGGGGCCGTTTATCCATGCCGACTGGGGACACTTGCTCTCCAACTTGGTGCCATTCGTATTGCTTTTTACTAGTGTGAGATTCTTTTACCCCCGCGTGGCCCGGCCCGTGCTGTGGGTGTTGTACCTAGGCCCCGGCTTGGGGGTGTGGCTGTTGGCCCGGCCCGCTTTGCACGTGGGCGCGAGCGGAGTGGTGTACGCCTGCGCGGGCTTCCTGTTTTTTAGCGGAGTGTTCCGCAACAGTTTGCCGTCGCTCATCATTTCGGTGGTGGTGGCCCTGTTGTACGGCAGCATGGTGGCCGGCATTTTTCCGGGCCAACCGGGCAACGTATCATGGGAGTCGCACCTGCTGGGCGGGCTGGTGGGCGCGGGCGCGGCCTTTGCCGTGCGGCGGCAAACCGAGCCGGGCGAGCAGCCCCCCTCCCCCACCCCCGTTGACGGCCCGCCCGAGGGCTACCGCAACCTGGCGGGCAAAAACTTCCGCTATGTTTACCGGGAAAACCGGGCAGGCCGGGCCTCCAAGTAAACTAGCCTCATTCCCTCAATAAGCCAGAAAGAATAAAAATCGGCCCGTCCTACTTTCGGTAACGCGGTCAAAACTAATTTTGCGAGCTTTTTAAGGGCTACCCGCTAAGTAGGCGGCCCGTATTCCTAAAGCCAAATCTGTTAACAAGCGGTGGGCCTTGTGCCCGCCCCGTTTTTTATGAGCAACAATAAAGGCATTCCGGCCCGGGCCGAAAACTACTCCGAGTGGTACAACGAACTGGTAAAAAAAGCCGACCTGGCCGAGCACTCGGCGGTGAAAGGCTGCATGGTGATCAAGCCCTACGGCTACGCCATTTGGGAAAAAATGCAGGCCCAACTCGATAAAATTTTCAAAGACACCGGCCACAGCAACGCCTATTTCCCACTGTTTGTCCCCAAGAGTTTTTTGGAGAAAGAAGAAGGCCATGCCGAGGGCTTTGCCAAAGAGTGCGCCGTGGTAACCCACTATCGCCTCAAAGCCGACCCGAACGAAAAGGGCAAGCTCATTGCCGACCCTGACTCGCGGCTGGACGAAGAGCTGATCGTGCGGCCCACCTCAGAGGCAGTGATCTGGAACACCTACCGCAACTGGATCCAAAGCTACCGCGACCTGCCGTTGCTCATTAACCAATGGGCCAACGTAGTGCGCTGGGAAATGCGCACCCGCCTGTTTTTGCGTACCACCGAGTTTTTGTGGCAAGAAGGCCACACCGCCCACGCCACCAAGGCCGAAGCCATCGAGGAAACCGAGCGGATGCTCCACGTGTACGCCGAGTTTGCCGAAAAACACCTGGCCGTGCCCGTGATCCGGGGCATCAAAACCGAAAACGAAAAATTTGCCGGGGCGGAAACCACTTATTGCATCGAGGCCCTCATGCAAAACGGCTGGGCGTTGCAGGCGGGCACGTCCCACTTTTTGGGGCAAAACTTCGCCAAGGCGTTCGATGTGCGCTTTACCACCCGCGAGGGTACGCAAGACTTGGTTTGGGGCACCTCCTGGGGCGTGAGCACCCGCCTCATGGGCGCACTCATTATGGCCCACTCCGACGACGAGGGGCTGGTACTGCCCCCCGGCCTGGCCCCCATCCAAGTGGTGATCGTACCCATTTACCGCAGCGAGGAAGAGCTAGCCCGCGTTACGGCCCAAGCCTTGGAAATCAAGGCCGAACTACAAAAAGCTGGGATCAGCGTGCGCTACGATGACCGCGATACCCTGCGCCCCGGCTTTAAGTTTGCCGAGTGGGAGCTTAAAGGCGTGCCAGTGCGCCTGGCCCTAGGCCCCAAGGACCTGGACAATGGCACCATCGAGGTGGCCCGCCGCGACCTAAAAACCAAGGAGGTGCTACCCCTGGCCACCGTGGCCCAGCACGTGCCCACCTTGCTGGCCGCCATCCACGACCAGATTTACACCAAGGCCCTCACCTACCGCGACTCGCACATCACCCCCGTTAACAGCTACGACGAGTTTAAGCAGGTGTTAGAAACCAAGGGCGGGTTTATTGCCGCCCACTGGGACGGCGACTTTGCCACCGCCGACCGCATCAAAGACGAAACCAAGGCCACCATCCGCTGCATCCCGCTGGGCAACCCCGCCGAGCTGGGCACTTGCATGGTAACCGGCCGCCCCAGCCAGCAGCGCGTGCTGTTTGCCCGGGCTTATTAGCCACCCTCTGCCAGTAGCAAACCCCTGGCAGGGTTTAGGCGAACTCTTGCCCCTAATATTTGTTGCCGTTACAGAATGTCCATTAAGCAATGTGGCTCCTGGGCACCTCCATCCGCCACGCCCGGCGATGGGAGGGCAGGGTAGGGCCCCTGGTGCGGGCGGGCGGGGGTGGGCGCACGGCCTGGCGCAGCCGGACGGGGCTGCCCGCCCCCGGCTGCAGCACCACCCAAAACCAAATGACGGTTGGGCATTCTTTGTATTCTAGATGATCGATAATCATGCAATCAGTTAGTCATTTTAGGATAAGTCATTAAAGGATAAAATCCGTAGGTTTGTCGTCAAAATCCCCCTGATCCACGGCCCATGCGTTTTTTGCAGTTTTTGCTTTCGCTTAGCCTAACGGTTTTGTTAGCCTACGGCGGCAACACCCGGTTTGGCACGGTGCCCCCCGTGGGCAAGTTTTTGGACCCGTTTCGCGGTTTTTGGCAAAACTCCGAGGGCAAAGACCCGCAACTGGACACCCTGGTAAAACTGCCCGACCTCAAAGGCAAAGCCAGTATCGTTTACGACGACCGGTGGGTGCCGCATATTTTCGCCGAGAACGACTACGACCTCTACTTTTTGCAAGGTTATGCCACCGCCCGCCACCGGTTGTGGCAAATGGAGTTCCAGACCCACGCCGCCGCCGGGCGGATTTCCGAGATTTTGGCCACCGACCAAACCCTGGCCTTGGACCGGGCCACCCGCCGCAAAGGCATGACCTGGGCCGCCCAGCAGGCCCTGGCCGCGATGGACAGCGTGCCCCAACTGCGCGAAACGTGCCTGGCCTATGCCGCCGGGGTCAACGCCTGGATCGCCCAGTTGAACGAGCAGACCCTGCCCCTGGAGTACAAGCTGCTCGACTACCGGCCCGAGCCTTGGACGCCGCTCAAAACCGCCTTGTTGCTCAAGTACATGGCCAACACCTTGGCCAGTTCGGATGGTGATTTGGAGGCCACCAACGCCCTTAACACCTTCGGGCGGCCGCTGTTTGACCTGCTGTACCCGGAGCAATACCCCGGCCAGGCCCCCGTGGTGCCCACCCGCGAGCACCCGTGGACCTTTGCCCCGCTCAAAATTGAACCGCCCACCGTCCCCGGCGCGCCCGCCACGGCCCGGCGCGCGGCCCCGGAAGCGGCCACTTGGCCCCAACTTGATCCTGCCGAGGCCCGGGGCATCGGCAGCAACAACTGGGCGGTGGCGGGCCGCAAAACCGCCTCGGGCCACCCCATCCTCTGCGACGACCCGCACCTCACCCTCAGCCTCCCCTCCATTTGGTACGAAGTGCAACTAACCGCCCCCGGCATCCACTGCTACGGGGCCAGTTTGCCCGGCTCGCCCGCCATCATCATCGGGTTTAACGACTCGGTGGCCTGGGGCGTAACCAATGCCCAGCGCGACGTGCTGGACTGGTACAAAATCAAATTCCGCGACGGCCGCCAGCGCGAATACTGGCTCGACGGCCAGTGGAAACCCACCCGCCCGGTGGTGGAGGAGATCAAACGGCGGGGCCAAGCGCCCGTTTACGATACGGTTTACTACACCGTTTGGGGGCCGATCAGCTTTGACCGTAGTTTCCGGCCCGAGTCGGGCAAGGCGGGCCATGCGCTGCGCTGGGTGGCCCACGACCCCTCGGTAGAACTGCTCACCTATCTGCAACTGAACCGGGCGCGCAACTTCCGCGACTTTGAAGCCGCCCTCGACCATTTCGACTGCCCGGCCCAAAACTTTGTGTTTGCCGCCACCAACGGCGATATCGCCATCCGGGTGCAGGGCAAGTACCCGGCCAAATGGCGCGGGCAAGGCAAGTTTTTGCTCGATGGCAGCACCAGTGCCAACCGCTGGCAGGGCTTCATCCCCGACCAGCAAAACGCCCAAATGCGCAACCCGGCCCAAGGCTACGTGAGTTCGGCCAACCAGCACCCGGCCGACTCGCTTTATCCTTATTACGTGTACTCGAACAACTACGAGTACTACCGCAACCGGCGCATCAATACCCTGTTGGACACCATGCAACGCATTACCCCCGAGGCCATGATGCGGATGCAAAACGACAATTTTAACCTTCAAGCGGCCGAAAGCCTACCCTTCTTTCTAAGCAAAATCGACCAAACCCAACTTACCCCGGCCCAAGCCAAAGTGTACGACCTGCTAAAAGGCTGGGACTTTTTTAACCAAGCCGACAGCGAAGCCGCCAGCTACCACGAAGCCTGGTGGGACAAGCTGTACCCCTTAGTTTGGGACGAAATGAACCACGACAGCCTGCCCCTGCGTTTCCCCGCCGAGTTTGTTACGATCAAGCTCTTGAAAGAACGGGATAGTTTCCCGCTCTTCGACGTGCAATCCACCAAAGCGGAGAAAGAAACCGGACAGGACTTGATCCGCCGTTCGTTTGCCGAGGCGGTGGACAGCGTGGCCCGCTGGCAACAGGCCCACGGCAACCGCCCGCCCCGCTGGGCCGACTACAAGGCCACTACCATTGCCCACCTGGTGCCTTTACTAGGCCCCCTGGGCGTGGCCAACGTGCAAAACGGGGGCAACCACGGCATCGTGAACGCCACCAGCAGCCGCAACGGGCCTTCGTGGCGCATGGTGGTAGAACTAGACCCCCAGGGCGTGAAAGCCTGGGGCGTGTACCCCGGCGGCCAAGTGGGCAACCCCGGTAGCCCGGCCTACGCCGAGTTTATCGACCGGTGGCGGCAAGCGAAGCCTTACGAACTATATTTCATGACCTCGGCCGAGGAGAAAAACGCCCGCGTTAGGGCAAAGCAAGGGTTTAGCCGGTAATTCATGCTAAAATGACTTAATGATTGCATGATTAAGTGATTGCCCCTCCTGTTTATCAATCTCTTACAATATCAGGAACCCGCAATTCTTATTTGATTTGATGCCAGTATCAATCCCCTAACCGTCAATTTGTTGTAAAGATTGGCCTGCCCGGCTGCCGATTATCGGTCGCTGAACGCGGGGTAGTCAGCCGCCCCAGTTGGCCATTTGCCTCCCTTTTGCCGCTTTTTGGGCTAGTTTTGCACGCCCAATACGGGCCGCAAACTTTTTGTCATGCAGAAAAAAATCCACTCCGCCCTTATTTCGGTTTACTATAAAGATCACCTGGCCCCGATCATCCAACTCCTTCATCAACAGGGGGTTAAACTGTATTCTACCGGAGGCACCCAACAATTTATTGAAGAACTGGGCGTACCCGTTACCCCGGTAGAAGACCTGACCTCCTACCCTTCCATCTTTGGCGGGCGCGTAAAAACCCTGCACCCCAAGGTATTCGGCGGCATTTTGTACCGGCGCGACGAAGCGCAAGACGTGGCCACGGCCAAGGAGTTCGGCATCCCGGCCATCGACCTGGTGCTAGTGGACCTGTACCCGTTTGAGGAGACCCTGGCCGCCGGGGCCAGCGAGGCGGAGGTGATCGAGAAAATTGACATCGGGGGGATTTCGCTCATCCGGGCGGCGGCCAAAAACTTTGCCGACGTGCTCATCGCCTCCTCGCGCGAGCAATACCCGGCCCTGCTGGAACTGCTCCAAACCGGCCAGGGCCATACTACCCTGGCCCAGCGCCGCGATTTTGCCCGCCAGGCGTTCGACATCACCTCGCATTACGACACGGCCATTTTTAATTACTTCAACCAAACCGAACCCGCGCCGCTGCCCCGGTTTAAACAAAGCCTCCGCACCGGCCGGGGCCTCCGCTACGGCGAAAACCCGCACCAGCCCGGCTATTTCCACGGCAACTTGGACGAAATGTTCGACCAACTGCACGGCAAAGAGCTGAGTTACAATAATTTGGTAGATATTGACGCGGCCGTGAAGCTCATCGCCGAGTTCGACGAGCCAGCCTTTGCGATTTTGAAACACACCAACGCCTGCGGGGCGGCCACCGGCCCCGGCCCCCGCGAAGCCTACCTCAAGGCCCTGCAAGCCGATCCCGTGTCGGCCTTTGGCGGGGTGCTGATCACCAACCGGCCCGTGGACCTGGCCACGGCCAAAGAACTAGACCCGCTGTTTTTCGAGGTGCTCATCGCCCCCATGTTTTACGAGTCGGCGTTGCCGGTGCTGCGGATGAAAAAAAACCGCATTTTATTGCAACAGAAACCCGCCCACTTGCCCAGCCAGCAGTTTAAAACCCTGCTCAACGGCGTAATTGAGCAAGCCCGCGACGCGAAAACCGAAACCTCCGCCGATTTGAAAGTGGTTACCCAGCGCGCCCCCACCGCCGAAGAAGAACGGGCGTTGCTGTTTGCCAACAAACTGGTGAAGCACACCAAGTCGAACACCATTATCCTGGCCAACGACGAGCAACTGTTCGCCAGCGGGGTAGGCCAAACCTCCCGCGTGGACGCGCTCAAGCAGGCCATCGAGAAAGCCCGGCACTTCGGGTTCGACCTGAGCCAGGCCGTGATGGCCTCCGATGCCTTCTTCCCCTTCCCTGACTGCGTGGAAATTGCCCACCAGGCGGGGATCAAGGCGGTCATTCAGCCCGGCGGCTCGGTAAAAGACCAAGCCTCCATCGACTACTGCAACGCCAACGGCCTGGCTATGGTGTTTACCGGCGTGCGGCACTTTTTGCACTAAGCCACCCTTCGTCGTCTGTTTTACCTTTGATCTTGCTAAATTTGCTTTAGTTTAACAACTATTGTAATCTCGCTTTACACTATTCCGCGATTTCCAAACTTAATTAAAACAACATCATATGGCAATGTTCAATTTTGGCCGCTCTGGCAACCCCGCCTTGGGCGAGAACACCTTCACCCGTTACGGCAACGACCTGTCGGGTACCGAAAGCATGACCATCAACGGCACGGTGAACAAAATCGGGATTTTGATGATCCTGCTTGTTAGCTCGGCCGTGGTTACCTGGAAATTGTATTACAGCGGCCAGGCCCTTACCATGCCACTGGTGATGGGCGGAGCCATCGTGGGTCTTATTTCGGCCTTGGTTACCACCTTCAAAAAAGAATGGGCCTACATTACAGCCCCGCTGTACGCCATTGCCGAAGGTTTGTTCGTGGGCGGCATCTCGGCCCTGTACGAGGCCCAAACCGGGGGCATCGTGATGCAGGCCGTGCTCCTCACTATGGGCACACTCATCGGCTTGCTGGCCGCTTACCGCACCGGGTTGATCAAAGCCACCGAGAATTTCAAACTGGGTATTTTCGCCGCTACCTCGGGCATTGCCCTGGTGTACCTGGCCTCGATGGTGATGCGCATGTTCGGCATGAACATCCCCTACATTCACGACAACGGCCTCATCGGCATTGGTTTTAGCTTGTTTGTGGTGGTAATCGCCGCCCTGAACCTGGTGCTCGATTTTGACTTTATCGAGAGCGGGGCCGAGCAAAAAGCCCCCAAGTTTTTGGAGTGGTACGGCGCGTTTGGCCTCATGGTTACCCTGATTTGGCTCTATATTGAATTTTTGCGCCTGCTGAGCAAACTCTCTTCGCGCGACTAATCATTTGATTTTTAAATTATTAAAAGCGGCCCGGAGGCCGCTTTTTGTTTTATCGCCTCGTTGCGAAGAGGCAGGGCACGTACCGTCTCGGCGTCGGGCCGCGCTCTCGCGGTTAGGCGCACCCCCGATTTTTACCCCAACGCCCGGCTTTTTTCCATTTTCCCGGTTTAGAAACCTTCGGAACTTTGTGGGGTTAATCAATGAGAAAGCAGCAGCCCTTCACCGCCGTTGACCAGTTGATTACTTCATCTAAAACCTACTATCATGGAAAATAAAATCCTCGGCCTGCACCACGTAACCGCCATTGCGGGCCAAGCCCAACGCAACTACGACTTTTACACCAAGGTGCTAGGCCTGCGGTTCGTGAAAAAAACGGTGAACTTCGACGATCCCCACACCTACCATCTTTACTACGGCGACTATAACGGCAGCGGGGGCACCATCCTCACGTTTTTCCCGTGGGAGCACATCACGCGCGGGCGGCGGGGTACCGGCCAAACCACCGAGGTGGGCTTTTCGGTACCAGCCGGTAGCCTCGACTTTTGGCTGGACCGGCTGGAGAAACACAACGTGATTTACAACAAAGTGGCCGAAAAGTTTGGCGAGCCATACCTGACCCTGGTGGACCCCGACGGGCTGAAACTGGAACTGACCGTAACCAAGAATGCAGACCAGCGGCCCGGCTACGCCCCGGACGACATCGGCGCGGCCAACGGCATCAAAGGCTTCCACCACGTAACCCTCACCCTGGCCGATATTAAAGGTACGGCCGATGTGCTCACCGATATTTTTGGGTACAAACTGGCCGACCAGCAAGTAAACCGCTACCGGTTTGTAACCGACGCCGTGGAAAACGCCGCCACGGTGGATTTGGTGGAAGCCAAAGGCGAACCGATGGGCACGGTGGCGGGCGGCTCGGTACACCACGTGGCCTTCCGCGTAAAGGACGATGCCACCGAGCTAGCCTTCCGCAAAAAAATCGTGGACAAGGGCTTTAACATCACCCCGCAAATTGACCGGAACTACTTCCACTCGCTGTACTTCCGCGAGCCGGGCGGGGTGCTGTTCGAGATCGCGACCGACAACCCCGGCTTTGCCGTGGACGAACCCGTGGAAAGCCTGGGCAGCAGCCTCAAGCTACCCGCCCAGCACGAACGCCGCCGGGCCGAAATTGAGGCCGTGCTGCCAATTTTGAAGTAATTTATTGATTTTAAGTATTTTAAGTCTTCCAAATCCAGACAACACCCTAAGAGTTTAAAAAACCCTTAGGGTGTTAATGTTTTGACGATTTCGGCACCTAAGTGATCGGTGCGCCAACCGCTGCCAAGGCTTTGAACCATTACCCGGGAATGGCCTGGCCCGTTTACCGCGCTTTGGCCTTGGTTCGCCGCCGGGGCAGGCCCACCGGCCGGGCGAGGGGATTTTTGCGAAGGTTCGGCAATTTTTTTGTTTTTTTGGCTAGCAAATGAATGTGCAAACCATGAACCTACGATTTTTTTGGCCGACGATGGGCCTCGTTTTCACCCTGGCCCAGCCCCTGGCCGCCCAAATTACGCCTAACGACGGCGATTGGAACAAGCCTTTAGTCTTCCTCAAAAACACGCCGGAAGCGGAGTTTATGGTGCGCGTGGGCGATGTGGACAACCTCAATGCGGGCTGGCCCCAAAAGCAGGACCCGTTTTTGGGCCAAACCACGCCGCCCCACCCCTACCCTTGGGAAACCGCGAAAACCGACCCCAAGGGCACCGACCGCATTTATGTGGTAACCAGTTTTGGCGAAGGCAAGCCCAGTTGCGGGCAAGATGGTTACTCGCGCGCCACTACCAAGCCCGGCAATCGGCCCACGGCCATTTACCTCCCGCTCAAGGGCGTGCGCGAGGCCACGGCCAAAGTGGTAGTGTTGCAACTGATGATCGACGATTTCCAGGCCCCGACGCACTGCGCCCGCTACATTGTACGGCTCAACGGCAAACGGTTTTTTGACCTGGAGCGACTGCTCAACCACGTGGACTTGAGCGGCCCGGTGAGCAAACTGGTAACCGTGCGCTTGCGCGATAACTTGCTGCCGCTGCTGAAAGAGTCGCGGCTCAAGTTGGAGATCGACGACAAAGAAACCGGGGCGGGCGACGGGTACGCCATCGACTTCGTGAAATTGCTCGTGAACCCTAAGCCTGGCTACCCCAAGGTGGGCGGCAACCTGCGCGGCCGGGTGCTGAGCAAAACCGACCGCCAGCCCGTGCCCAATGCCAAGGTAGAGGTGGCGGGCTTTGGCCTCACCTACACGGACGCACAAGGGAATTTTGCCTTTAAAAACTTGCCCGCTGGCCTTAACTTATTGGAAGTGAATGCCGTTCGCTTCCTATCCAAACGGCAAGGGGCCGATGTGCTGGCCAGCAAAACCGATAGCCAAACCGAGGTACTGCTAGACCCCGGCCAAGAAAACACCGTGAACCTGGGCGGCCGCGACCTGCGCGAGGGCGACACCCTGGTATTGCCCAACATCCAGTTTGAGCAAAGCCAAGACGAACTGACCAAGGCCGCCGAGGCGGAGTTGGAACGGCTGGCCCTGGCCATGAAAGCCCGCCCGCAAATGGTGGTGGAGCTGGCCGGGCATACCTCCGACGAGGGGCCCGAGCGGCCCAACCAATTGCTGGGCAACGACCGGGTGCGCAACTGCCAGCGTTACCTGGTGCGCCGGGGCGTAGAAAAGGAGCGGTTACTCATCATCGGTTACGGCTCGGAAAAGCCGCTGGTGCCCAACACCACCCCCGAAAACCGGGCCCGCAACCGCCGGGTCGAGTTGAAGATTTTGCGGATGTAATGCTAAATGACTTAATGATTGTATGGTTAAATGATTGTTCTCCTGGTTTATCAATCATTTACAGCATTCGTAACCCGCAATTCTTATTTGATTTTAATATAAAATACGTAGTTAACTACGTAATAGTCAATGAACATCTGCTCAATTTTTGACAAATAAAAACCCTTCCAAACCAGTGATAACCTGGGCGAGAAGGGTTGATTTGTATAGGCTTGGGGCGATTAGCCACCTGGTTGCCCTCATCCCCAAGAAGGCTCGGTTCAATATCCAATGGCCAGGCCGTCTTTGCGGCTTTCGGAAGCCCCGTAATACACTTTTTTTACGGGATCGTACATGATGGCCTGGTAGCCCCCGTAGCCCCCCAAGCCAAAGCCCACTTGGTGGCCCATTTGCATCAGGCGGCGCACGGTTTCGTAGGAGATGCCGCTCTCGACCGTGATTTGGCCGCCCCGGGCCATCCGAGGCTCGCCGGTGGGGTCGCTGCTGCCCAGGTGGTCTATCCGGGGCGCATCGCCCGCTTCTTGCAAGTTCATGCCAAAATCGATCAGGTTTTGCACAATGAGGCAGTGGCCGATCGGCTGGTAGTCGCCGCCCATGAGGCCAAAACTCACCCAAGGCTGGCCGTTTTTGGTGATAAACGCCGGGATGATGGTATGGAACGGCCGCTTGCCCGGCGCAAAAGCGTTAGCATGGCTAGGGTCTAAGTTAAATAGTTCGCCCCGGTCTTGCAGCATAAAACCCAGGCCGTCGGGCACCAGGCCGCTGCCCATGCCCCGGTAATTACTTTGGATAAACGACACCATGTTACCGTCTTTGTCGGCCGTGGTGAGGTAGATGGTTTCCTGGGCAAAGGGGGTACCAGCCTGGTAGTTGGGGTTGGCCCGGTTAGGGTTGATCAACTCGCGCCGGCGGGCGGCGTAATTCTTGTCAATCAGCTCTTTCACTGGTACTTTGGCAAAGTTGGGATCGGCGTAGTATTTGGCCCGGTCCTCGAACACCAGTTTTTTAGCTTCGGTAAAATGGTGGATGTGCTCGGGGCTGCCAAAACCCCATTTCTTAAAATCGTAAGCCTCCATGATGTTCAGCATTTGTAGCACGGCAATGCCTTGGCCATTGGGGGGCAGTTCCCACACATCGTAGCCCCGGTAGTTGGTGCTTACGGGTTCCACCCAGTCGCTGGTGTGGGTGGCCAGGTCCTCATAGCTCAAAAAACCGCCCTGCCGTTTCATAAACGCATCAATGGTGCGGGCAATGTCGCCTTTATAAAAAGCGTCGCGGCCACCTTTGGCAATTTGCCGCAAGGTATTGGCCAGGGCCGGGTTTTTAAACACATCGCCCTTCTGCAACGGCTGGCCGCCGGGCATATAGGTTTCGCGGAAGTTGGGGTAGCGGGACGGGTCGTTGCCAAAGGCGACCGCGCTGCGCTGCAAATAATACGCGATCAGTTCGCTCACCGGGAACCCGTTTTCGGCGTAGCCAATGGCCGGGGCCAGGATTTCGTCCATTTTGAGCTTGCCAAATTTGCCGTGCAACTCGAACCAGCCGTCCACCGCGCCGGGCACGCTCACGGGTAAGGGGCCGTAAGAAGGGATGCTATTGAGGCCTTTCTCCTTAAAATAAGCCAGGGTGAGGCTTTTGGGCGCGCGGCCCGAGGCATTGAGGCCGTACAGTTTCTGGGTTTTGGCATCCCACACAATAGCGTACAAATCACCGCCCAGGCCGCAGCCGGTGGGTTCCATGAGGCCCAGGGCCGCGTTGGCCGCAATGGCGGCATCCACGGCCGAGCCGCCGCGTTTCAAAATTTCCAGGCCCACTTGCGAGGCCAACGGCTGGCTGGTACACACCATGCCGTTTTGGGCGATCACCTCAGAACGGGTGGCGAAGGTGTGACCAGTGATCCGGTCCTGGGCCTGGCTCCAGGCGGGCGCGCCCACCAGCAAAAGGGCGAGCAAAAAACGGGTAAACGATCGTTGCATTTTTTGGGTGATGTAGTTGGAATGTAAAGGCGAAAACTCACCGTTTTGTTTGCAAGATAGGCTTACGACCGATGAAATAGCAGCAAACAAATAGCCCGCCTTATGCTTGCCTGTGGTTTTTACCCAAACAGGTAAGGCTAGTTCAAGGTGAGTCGGGTGTTTAACACCTCCTCGCCCACGATCAGTTGGACGATGTAAACGCTCCGGGGCAAATGCCCTAACGAGATGGGATAATCTTTCTGAAGCACCCATTCATCGTACTCTTGGTAGATCACCTGGCCCAGTAAATTGACTACCCGTACCGTTACCGGGCTAAACTGGCCCAAGTTCACGCTCACCACGGCGTTGCCCGAAGTGGGGTTGGGGGTAATCCTAAAGTTGTGGATAATGGTGGGCGCGTTGGCACTCTGCACGGGCACTTGCATCTCATAGCTTACCTGGCAGCCGTTTTTTTGGACGGTGAGTTTGATTTTGTATACCCCAGGGGCGTTGTAGCGCACCGAAACGCGGTTTTCCAGGGCCAACTGTCCGTTGCCTAGCTCCCATTGGTAGGCATCAGCGGTTAAATCCAAGGCTTCTAACCGCAGGATATCGCCCACGATCAAACCCGCCGGGGGGATTTGCAACCTAAACTCGGCCGATAAGTCGGCCAAACTGACCCGCACCGGCACCACTTCGCTCTCGCCCAGCGAGTCGATCTGGCTCACGTAAACGGTGGTTGGCCCCCGCAACACGCCCAGGTTAAACGCCCCGCCGCGCCCCACCCAGGCCGCCGGCGGAGGTTGGGTATAAAACAGGTAAGTGCCACCTCCTTCCGGGCTAATCAAGGCTTCGGTGCCGGGGCACACCACCAGGTCGCGCACCTGGGGCGGGGGCACCAGGTGGCGCACCGTTACGGTTTTGGTTACCGTGGCCGTACAACCCAGCCGGTGCCGCGCGGTGAGGCTCACCCGGTAATTGCCCGGCCGGGCAAACCGATGGCTGGGCTGGCTGACCCCGATCAATGGTGGCTGGCCGTCGTCAAAATTCCAGACCAGGCTAATGTCCGGGTTGTTGGTGAAGTTGGCGGCGTTAAAATGGATTTGATAAAGTTGGCCAGTTTCGGCAAAACTGAAATCAGGTTTAAGGTCTATTACGGTCACCATAACCGCCCGCGAAGCACTTTCTACCACCGAGTCGGCATTGGTTACATAAATCTGGCTCGTTTGGCTGGGCCAAAAACTGTACTGCCGCCCGGTGTAAAACGGTCGGGAATTGGTGGCCGAGTTGTAAAAGTTGAACCGGGTGCCGTTGCTGGGGCGCAGGGTTACACTGTCGCCCGCGCACACCTGGAACGCCGAGGGCAAATTAGGCAGCGGCCCCCGCCGGCCCACCCTAAAGGTTTGGCTGGTGCTGTCCACACAACCCAGTAAATCGGTAACCTTGAGCGTAACCGTGTACACGCCTTGGCGCTGGTAGGTGTAGGCCACCTGCTGGCCGTTGCGTCGCGATCCATCGCCCATGTTCCACTCCCAATGGGTGATGTTAAAGTTCCGGGTGCTGCGATCAACAAACGTAATCCGGTCAAAAACAATGGTATCGGCCCGGGGCGAATAATCGAACGCCGCCCGCAAACGGCTGCGGGAAATTGCCCCGGCCGCTGGCAGGCTTTCCAAGGCCGAGTCGAGGTTGGTTACCCAAAACTGGGTGATGGCGGTGTCGGCCACCGTCCAGCTCCGGCCGGTAAACGTGGGGCGCACCCCAGGGCCAGGGGCCTGCCGATAAAAGTTGAACCGGCTGCCACCCACCGGGGCTATTTGCACCGGAGCCGTGCGGCAAGCATAAAGCGGGCTAACGATCGAGGGCACCGGTCCCCGCACCAGATTCACCACTTTGATGGTCCGACTCACCACCGCCGTACAACCTGTCGTGTCGGTGACCGTGAGCGAAACTCGGTAGTTGCCCGTCCGGGTAAATCGGTGGCGCACCCGGGCGGTGGTTACTTCCGGGCTGCCATCGCCAAAGTTCCAGCGGCGGCTCACCACGGCCAGGCTTTGGTCGGCAAAATGGATAAACGCGGAGTCCACCAGGTTGAGCGAGTCGGTAGAGGTAACGAACCGAACCGCCGTGAAATGAGGGCGGAAACGATAAGGCAGCAAAGGGCCTTCAATGAGCGAATCGACATTGCTGATAAAAATAGTGCGGGCGGAGTCCGCTAACGTTACGGGCAGTTCTGCGCCAATGAGTTGGGGATTGCCCAGGTCGTCGCTGCGGTAAAACCGGAAACGGGTACCGTTGCCGGGGCGGATCGCGAATGGGGGCGCACTAGCGCACAACCGGGGCGAAACCGTGGGCAGAGGCCCGCGCGGGGTGGCGGCATTGAGGAAAAGTTCGGCCTGGGCCACCGCCTGGCGGAGTTCGGCCAGGGTAGCCGCCCCGGCCACTACGAAGCTTACCCGCCGCTTTTCGCCGGGCTGCAAGGCGCGGATTTGGGTGGCTACCACTTGGGCCACATCGCCGCTGGGCGCGGGCGGGCCGTTCAACGCCCCGGTGAGGGCGGTGAATTTCTCGGCCACGGTTAACCCATCGGCCCAATTCAAATCTGGACTGGGTTGACTTTTGTGGATGGCCCGGTGGCTGCGCTGGGTACCGCCCAGCACTTTAACGGCCATAAACTGATTACCCGCCGCGTTTTGGGTGTAGCCAAACTGGCCCACTTGGTCCCAATTGGCCTGGTCTTGGGGCGAAAGGTCCCAGTCGGCCAGCCAACCCACCCGCAGGCTGTCCCAAGCCACAAAACCCAGGTTTTGGATATCGTTATGTACCACAAAATACTGATGGTGAGGCGTATTGATCCGGCCGTACACTTGCTGCTCCACCGCCAAATTGAGGCGGCTAGTTGCCACGCTATCTGTAAACACGCCCCGGGCCGACAGGTGCTGCCACCCGCGTTCAACTACCCGCATGGGTTGGCGTGCCCCAAAATCGGTCGATTTTTGGCCGGGCAACGAGCGCACCGCGTTCGACACCGCCGTGGCATTGAAACCGATGAGCAGGCCCATTTCTTGGGCCACTAGCTGGCCGTTGTACAAAACGCCCAGGCCCTCCCGGTTGGCCGCATCTACGCGGCCCAACCGCCCGTTCGCCGCCGCCGAAAGCGAGAATTTATTGAGTTGTAGATCGATGAAATAAGGCGAAGTGTAAACTACAAAATATTGATAATCAACGTAGTTCTGATCAATAAAATCCAACTTGAACACCAAGGGCGAATTGGCGGGCGTATTGGCGGCCAAAGCCACCCTAAACGGGGCGGCCTGGTTACTCACCGAGTCGCGCGTGACCAGGGCACCTAGCCTAAACTCGGCCTCGCCAAGTACCCGGGCTTGGGGCGACACTGCGCTCAACCGCACCCGCGCGTTGGCCGTAGTGGCCTGGAGGTAGTTGGCAAACACCGCCCGGATGCTCAGGGTATCCCCGCCGTGGACGTAGGCCCCGAACCGGTTCTCGGCCCGGAACGAGCGCAAGCGCACCGCCTTGGCCGTGTAGCGCTCCTGCAAAGCCCGCTGGATATTCAAGCGGCCCCGGCCTAGTTGCTCGTTGGCCAGTTGGTTGGCCGGGCGTTGGTAAATATTGTCGGAGGTAACGCGGAGCAATTCGCCCACTTGCAGGGCGTTCAGTTCGGGGTAGCGGGCCATCACCAGCCCGGCCGCTCCCGACACAAACGGGGCCGCGAACGAAGTCCCGGTGTGCCCGGACAGGAACCCATCGTTCACGCCGGTCGAGGTAAGGTCCACCGCCGGGGCAGCCAAATCGACCAAGTGGTTGAACGTAGTGCCCAAAGTAGGGGCTTGGTTGTAGCGATTATCGTCGCGGTCCAACCCCGCTACCGACAGCACGTGGTCGTAGGAGGCCGGGAAAAGGTACTCCGACCGGTTGGTATTGCCCGCAGCGGCCACCACCAGCACGTTTTTTTGCAAAACCGCGTAATTGATAATCTCCTGGGCAAACCGCAAAGGCCGGTCGTTAAGGTCGTAAAGCGATAAGTTGACGATCCGCGCCCCGTTGTCGGCCGCGTATTTAATGGCTTGGTAAATGGCGGTAGCCTCCAACCTTCCGCGGGCATCGTACACTTTAATGGGCATAAAACGGCAGTTATAACCCACGCCAGCCAAGCCTAAGTTATTATTGGGCGTGCTGCTCATGATCCCGGTTACCCAAGTGCCGTGCGACGTGGTAGGGGTCATACCTGGATTGTTGGGATCGGCCAAGTCGACTCCCACCACATCGTCCACGTAGCCGTTGCCGTCGTCGTCCACGCCGGAACGGCCATAGTGCTCGGGCCAGTTGCGCCACACCCGGTCGCGCAGGTCGGGGTGGTTAAAATGCACCCCGCCGTCCACTACGGCAATCACAATGCTGCTGTCGCCCTTGCTCAATTCCCAGGCTTCGGGGGCTTTTACTTGAAAGTGGCCCCAGCTAGCGTCGCGGTCAGTGGCGATGAGGGGATCGTTGGGCAACGAAGCGGCCAGGGCATAGGGCACTGGCTCGGCATAAAGCACGCCGGGTTGCTTGGCCAGTTGGGCCAGGGCTAACCCGATTTCTTGCCCTGGCTGCAAATGCACTTCCACTAACTGGCCCCAGCCACCTTTGGGTTCTGGCAATAACCAGCGGGCCTCCTTCACCTGGGGCAACCGCTTTAACTCGGCCAGCGAACTTACGGGGGTCAACTTCACCACTGCTTTGTTGGGCACAAGGCTCAGCCCGCTAACGGGTTGGGGCAGGGCAAACGGAGTTGGCTGGGAGGATGCCCCCACGCCCAAAACAGTCAAAAACAGGTAGATATAGCGTAAAATAGGCTGCAAACGCTAAAGATTGGGGTCAGGTGAGTGGACTAGCTGGTATAACTATTTAGGGTATAGTGGAGCACAGGGTAAAAATGCTGACATGGTTACGTCTTACTTTTGTAAAACGTTGCAAGCCTAGGAAATTGTAAAGTAAACCATAATAATTTGCATTTGTTACGATCTGTAAGTTTTGAACCACTATTGCTTTGAAACCTTCGGTTTATGTAATTGGCGGCGGAGCGGCCGGTTTTTTTGCGGCGATACAATGTGCAGCCGCCAACCCCGCTTTGCAGGTAATTATTTTAGAAAAAACCACTAAAATTCTTGCCAAGGTAAAAATTTCCGGCGGGGGGCGGTGCAATGTTACCCATGCCTGCTTCCAGGTGCCCGAAATGAGCCGCCACTACCCGCGCGGCGAACGGTGGATGCGCAAAATTCTGCCTCATTTTATGACGACCGACACCGTGGCCTGGTTCCAACAACGCGGCGTGGCCCTCAAAACCGAAGCCGACGGCCGGATGTTCCCCGTTACTGACGACTCGCAAACCGTGATCGACTGCCTGGTGGGCGAGGCAACCCGGCTGGGGGTGCAAGTGCGGCTCCGGGCCGATGTGCAACAAATTGTGCCCCGGCCGCCCGGTTTTACCTTGCACCTTCGCGGCGGCGAGGCCCTCCTGGCCGGCCGGATAATTGTGGCCAGCGGGGGCAGCCCCAAGCTCGAGGGCCTCGCCTGGCTACAGGCCCTGGGCCACGAGGTAGCCCCGCCCGTGCCCTCGCTGTTCACCTTTAATTTGCCGGGGCAGGCCATCACCCAGCTCGCGGGCGTGTCGGTGCCGCAGGTACGCGCGCGCCTGGGCGGCAGCAAACTGGAACAAACGGGCCCGTTGCTAATCACCCACTGGGGGCTGAGCGGCCCGGCCGTCCTCAAACTGTCGGCTTGGGGGGCGCGGGCCATCGCCGAGCTGGGCTACCAGTTTACCGCCCACCTCAGTTGGCTGCCTGCCCTCACCGACCACGACTTGCGCCAGCAACTGGTCCAGCTGCGGCCCTCGCTGGGGCCTAGGCAAATCGGCAACCGCAACCCGTTTGGTTTGCCCGCCCGTTTGTGGGAGTTTTTGTTGGAGAAAATTGCCATCCCGGCCGCCAAGCCCTGGCGCGAAGTGGGCCAAACCGACCTCAACCGCCTGGCCAACTTGCTCACTAACGACACGTACCCCGTGCAAGGCAAAACCACGTTCAAGGAAGAATTTGTAACCTGCGGCGGCGTAACCCTAGCCGAAGTAAACCCCGAAACCCTCGAAAGCCGCTTGGTGCCCGGCCTGCACTTTGCGGGCGAGGTGCTGGACATCGACGGCGTAACCGGTGGCTTCAACTTCCAGGCCGCTTGGACCACTGGCTACCTGGCGGGCCAGGCCGCCGCGAAAGCGGTACTGGCGTAAAGTGATCTCAAAAGTGAAGCACTTGCCCTAAAATCAAGTTGGAATTGCGCATTTCTCGTGAGATAACTAATTGATAATCAATTATAAAAACCATTAAATCTCAAGAGCGTGATGGGCTAATGCGGCCTTACCGCAAAATCTTGAACTCAACCCGGCGGTTTTTTTGCCGCCCTGGTTCGGTATCGTTGGGGGCGAGGGGCAGCCGCCCGCCGTAGCCGTGCCACTTGAGTTGGGCCGGGGCCACGCCCTGCTGCACCAGGTACTGTGCCACCCGTTCGGCCCGCTGGAACGACAACTGCACGTTTTTGTAAGCTGAGCCTACGTTGTCGGTGTGCCCGGCAATCTCGATCCGGGTTTGGGGGTTGCGGGTTAGGTAAGTTGCCAACACGTCGAGCTGGGGGTGAGCTTGCGGCAACAAGTTGGCCAAGCTCTGCTCAAAATGCACCGCGTCGAGCACTACCGACTGGCCCTTTTCGGCGGCCGCAAAATCCACAGGCGGGCCGGTGGCTGCAATTGGCTTATCGGTCGGCATTTGATTTTTCCCTTGATTGGCCGGGGCCTTTTTAACCACGGTGGCATTGGCCGGGTCGGGCCGTTCCAATTTCACCTCGCCCGACTGGCAGTCGGGCGCGGTCCACTTGCCCGTGAGCGACTGGACTTTGCCGTCGCTCTTTAGACTAAGTAACCCTTTTTTAATGCACCAAAAGTAAGGAGGCGGGGTACGCTGGTAATCGATCCGCTCTTCTTGGAAAGTGAGTTGGTTATTCTGGAAGGTTCCATTCAAGATGATTTTTGCCTTGATCCCAGGGTCTTGGGGGCTGGCCACCACCGAGTAGCCCCGTACCTTGGCCCCTTCTTGTTGCAAGTGCATTTCAAAGTTATAGATCAGCAGCAAGCCGCCCGGGGCTTGGGTGAGTTTGCCCTTCCACACCCCGGCCACGCCTTGGCCCCGCACAAGGGGGCAAGCCAACCAGCCAAAAATCAGTAACCAAGTAATGTTTTTAAAAGGCATATCCACAGGGCGAAACGGAGTTCAAACCAGGGCGGCAACGCTTTGGTCGCGCACTGAGTTTAGCAATTAAGTACTTGACTATCTGAAATTTAAGTAAAATTACCTTTCGAAATAAGCCAATATGATGCTGGTAAAAATGTAATTTCACCTTATCCAAATCACACTTGACAAAATTAGCCACAAACCTCAAACCAAAAAAAACGGTGGGCGGTCGGCCAGCCCGTTCACGGGGCCAACTGGGCCGTAATGTGGCCCACAATCAACTCGGCGTGCCCGCGCGAGTTCTCGATAAACCACTTGTTGGTTTCCAGCCCACCGCAGGCCACCCCGGCCAAGTACACGCCGGGCACGTTGGTTTGATGAGTAAGCGGCTCATAATAAGGCTTTTGCATGGGGTCAGTACCAATTTGCAGCCCCACTTGCTCAAATAGACCGTAGTCGGGCCGGTAACCGGTCATGGCCAGCACAAAATCGTTAGCCAGGGTAATCGGCCCTTGGGGCGTGGCCACGTCCACCTCGCCGGGGCGGATGGCCGTCAGTTGGCTGTTAAAGTACGCTTTGATGCTGCCTTCTTGGATGCGGTTGATAATGTCGGGCCGCACCCAGTACTTCACCCCCGGCCGGACCTCGGCCTGGCGGACGATCATGGTAACCTCGGCCCCTTTGCGGTAGGTTTCCAGGGCGGCGTCCACTGCCGAGTTGGCCGCCCCCACCACTACCACTTTTTGGAAGGCATACGGGTGGGCCTCGGTAAAATAGTGGCGCACCTTGGGCAGTTCTTCGCCGGGGATGCCCAGCCAGTTGGGCTGGTCGTAAAAACCAGTGGCGAACACCAGGTTTTGGGCCAAGTACTCGCCCCGGCTCGTGCGTACCCGCAGGCGCACCGGGCCGCCCGCAGGTAAGGTTTCTATTTGCGTAACCGCCTCATAAAGTTTGAGTTGTAACTGCCAATGGCTGGCCACCCGGCGGTAATAATCCAATGCCTCGCGGCGGGTAGGCTTCTCGCCGTGGGCGATAAAGGGCACCCCGCCAATCTCCAACCGATCAGCGGTGGAGAAAAACGTCATCCCCTGCGGGTAATGGTAAAGCGAGTTCACCAGGCAGCCCTTTTCCAAAATAAGGTAGGGCAACCCAGCTTTGCTAGCCTCGATCCCGCAAGCCAGCCCAATCGGGCCTCCGCCCACAATCAATAATTGATACACTGGCAACGACATGGCAAACTGGTTTTAACGGGCAAATTTCCATCTTCTTCCCCACAGTTTCAGGTTTTATTTCGATGTAAAATACGCACACTTTGTCTTGTAAACAATTGATAACCAAAGATAATAATTCCTTGAACTTGCCATCAACGAGCCATTTTGCCACTAACGGCCCCGGCCGGCCCCTGTGGCAAATTTATTGCGGGTAAAACCCTTGAGGCCCGCCCGCCCGAAACGCGCCGCCCACCAAACCCGTTATTATTGCACCTGAACTCCGTTTCTATGAGCCTCACTCTGGTGGAATGCCCCCGCGATGCCATGCAGGGCCTCGAGCACTGGATCGCCACGGCCGATAAGGTGCGCTACCTGCAAACCTTATTGGACGTGGGCTTCCATACGCTCGATTTCGGCAGTTTTGTTTCGCCGGAAGCCATTCCGCAGATGCGCGATACACCCCAGGTGCTGGCCCAATTGGACCTGAGCCGCACCCGCACCGCCTTGCTGGCCATTGTGGCGGGCAGCAGCGGGGCCAAACAAGCCGCCCAGTACCCCCAAATCAAGTATTTGGGCTTCCCCCTGTCGGTTTCCGAAACGTTTCAACTCCGCAACACCAACCGCACCATTGCCCAGGCCGTGGATACCGTGCGCCGCATCCGCGACCTGGCCCAGCCCGCCGGGCAAACGTTGGTGGTGTACCTGTCAATGGGCTTTGGCAACCCCTACGGCGACCCGTACAGCCCCGCCCAGGTGGTGGATTTGGCCGGGCAGATGGTGGCCCTGGGCCTGGGCACGCTCATGCTGGCCGACACGGTGGCTTCGGCCCGGCCCGCCGACATCGGCCCGCTGTTTGGCCAATTGACGGCGGCTTTTCCCCAGGTGGCGTGGGGCCTGCACCTGCACTCGCCGCCCCGGCTGGCCCAGGCCAAAATGGCGGCGGCCTGGCAAGCGGGCTGCCGCCGGTTCGACACCGCGCTGCTGGGCTACGGCGGCTGCCCCTTGGCCACCGACCACCTCACGGGCAACCTGCCCACCGAAGTACTGTTGGCTTATTGCCAGCAGCAAGGCGTGCCCACGGGCCTTAACGAGGCCGCCTTGGCCCAAGCCCTGGCCCTGTGCCCGCAGGTGATGGGGGGAGGGTAAGCACGCCGCCCCCAAGCTTACCCCACAACAAAAACCTGGCATTCACCTTGGCACCCTAGAGAGGGGCCGACCCGGCGCATCTGGGCATCAAGTTTGCGGGCAAACAATACGGCCTACCGGCCCCTCGTTTTTTAACCAACCTTCTTGCCCTGCATGAAATCCATTTTGGTTGCCCCTTTGCTGCTGTGCCTGGGGCTGTTGGCCGCCCCGGCCCTGGCCCAAAAACCCAAACGTGCCCCCGACATGGGCGGCGACCGCCCCAAGGCCAACGCCCCTAAGCAAGGCATGTTCGATAGCGAACTGAAGGGCAAGGCCGCCCCGGTGGCCCAGAACAACGCCCCCATTACCGTGGTGGACACCGCCCGCGTGGCCGACCAGCCGCTCCGCATTGTGAAACAGGGCGACCTGATGGGCGTAACCAACGACACGGGCAAGGTGATTTTGCCCATCGAGTACGACGAAGTGGGGTTTTTCAACCAAAAAGACTCGGCCTGTAGCCGGTGGGACGGCGTACTCCGCATCAAAAAAGGGGTTTTTTACGGCCTGAGCCAGCTCAACGGCAAACCACTCACCACCCTCACCTACGAAGACCTGCGCTTTTTCCCCGAAACCTGCGGCAGTAGCCACGCGGCCTCTTACGTGGTCAAGGCCAAGCTGGGCGGCAAGTACGGCCTCATTAGCGGCAAGGGCGACATCATTATCCGCCCCAGCTACGACGACCTGTGGCTGCTCCGCAACGAAAAAGACCGCGTAACCAACCCGGAAGTGGCCGTGGTGCGCCGGGCCAGCAAATACGGGATGATGGAACTGCGCTCCGGGCAAATTTTTAAAACCGAATACGACCGCATCGAGTACCTGCAAAGCCTGGAAGTGGAAAGTAGGAATAAAACCGAACGCCACCTGCTGCTGCGCCTGCGCCAAGGCGACAAATGGGGCCTGGCCAACCTGACCACCAAGGAGCAGTACGACCTTGAATTTGAGGAAATTACATCGTTTTGCGCCGAGGGCTTGGCCCGGGTAAAAAAGGGCGGCAAATACGGCTTTATCGACCCGCAGAGTAAGCTCAAGATCAGTTGCCAATACGACCAAGCCGGGGCGTTTAGGCAAGGGCTGGCCCTGGTGGCCAAGGACGGTAAATGGGGCGTGCTCGCCACCGACAAAAAGGAAGTGATCAAACCCGCTTACGAAGCCATTGAACACCTGCTGGCCGAAGAGAAAAAAAATCCCGACCCGTATTTTGCGGCTTTGTTTAAGGTGAAGAAAGACGGCAAATGGGGCGTGGCCTACAAAGACGGCAAGCTGGTGGTGCCCTGCCAATACGAAACCCTCGAGTTTTTGCCCCGCAAGTTTGGGTTCAATGCCACCCAAGCCGGGAAAACCGAGTTTGTGGAATTGCCCGCCCAAGCGGCCAACTAAGCTTCATTTGCCAGTGCCCGGCGGCCAAAAATTGGCAATTTGGCCCGCTGGGCCTAGTTTTACCCCTTTAGCCCACCCTCATGGAAAATTTCCGCGAACTGCTTTACAAGCTCCGCAAATACGAGATCCGCGTGCGCAAGGCCGTGAACAGCAAAATGCAGGGCGATTTCCACTCGGTGTTCAAAGGTTCCGGCTTGGAGTTCGACGACGTGCGGGCCTACCAATACGGCGACGACGTGCGCACCATCGACTGGAACGTGAGCGCCAAAGGCCACGACGTGTACATCAAAACCTTCAAAGAGGAAAAAGAGCAAAATGTGTTCTTTATTCTGGACGTGAGCGGCTCGCAGTACATCGGCAAACAAAACGCCCAGAAAATCGACATCGGCCGCGAAATTTGTGGCGTACTCACTTTTTCGGCCTTAAAAGAAGGCAGTTCAGTGGGCCTGCTGTGCTTTAGCAACCAGCGCGAAAAATACATCAAGCCTAAAAAAGGGGCCAAGCACGCTTACCAAATGCTGGGCGGGATGTTCAACCTGGCCCCGCAGTCGTTCAAAACCAACCTCACCAAGGCCATGCACCTGGCCATGAGCATCATCCGGCGCAAGAGCATCATCGTGCTCGTGTCCGACTTTGTGGACGAGAACTACGAACCCACCCTCAAGGCCATGGCCCGCAAGCACGACCTGATCGTGATCCACGTGGCCGACGAGCGCGAAACCGCCCTACCCGCCCTGGGCATTGTGCCCTTGCTGGACAAGGAAACCCAAAAAACCATCTGGGTCAACACCTCCTCGGCCGAGTTCCAGGGCAAGCTGAGCGGCAACTTTGAGCAAAAACGGGCCGCTCTCGAGAAACTTTGCCAGCAACAGCAAGCCAACTACCTGTTCGTCAACACGACGGAGGATTACGTGCCCCGGCTGGTCAAACTGTTCAGGATCAGGAATTTGGGCGGTAAACGATGAAACTTTGCCCATCTGTTTTTGCTTGGGCCGCCAGTCACGGGGGTATTTTCGCAAGCACTCGCGGCATGTTACGATCAGGCACTCATCCAATCATTTTAGCATGAGTCAACCGCCCATTGCCCACTCGCCCTTGGCGCACTGGCTGGCCCAGCACCCAGGCCCATTTAGCCCCGTGGTGGACCTGGACCTCAACGCCCCGGCCGTGTGGGTGCCCGACCTTACGGCCGCCAACCCCGCCCTGCACCAACTCAACCTGACCGATACGGCCGCCTTTGAAGCCTATATTTTTGGCGAAATGGCCCGGCGGCAAACCCCAGTGGCCGTGGGCGGCTACGCCGAAAATCGTTTTTTGTACCAACGGAGCGCGCATTTTCAAGGCGAGGAGCCGCGCACCGTGCACCTGGGCGTGGACGTGTGGGCGGCGGCCGGCACGCCCGTGTACGCCCCGCTGGCGGGCCGCCTCCACTCATTTGCCAACAACGACCGCTTTGGCGATTACGGCTACACCGTGATTGTGGCCCACGAGCTAGCCGGGCAAAGCTTTTACACCTTGTACGGCCATTTGTCGGCTCGGTCGATGGGGTTGTGGCAGCCCGGCCGGGCCGTGGCCGCAGGCGAGCTACTGGCCTGGCTAGGCCCCCCCGCCGAGAACGGGCACTGGCCGCCGCACCTGCATTTCCAGATCATCGCTGACCTGCAAGGCAGCCACGGCGACTACC
>JALONO010000165.1 GCA_025454895.1 Bernardetiaceae bacterium
ATTTTTCCCGCTTTCCGGCCAGTTTTGCCGTCGACCGTTTTAACTTAGGCGGCCGGATTGGGCAAGTGGGATTTTTTATGCAACTTTGTTGCGAAAGTAATGCAGCCAAGACATCGGTCGGATGACCGCAAAATCAATTTAGAATAAAAATTTTCGATAATAAATTACATAAACCGTTGATAATCATATAGAAAAATCGTTTAGTTGCGTAGTTATCTCATGATCAAAATTGCGAATGTGAAGGTGCGCTACTCGCCCACGCGGGAGCTTAGCTTCCCAACTTGGGAGCTAGCCCCCGGGGCCCAGAGCCTGGTGCTGGGCCTTTCCGGCAGCGGCAAAACCACCCTGCTGCACGTATTGGCGGGCCTGCGCCGCCCCAGCCAGGGCGAAGTAGTGGTGGCGGGCACCGACCTGGCCCGCCTCAGCCCCAACGAAGTGGATGCGTTCCGGGGCCGCCACTTAGGCTTGGTGTTCCAGCAGCCGCATTTGCTGCCTTCGCTCAGCGTGGCCGACAACCTGCGGGCGGCCCAGTACTTTGCCGGGCTGCCCGCCGACGCGCGCCGCCTGCAAACCGTGCTGGCCGAGCTGAACCTGAGCGACCGCCAACACCAGCGGCCGCACCAACTGAGCCAGGGCGAGCAGCAACGGGCGGCCATTGCCCGGGCCATGCTCAACCAGCCCCAAGTAATTTTGGCCGATGAGCCAACCTCGGCCCTGGACGACGACAACTGCGAAGCCGTGATTAACCTGCTGTTACAACAAGCCGCCCACTACGGGGCCAGCCTGTTGGTGGCCACCCACGACCAGCGGCTCAAAGAGCGAATTCCTACCCATTTGCGGCTGGCCAAACTTGGGTAGAAGAAGAAAATGGAAACGCATGGCCGGGTTGTTTTTTAACAGATGAAGTTTTTTGCTGCGAAAAGAGGATCTCATCAACCGATAAAAAAACGCTCCTGATTTACTTGATAAGTAATTTTTAATCAAGTAAATAATCATTCAATCATTCAATCATTCAATCATTCAATCATTCAATCATTCAATCATTCAATCATTCAATCATTCAATCATTCAATCATTCAATCATTCAATCTCAATATATTTCTGCATCTATTTGTCTTTAGACATTAGCCAATATTGCTCCGATGAACCTCTTTTATTTAAGCTGGCAGTACATAAAGTCGAAGCCTGTGAGCAATTTGTTAAACGTGCTCATTTTAGCTTTGGGCACGGCCGTGATCATCTTGCTCATGTTGGTGAGTCATCAATTTGAAGACAAATTGCTCAAAAACACCAAGGGCATCGACCTGGTGGTGGGGGCCAAAGGCAGCCCCATGCAACTAATTTTGAGCAGTATTTTCCACATCGATAACCCCACGGGCAACATCAAACTCGGCGAAGCCCAAACCCTGGCCCGCAACCGGATGGTGAAAAGCGTAGTGCCGCTGGCCCTGGGCGACAGCTACCAGTGGTTCAAAATTGTGGGCACCACCCGCCGCTACCCGGAGCAGTACGGGGCCGAACTAGCCCAGGGCCGCTGGTGGGCTACCGGGCTGGAAGCCACCATCGGGGCCAGGGTGGCCACCGAAGGCGGGCTGCAACTGGGCAGCCCGTTTGTGGGTGCCCACGGCGGCGACGCGGAGAACGTACACGGCGACCACGTGTACCAAGTGGTGGGCATTATGAAACCGACTGGCACCGCCCTCGACAACTTGGTGCTTACCAATGTGCAGGCCGTTTGGGCCGTGCACGAAACGCATAGTGAGGCCGATAGTGCCCACGCCCCGGTGCCCGCGCCGGGCCTGGACACGCTCACCGGCCTGCCCCAGGGCGACAGCACCAAGGACTTGACCACCCTGCTGATCAAGTACCGTAGCCCGATGGCGGCCATCAACCTGCCCCGGTTCGTCAACAGCCAAACCAATATGCAGGCGGCTTCCCCGGCGTTCGAGGTGCGCCGTCTTTTTGACCTGCTGGGCATTGGGCTGGGCGTAATGCAAGGCTTTGCCTATTTGATGGTGGTGATCTCGATGCTCAGCATTTTTTTGGCCCTCTACAACGCCCTCAAAGAACGCCGCTACGACCTGGCCATGATGCGCTCGCTGGGCAGTTCGCGCGCCCGGTTGTTTGCCTTGGTGGTGTTGGAGGGCTTGCTGCTGACCTTGGTGGGCGGGCTGTTGGGCCTTTTGCTAGGGCACTTGGCCACCGGATTGCTGGGCCACTACAACGAACAGGCGGGCCAAACCGGCCTCACTGGCTGGTTGTTTTTGCCGTTAGAGCTAGCCTGGCTAGGCTTGTGCCTGGGCGTGGGACTGGTAGCAGCCCTCATCCCCGCCTACTTGGCTTACCGCACCGATATTGCCAATGTGCTGGCCCAGGGCCGTTGATTTGTTCCCTAAGCGAATAATTTACATTTTTGTATGCTTTTAGCCGTTGGGCCGGTATGAAGGCAACTTCGCCCATGCTGTTTTTCAGAACCGCTGCACTAGTCCTCACGCTGCTTGGGTTGGCCGCCTGCCAAACCTGGGAACGGCCCGCGCAAACCAAACCCGGCGAATTTGACCTCAGAAAGTGGGATTTTGACGGCGATAAACTGGCCAAGTTGCAAGGTCAGTGGCATTTTGTTTTTAACGAACTGCTCAGCCGGGACGAGCTGAACCAGTGGCCAGAGGTAACCTATACCGAAGTACCCTCGACCTGGGAAGGCAAAAACTGGCAAGGCCAACCCCTACCCCGCTTTGGGGCCGCCACCTACGGGTTAAAGGTATATTTGCCCCCTGTGCCGGGGCGGCCTCAATATTTGGCCCTCCGCATGGACGATGCCGGGGTGGCCTACACCCTCACCGTAAATGGCCAGCAAATAGGCCGCAACGGCCAGGTGGGGCTCGATGCCCAAACCACCAAGCCCAGTTACTACCCCGATGTGTACGATTTTGTGGTTACCAGCGACACCCTGGACATTGTGTTTCAAGTGGCCAACTTCAGTTATCGCAAAGGTGGGCTGTGGAACCCGCCCTTGTTAGGTAACCGCAGCACCGCCTACGGTTTGGGCGAGCGCCAAGTAGCCCTTGAGTTCATTTTGCTTGGGGGCATTTTTGTGGTGGGCTTTTATCACTTGTTCTTGTTTGCCTACCGCCGCAAGGACCGGCCAGCTCTTTACTTTGGCCTCTTGTGCTTTAGTGTGTGCGCCCGGTTACTGGCCACTGGCGAGCGATTGCTCAACGACATCGTGCCCGGCCTGCCTTGGGAAATTTTGGTGAAGGTCGAACTGGGATCAATGTACCTGGCCATGATGGCCCTGCTGCAATTTGCGGGCACGCTGTTCCCGCAGGAATTTGCTAGGCTACCCCGGAACGTTTTGGTCGGGCTACGCATCGGCTTCTTTTTGGCTAACTTGGGTTTGCCGGTTTACCATGCCTCGTTTTTAGTGCCTTGGAGCCACGGGCTTACCGCCCTTGAATTTGGCTTTGTTTTTTATGGCACCTGGTTGGCCGTGCGGCGCGGCCGTGAAGGGGCTGGGCTGCTGTTGGGCGGTTTAATGGCCGCGTTCGTTTTTGTGCTCAACGATATGCTCCACCATGCCGAGATCATCAACACTGGTGACTCACTGGCCATCGGTTTCGTGGTTGGCTTTTTGGCCCAGGTCATCTTTTTATCGCGCCGGTACTCACAGGCCATCAACCGCGAGGAGGCCGCTTTGGTGCAAAGTCAAGAACTTAACCAAAACTTGGAGGTCAAAGTAACCGAGCGAACCCGTGAATTGCTCGCGACCAACGGGGAACTGGACACCGCCGTCGAGGAACTGCGCCAAACCACCGACCTGCTGTCGGCCCAAAAAGAGCAACTGGCCCGGATCAACCAAGCCAAGAACAAGCTGTTTGCGGCCATCTCGCACGACATGCGCAGCCCGCTTACCTCGGTGCTGAGCTTGGTGGACCTCATGCGCATGGACGTTACGCGCGACACCCTGCTGGAAGCCGGCGAAGCCATGGCCCGCTACGCCGGCAACAGCTTGCGCATGATGGATAACCTGCTACTTTGGTCGCGGATGCAAATTGACGGCATCGAGACCCAATTTGCCCAGTTCGATTTGTACGACTTGCTCACCCAAGCCGTAAGCGATTTGCAGCCTGCCGCTGCTAATAAAGGCATCGAACTTAAGTTGTTAGCCAAAGCGGAGATTTTGGCCTGGGCCGATACGCATCAAATTAGCGTGGTGGTGCGCAACCTGCTCCACAACGCCATCAAGTTTAGCCCGCGCGGGGGCCAGGTGCGCTTGGGCGTGCAGCCGCTCAACCCCCACTTTTGGGAAGTAGCGGTCGAAGATGACGGCGTGGGCCTAAGTGCCCAAAACATCGAGCGTTTGTTTTTCATTGATACCCATTTTAGCAAACGCGGCACCTTGGACGAAAAAGGGACCGGCATTGGCCTGCTGCTTTGTAAAGAGTTTGTGGATGCAAACGGGGGGCAAATCCATGTATTTAGCGTAGAAGGCAAGGGCAGCCGGTTCAGTTTTACCGTCAAAACCGGCCATTGACCCTGTTTTTTGCTCGTCAGCGGCTCAAAACAGGCCATTTCCCAAACAATTCTGTGTTAACAAAAAAGCAAATTTTTTGATTTTTAACCACTAAACTGCAACTTTGCGGCGTTTTGAAAGATATGTGGCAAAAAATCCGCGATATGTTTGGCAATAACCCCGCCTACCTCCAGTTGTTCCGCTTTGTGGTACTGGGGGTGGCTTCGGTGGTGGCTGAACTAGGCTTGTTGATGCTTTTTAACGATGGGTTTGGCCTAGAGATCATGATGGCCAACCGCTTTGCCTTCGCCATTGTGTTGGTGGCTAATTACTGGCTCAGCCGGGTATGGGTATTTGGCAGCGGGGCCATGAACGGCAAGGTCGAGTTCCTCGTATTCGTGCTCGTATCGCTGGTGGGGCTGGGCATCAACGAGGTGATGATGCCGTACCTCATCGACCACATCGCGCTCGATAAACGTTTGGCCAAAATCCTCACTATTGGCTTAGTAGTGGCCTGGAACTTCACCATGAAACGGATGGTGGTTTTTAAGAAAGCCTAGGCATCTTCCTTCTTTTAATTTATTGATCATGAGTGTGCAATGAGCCTTTTGGTGGCTCTGCTCTAGCTTTTTTTAATGCAAACGAATGGGTTTGCTAATCCTAAAAATGACTTAATGATTGCCTGATTAAATGATTGTTCTCCTTGTTTGTCAATCATTTACAACATGAGGAACACGTAATTCGTATTTGATTTTGGTATAAGAAATGCCTTGAAAAAGGCTTATTCCTTTTTGCGCATCCTATTTGTACTTATGGAGAAGCCCGACCACCCATGCCGCTTGATTTGTAAAGTAGTCATTCAACCTAAAAAACCCCGACCCAACGAGCCACCAAAAAACTACCCGGAAAAGTATTGCTTACTCAATATTTGTCCAGAACTGCCTGGACAAATCGCCCGGCCCGCCTTGCAAGTTGATTGGGAAGGCATGAGGTTGTGGCGAGAGTACGACATAGAGAAAACTTTTGAAACTGAAGAAGAAGCCCTCGCCTACGCACGGGAGCACCAAATCGTCATTAATCTCGCTGATGCTTGAGTGAAAGCCTATGCCAGCTACACCACACTGTTGAGCACCTCGTGCCAACTGATCCACTCGCCCCGGCGGTCGGTGGTGTTGTTGAGGGCGTTGGTGCCCCGGCGGCTATACAAGGCCGAACTCCATTTGGCCTTGCTGATATCGACCTGCATGAGCAACTGGTAAGGCTGGCGGAAAAAACCGTCGTGGATGGCCCAGTCGCTGGGCGTGAGGTGCAAGTTGCCCTCCGGCTGGGTATGGAACCACCCCACTACTACCTGGCCGCTGCCTTGCAGGGCGGTGTCCAGGGCCAGCCAGGCGGCCGTGTCCAGCACGAGCTTACGCGGGTTTTTGTCGGACGGGGCCACGGTGGTAACCGCCTCCACCGACACCACGTAGCGGCGGCTGTACGGCTCGTAGTAGTATTTGCCCAGCAAAAACCCCCCGGTTTTGGGCACAAAGCCCAGGTAATTGGCCGTGGTGTGCTGGATCAGGTCGCGCATGGCCAGCGCGGCCGATTGCTTAAAGAACAGCATGGCTACCGCCGTATCCCGCCAAGTGTGGTCCAAGTTGATGGCCGCGTAGTAGGGCCGCTCGTTGCCCGCGTAAATTTCGTAGAAATAATTGGCCACTGGGTTAGCCGAAGGGGTAAGCACCACGGCCCGTTCGTTGGCCAAGCCCGCCGAGGTAGCAGGCGGCTCCGGCGCGGACTGCTCGCGTTGGTTGTCCACCTTCACTTCGCCTTTGGGCTTGCCCGCCCGGTGCTGGTTGCGTTTGAGTAGCCAAACCAATAAACCCACCACCAAAAGCAAGCTCGCCACGCCCGCGCCCGCGAGCGGCATCCAATTGAGCCAAGTAGTATCGGGCGTGGGTGGGGCCTCCGTTTCGGCGGTCAAGCTATCCGCATTGGCCGCTGGTATTTTGCTGGCCTCACTCTTGGTGGACGAGTTGGTGTCGGTATTAATAGCCCGGTTTTGATCGTTGGCGGGTTTGGCGGTCCGGTCCAGCACTGGTTCGGCCACCGGGCTGCTCAATTGCAGCTGGTAGGTGAGCGTAATGGTTTTACGGGGGCGGCTGGGCGGGGCTTCGCCTAGTTCTTCGGTGGCCAGGCCAATTTTCAACCGCCCTTCGGTATCGGCCTCGGCGGTTACGGCGTACACCATTTCGCAGGTGAACACATCACACTCGCAAGTTTGCAATACCAGGCCCGGAGCTTTGGTGGTAACCCAGGCGGGTTGCGCCCGCATTTCCAAAAAAGTGCGTTGCTCGTCCGGGGCTAGCAGGCGCACCCGCAGCGTGAGGGTGTTATTAGCCCCGGGGCGGTAACGGGCCGTTAGTTGGTTGGTGGTGAGCACCTGTTCGGGCTGGCCCACTTTGTAATAGCTGATTTGCAACGGAGCGGAAATGGTTTCCTTCTCAAAACTGTACGTCAGCGTTTCTTGGGCCTGGGCCGCCAAAATCCATTGGATAAAGATCAAACTAAGCCAGTAGCGGTAACCCATGAGTGTGAAAATGTCCAACCAAAGAGTAGTCAAAGGTAGCACAGGGGCGGGGCTAGGCCAAATTTCCCGGCCGTTTTCGACTATTCGGGCTAAACTTGCGCCCCTCAACCTCTTTGCGATGTCTCCCCGCCCCGCCCCGGCCTTGATTGGCCCGTTCGAGCTCGACACCGTGGTCCAAGGCAATTGTGTGGACCTGCTGCGGCAGTTGCCCCCGGCCTCGGTGGACCTGGTGTTTGCCGACCCACCCTACAACTTGCAACTGGGCGGCGACTTGTATCGCCCCAACCAAACCAAGGTGGATGCCGTGGACGATGACTGGGACAAGTTTGCCGACTTTGCCGCCTACGACGCCTTTTGCCAGGCTTGGCTTACCGAATGTCGCCGGGTGCTCAAGCCCACGGGTAGCCTGTGGGTGATTGGCAGCTACCACAATATTTTTAGGGTGGGCACGCTGCTGCAAGACCTGGGTTTTTGGCTGCTTAACGACATTGTGTGGGTCAAAACCAACCCCATGCCCAATTTCAAGGGCACGCGGTTTAACAATGCCCACGAAACCTTGATCTGGGCTAGCCCGCACCGCCAAGGCCGCTATACGTTTCATTATCATGCCCTTAAAGTGATGAACGACGACCTGCAAATGCGCAGCGACTGGGTGCTGCCCATTTGCCAAGGGCCCGAACGGCTCAAGGTAAACGGGCAAAAAGCTCATGCCACCCAAAAACCGGCCGAGTTGCTTTACCGGGTCATTCTGGCCACTTCTGACCCCGGCCAGGTGGTGTTGGACCCGTTTTTTGGCACGGGCACCACCGGGGCGGTGGCCAAGCACCTGGGGCGGCGGTTTTTGGGGTTCGAGCAAGACGGCGGTTACGTGGAGGTGGCCCGGCAACGCTTGGCCCAGGTGCAAACTTTGGCCGCGCCTCTGCTGGTGTACGAAGTGGAGAAGAAGAAACCCAAAGTGCCCTTTGGCCAACTGGTGGCCAGTGGCTTGGTGCCCGCCGGTAGCGAACTGCGCTCCGGGGACGGGCGGCACCGCGCGCGCGTGGCCGCCGATGGCTCGTTGCACCACCCCGACGGGGCTGGGTCCATCCACCGGGTGAGTGCCCGCTTGCTGGGCAAAACCAATTACAACGGTTGGGCCTTTTGGTTTTTGGAACAAAAAGG
The DNA here is from genome assembly GCA_025454895.1 of Bernardetiaceae bacterium. GTDB lineage: Bacteria > Bacteroidota > Bacteroidia > Cytophagales > Thermoflexibacteraceae > JALONO01. The sequence goes on from JALONO010000165.1 coordinate 8,250, forward strand.
CCAACTGGTGAGCATCGACGAGTTGCGCCACGCCTACGCCCAAGCCAACGGTTTGGCCTAGGCGAGCCGACTTGGCGAATACGGCCAATGCGCTAACTTGCGTGGCCGCTGCCCGGTTTTTTTAATAGGTAGATAGAAAACGCACCCTTCCGGACTCGGTTTCCTAATCCAAATTACAAATTCAAATAGGGATTATCTATTCTTTACGCTATAAATGATTGATAATCAGCGAAAAATCATTTAGTCATGCAATCAGTAAATCATTTAAGGATAAGTTTACAATCCATTGCTTATTAAAGAAATGTCAACCCTAGCTGTTATTGGTCTTGGCTACGTGGGCTTGCCCCTGGCCGTAGAATTTGGCAAAACCCGCCCAGTGATCGGGTTCGACATCAAACCCGCCCGGATCGATGAGCTGCGGCGCGGCCAAGACAGCACCCTGGAGGTAACCCCCGCCGAACTGGCCCAGGCCCGGCACCTCCAGTTTACCACCCAGGCCACCGATTTGGCCCAGGCCACCCTCTTTATCGTAACCGTGCCCACCCCGGTGGATGACCACAAAATCCCTGACCTGACCCCGCTCATCAAGGCCAGCGAAACCGTGGGCAAGGTGCTGAAGCCCGGCGATATCGTGATTTACGAGTCGACGGTTTACCCTGGCTGCACCGAAGAAGATTGCGTGCCCGTGTTAGAAAAAGTGAGCGGGTTAAAATTCAACCAAGACTTTTTTTGCGGCTATTCGCCCGAGCGGATCAACCCCGGCGACAAGGAGCATACCATCCGCAAAATCAAGAAGGTAACTAGTGGCAGTACGCCCCAGGTGGCCCAAACCGTGGACGCGCTGTATGCCAGCATCATCGACGCGGGCACGCACCTGGCCTCGTCCATTAAGGTGGCCGAAGCCTCCAAGGTGATCGAGAACTCGCAACGTGACCTCAACATTGCCTTCGTGAACGAACTAGCCCTCATTTTCGACCGGCTGGGCATCGACACCACCGAGGTGCTTACCGCCGCCCGCACCAAGTGGAATTTTTTGCCGTTCACGCCGGGTTTGGTAGGCGGCCACTGCATTGGGGTGGACCCCTACTACCTCACCCACAAGGCCGAAAGCCTGGGCTATCATCCCCAGGTAATTTTGGCGGGCCGGCGCATCAACGACAACATGGGTGTTTTTGTGGCCAACAAAGTGGTGAAACTGATGATCCAGCGGGGGTTGAACGTCAAAGCCGCCCAGGTGCTGGTGCTGGGCATTACGTTTAAGGAAAACTGCCCCGACATCCGCAACTCGCGGGTGATCGACGTGGTGCGGGAGTTGCAGGAGTTTGGGGCCCAGGTACACGTACACGACCCCTGGGCCCGCACCGATGAAGTGCGCCACGAATACGGGCTGGACCTGGCCCCCCTGGCCGGGCCGTATGATGCCGTGGTGCTGGCCGTGGCCCACCGGGAGTTTAAAACCCTGGATTTGGGGGCCTTGCGCCACCCGCAAACCGTGGTGTACGACATCAAAAGCATGTTGGAAAAATCGATCATCGACGGGCGATTGTAACGCCAGGATTGAGTTGACTAGAAGATGATTTTTGGGAAGGATTTTCCGACTAAATTATGTTTCCATTGAGTACTATTTCTATCAGAGATTGGCGCACAACTCTTTATCCAAAATAACAAAATGATAAAAGAGGTACGCTTTGTTTTTAGCAAATTTTTGCCATGCCAAAGCCTACAAAAATAGCAAATAGCTTTTTGTAAGATGCCGATAATCAGCAATAAAAATCATTTAATCATTTAATCATTTAATCATTTAATCATTTAATCATTTAATCATTTAATCATTTAATCATTTAATCATTTAATCATTTAATCATTTTTAATCATTTAATCATTTAATCATTTAATCATTTAATCATTTAATCATTTAATCATTTGTTATCAATTTAAATGTCCAATCAAACGCGACTGATCTCGGGGGCTAGGGTGCTGGTAACCGGTGGGGCGGGCTTTATCGGGGCTAACCTGTGCGAGCGGCTACTCGCGCAAGACAACGAAGTGGTTTGCTTGGATAATTTTGCCACCAGCCGCCCGGAAAACCTCGCCGAAATGCGGGCCCACCCCTGGTTTACCCTGGTCGAGGGCGACATCCGGCACCTGGCCGATTGCCAGCGGGCGGTGGCCGGGGTGGACTACGTGTTGCACCACGCCGCCCTGGGTTCGGTGCCGCGTTCCATCAAGGACCCACACACTACCAACGAAGTGAACGTAAGCGGTTTTTTGAATATGCTGGCGGCGGCGGCGGCGGCCAAGGTAAAGCGGTTTGTGTACGCTTCTAGTTCGTCGGTGTACGGCGATTACCCCGGCTCGCCCAAGGTGGAGGCGCACACGGGCCGGTTGCTCTCGCCTTACGCGGTTTCAAAGTGGACCAACGAGCTGTACGCGGGCGTGTTCGCACGCTTGCACGGGCTGCCCTGCGTGGGGTTGAGGTACTTCAACGTGTTCGGACGGCGGCAAAGCCCCGAGGGCGAGTACGCGGCCGTTATCCCTCGGTTTGTGAAGGCCCTGTTGGCGGGCCAGGCCCCCATCATCTACGGCGATGGCACCCAAGCCCGCGATTTCACTTATATTGACAATGTGCTGTTGATCAATAATTTGGCTGCCACGGCAACCCTCTCCGCCCCAACCGACCAGGTGTACAATGTGGCCTGCGGCACCAGCACGAGCCTCAATGCGCTGTTTGGCCTGCTGCGCGATTTACTGGCCCGCTACCAACCAGCCGTGGCCCAGGTACAGCCGCAATATGGCCCGGCCCGGCCCGGCGATATCCTGTTCTCGTTGGCCGACATCGGTTCGGCCCAGCGGCAACTGGGCTACGTGCCCACTCACCAGGTGGCCGAGGGGTTAGCCCTGGCCATGGAGTGGTACTGGGCCGCCCACTATTGAAACCGTCGGCAGGTTTTGCGGTACGCCCCGCCCGGTTCAGGATTACCTAAAAACTCGGTTTGAGCACCATGATGGCCACAATGGCCAGCGCGAGGGCAAAGAGCAACAGGCCCACCACGGTTTGCCGCTGGTCGGCCCGGCGGTACTCAGCCGACTGAGGGCCGTTTTGCTGCCACACCCGGATTTGCCGGGCCAGGGCCGGGGTGTAGAACCCGAACGCCACTACCCCCATGAGGCCAAACAAGCTGAGCGAGACAAGGAGCCACTTGATTTCCAGCACATTAAAGTTGCCAACATAGGCCATGAGCAGGCCCGTAATCAAACTGAGCAAATAGCTAGGGTTGGCCAACCAGTCGTCCATGAGCTTGATGCCCCGCAGGGCAAATAACTGGTGCTCCGGCTGGGCCTTGCCCTTGACCAGCCATACGATGTATGACAAGTTGAAGCCAACGGCCACAATAGCCGCCACAATGTGAATGAGCTTGAGTGTGAGATACATAACCGTTGGTTTTTATGGCTTAAAAAATGCGCGATCGCAAAAAAGTGCGGTTACGAGACAAAGTTGAACCATCGGGCGGCCTCCCGAAAACTCCGCCAGGGTCAAGCGTAAGGGCGCAGGGTTGAAGCGGGTAAATGGCCGGGTGAACCAGCGGGCGGTGCGGCATTCGCTTTTGGCATATTGGATGATGGATCACCCAATATGCCTGTTCAACTTCGCTTTATTTGCAAGGCAAAGGCTTTAAATCCGTTCATAACACCAAAATCAAATGCAGATTGCGCATTCCCTGTCATTTGAATGATTGATAATCAAAGACAACAATCATTAAGTCATTTTAGTATAAGTCTAATAAAGAAGCAGTCTATTAAAAACCCCGCCGCTGGCCCAGGGCTAGCGGCGGGGTTTGGGTAGATAGAAGTCTAGGCCGGCTAGCGGTCAAACCACATGGGCGAGTCCAGGTTGAGGCCGCTGGGCGTGTTGGGGTTGGAGTTTACCTCCTCGCTGCGGTAGAGCAGGCGGCGCACCAGGCCGCTCACGGGCGCGCCGGGGGGCACGGTCATGGCCGGGATTTCCTGGCCAGCCGCGCCGCTGCGGCGGTGTTGCACCCAGGCCTCCACGGGCCGCATAAATAAGTCGAGCCATTGCTGTTGGGCCAGTTCCCGGCGGAAGTTGGTGGCCGTCAACGCGGGCAGGCCGTTCACGTAAGTTTCGGCCTGGGCAGCGGGCACACCAAAGCTCAGTAGGCTCTCGCGCACCCCCGCACGGTAGCGCTGGTTGGCCAAATCGAACCCGCCCGGGGCAAAGCCGCGCGCGTACGCCTCGGCTTCAAACAACAATTGTTCTGAATATGAGAACGAAATTTCGGGCAAATCGGGGCGCAGCAAGTCCATGTGCACCAAGGCCGACTGGGCCGAGAACGGTTCGGTGGTGGTGCGCAGGGCCACGATTTGGCCGCCGGTGGCCCCGGGGCCAGGCTGGAAGAACCGGGTCATCCGGGGGTCGTTGAGCTGGGTGAGCAGGTCGAACACCACTTGCGAGGCGTACCAGTCGGACTGCACCCCGCCCCGGAAAATGGCCGTGAACGAGAAGCGCGGGTTTTGCCGCCCCGGTTGGTTAAAGTACCGGAACTGCATCGCGTCAGCATTGCCTGCAATCATCTGGCCCTGGCTGATCACCTGGCCAATGGCCGCCGCCTTGCTCTGGTCTTGGTCCACCATGCTGAACAAAATGCGCAGTTTGAGCGAGTTGGCAAACCGCCGCCATTTTACCATGTCGCCGCCGTAGTACAGGTCGTTGGGGGCACCAATGCGGCCGCCCTGGGCCGGGTCAATGGCCGCGATGGCCTCGTCGAGCAGGCGCAGGCAGCCGTCTAGCACAGCCTGCTGGGTGTCGAACCTTGGCAAATCCACCTCGCCCGTGGCCGCCTCGCTGAACGGGATGTCGCCCCACAAAAACGAAGTTTGTGAATAAGCAAATGCTTTGAGGATTTTGCACTGGGCCACCGTGTTGCGCTGGGCGGGCTGGGCTTCTTCGGCCAGCCGCTGGGCCACCTCCAGGTTCTTGAGCACGTCGGTGTAGGTGCGGCCCCAGGCGCTGCGCACGCGGGTTTGGTCGTACTGGGCTTGGGCCAAGCCCCACCGACCGCCGGAGGCCCACATTTGGGTGCTCAGGGCCACGGGCCAGGTAAGCTCGGCTACCCGCAGCAGCGAAAACTGGGTGGCGGCCCCGGCGAACAGCAGCGACGGGTCCACGGTGGTGGAACGGTTGGGATCGATGTTGATGCCGCTGTCGCGGAAGCACGCCGTGGTGGGCAAGGCGAGCAGTAAGCAGAGAACGAAGCGTTTCATATCTTAAATCAAAATAAAAACAGAAGTGAATGAGTGAACTAGAAAGTAAGCCGGAGGTTAAAACCTAAACTGCGGGAACTAGGGATGCTGCCACGTTCGAGGCCCTCGCCGATAAGCCCGGTACCGAGCACGTTGGCCTCAGGGTCCACGTGGGGCACGTTGGAGTGGATGATCCACAGGTTACGGCCCTCGATGCCCAGGTTGATGTTGCCAAACGGCGTTTTGTCCACCAGGTTTTTGGGGAGTGAGTAGCCCACCCGCACTTCGCGTAATTTGACAAACGAACCGTCAAACGTATTGGTTTCGGGGCTAACGGAGTTGTCTTGCTGGCTCCAGTACTGTTGCACGCTGGCCACGGGCCGGTCGTTGGGGCGGTAGGTGCCGTCGGCATTGCGGATCACGCCGGGGTCCACAAACGGCTGGCGGCCATTTTCCGCCGTCTCGATGGCCATGCCGCCGCTGCGCAAGATGCCCACCGTTTGTGAGTTGACTACGCCGCCTTTGCGCACATCGACCAAGAAATTGAAGTCGATGCCCTTGTAAGTGAACGAGTTGTTGATGCCCAGCGTCCAGTCGGGGTAGATGTTGCCCAGCAACCGGCGCGGGCCGGGAATGCGCAGGCCCGTGGTGGGGTTGATCACGTAGTTGCCCTCGGGGTCGCGCAGCCAACCCACGCCCTGGATGTTGAAGGTTTCGCCGGGGCGGGCCACCACGAAAATCCCGAAGCCATCGCCCGAGGTGGTGATGAATTCTTGCAGGCCCGGAGCCAGTGACTCCACGCGGTTGAGGTTACGGTTGAAGTTAAAGGCCACGTCCCACTTAAAATCGCTGGAGCGTTGGAAGGGGCTGAAGGTGAGCATGGCCTCCAGGCCCCGGTTGGAGATTTCGCCCACGTTGAGCCGCCGGGCCGAGTAACCCGTGGACTGCGGGATGGCGATGGAAATGATTTGGTCGTAGTTAAACGTGCGGTAGTACGTTACGTCGAGCCCCACCCGGCCGCCGAGGAACTTCAGCTCGGCCCCTAGTTCGTAGCTGGTTTGCCGCTGGGGCCGCAAGTTAGTGGGTGGCAGCACGTTGGTGGCCCCAAAAGCCGAGGCCCCGCCTATGGGGTACAAGATATTGAACGTGTAGATATCGCTGGCCTGGGTGAGCGGGTTGTAGGTAAACGCGAGCTGGTAAGGGTCTTCGTCGCTGCCCACGTTGGCGTAGTTAGCCCGGATTTTGGCGTAGCTCAAAATGTCGTTTTTGACGATGCCCAAATCGGGCAACGCTTCGGTGAGCACAAAACTGACACTGGCCGAGGGGTAGAAATAGGAGTTGTTTTCCACGGGCAGGGTCGAGCTCCAGTCGTTGCGGCCGGTAACGTTCAAAAACAGCCAGTTCTTGTAGTCGAAACTCACGTCGGCGTACACGCCAAAAATCTCCCGACGACTGTAAAAATTGCTGGGCACATTGCTTTGGGCGTTGGCGAAGGTATAAAGTTGGTCGATGTTCAACCCTTCGGAGAGCACCCGCGCCCGGCGGATGGTCCGCTGGTTAAACTGATGGCCCACGATGCCCTTGAACGTCCAGTTGGGGCTTAGTTTGCGGGTTACCGTGCCCAGCAAGTCGGTTTGCAGTTCGCGCTCAAAAATCTCGTTGGTTTCAAACAAGCCATTGAGGCGGCCCCGGGTGCCCCGGCGGGTTACAAACCGGCGGTTCTCGGTAAACATATCGGTACCCACGCGGGCCGTTACGGTAAACCAGTCGGCCACGTTGTAGTCCAGGCTGGTGCCGCCGTAGAGCCGGTCCACCTGGTTGCTAAACCGGTTGAAGGTGGTAACCCAGTAGGGGCTGTTTTGCACCCCGTTAAAGTCGATGGCACGGGCCAGGTCGCCGGTCCAGCCCGGCGGCACCGCTTGGGCGGGGGTAGCGTACAAGTTATCTCGCAGCTCGCGCATGTCCACGGTGTTGGCCACGCCCGCCAAAATGGTAGTGAGCACATTGGGTGTATTGGAACCTTGGGCCGGGCGGCCGTCGCTGGTGGTGCGAATGTAGTTGGCCCACACTCGCGAGGTAAGTTTGCTGGTGATTTTTTTGCCCGCGTTGATCGAGAATGTGTGGCGGCCCATTTGCGAACCGGGCACAATGCCCCGCTGCTGTAAATTGGTGTAGCCTACGCGGTAGTCGCCTTGGTCGGTGGCCCCGTCCATGCTCAGGCTGTTGATGGCCGTGTGGCCGGTGATGAAGAAGTTGCGCCAGTTGTCGGGGTAGGCTTGCAGGTTTACCCGCTCGCCTTTGTAGTCGATGACCGACTGCCCCTCGATGCGCGGCCCCCAGCCGTTGCCCAATTGGTTGTTGTACACGCCAAAATTGCCAGGCCCGTACTCGCTTTGTAGGTCAGGGAGGCGGAGCACCCGGTCTTGCCGATAAGAGGCGTTGTAGGTGATATTCAGTTTTTTGGCCCCCGCGCGCCCGCGCTTGGTCGTGATCACGATCACGCCGTTACGCGCCCGCGAGCCGTAGAGGGCCGAGGCGGCCGCGCCCTTGAGCACGGTCATGTTCTCGATATCGTCCGGGTTGAGGTCGCTGGCCCGGTTGCCCACGTCCACGCCCCCGGTAACGATGTCGGTCTCGCTGCCGTTGAACGATGAGTTGGAGATGGGAATACCGTCCACCACGAACAGCGGTTCGCTCGAGGAGGAGATCGAGTTAGCCCCCCGGATCATCACCCGGCTGGAGCCGCCCACCGTGCCCGACTGCTGGGTGATGCGCACCCCCGCGATGCGGCCCGCCATGCTGTTGAGCAGGTTGGGGTCGCGGGCCTTGAGCAGCTCAGAGCCGCCCACGGTGGACACCGCGTAGCCCAGTTCCTTCTTTTCCCGCACAATGGCGTTGGCGGTTACCACCACTTCGTCCACGTTGAGCACGTCCGAAGCCAGGGCCACGTCCACTTCGGCCCGGCCGCCAATTTCCACTTCGGTGGTTTTGTAGCCGATAAACGAAAACACCAAAGTTTTGCCGTTAGCCGGCACGGCCAATTTGTACTTGCCGTCCGCGTCAGTAACGGTACCGGAGGCAGTGCCCTTTACTACCACGTTTACCCCGGGCAGTGGTTCCTTTTCGGTGGCAGCCGTAACCGTACCGGTAATGGTTCGGGTTTGGCCCAAGGCCAGGGCCGCTAGCCCCCAGCTCAGTAAAATACCAAGTAAGTGTTTTTTCATGTAACGATGTTGGTTAATTAATTGATTTACAATAAAATAATCTGACAAACTAAGCCGAAAGTTAAGCTGGCGGCTCCACGTTGACCAAAGGAGCACCGCCTAGGCCAATGCGAATAGCCTTGGTTGGGGTACCCTGCTAGGTTGAACAGAAAACAAACCTCGGCCCCAAACGAGCCAGGTAAGTAAAAGTGGAGTGTTTATAGGTCGAGGGAGCGGCTAACCCGCTGAGCAAGGAATGTACAGGCACGGTTGGGCACAAAAGCCGCCTGAAAATTTGTTTGCAAGTACTAAGGTGCGGTTTTGTAGCGAATTTTCCAAAAAACCCAGCGTTCCGGGTCCATCGGCATCCTAATTAAGGCCGTCGGGGACCTAACTTAGTGGATCGCCCGAGCCAGGCGGCCAACCGCCAACCCAATACTTTCGTAAATTTTAGGGAACAAATAGACCGGTTCCTATGAAGGTAACTTGTTAGGCTGCAAGCCTGACATTTTGTCGCCGAATACTCTCCTGATGCCCTTTTGTAATCCTTACTCCGAGATACTGGAGGTCTTCGGCCGGGCCGAGATCGCCAACTACTCCTCCGATGAACTGGCTGAATACCAGCAGAGCCTCAAGGTGTACCGCGACTTGAAGAACGTGATCGGTACGGCTTATGAGGAAGGGAAAGGAGAAGGGCTAGTGCTGGGCCGAGAGGAGGGAAAGCAAGAGGGGCTGGCAAAGGGCCGGGAAGAAGGTGGCCTAGAAGCAAATCTGAGAACCGCCCGCAACCTAAAATTGCTAGGAATATCCATCGCCATTATCGCTCAATCCACCGGCTTGTCCGAGGAAGAGATCGGGCAGTTTTAACGTCGTCTTTATTTTTGAAAAAAACAGGTAGTCGCCTGATTTACATTTTTTTGCGTTAAAAAGATTGCGTATTCCTAGCTAGGTGTGATTGAGGTTTAGCGCGAACAATCATCTAACCACCGCCGTTGTTCGTG
>JALONO010000381.1 GCA_025454895.1 Bernardetiaceae bacterium
CGCCAGTTCTTCGCCCCGGACCGGGTGTACCTCACCGAGGCCCAGTCGCCCGCCAACCAAAGCACCTGGCTCATCAGCAACTTGACGGTTTGGTTTTAGCAGACTTGTTGCGTATGAGCCTTACTCATGTCAAAATTGCGTTCCCTCCCCTTGGGGCTTATCTTGTAGGGGTTTCGATTGGTCGTGATGACGGCGTGGGAAAATCCCGAAGGGATGCTATTACTATAGACAAAAGACGATAAAATAGACAAAACCCCGGAGGGGTGACAGGAAAAGAATGTCACTCCTTCGGAGTTGAAAAACAAAAAACAACCCAAAACCTATAATCCTGGCACCCTTTCAGGGTTGAAAATTGTACAAATTGAGCAAGTTGGATTGTTCGCAAAACTCCTACAAGATTAGCCCCACTCGGGTCGTTTGTTGGCCACCAGAATTGCCCCTGTATTTGACAAAAATTGGTTTAACTAATTGAAAGTAAAATATTTATAACTTTTCACCCCTCACCCCTCACCCCTCACCCCCCATTCACTTCTGGCCCCATGCCCACCGACCGCGAAAATTCCGTCCAGCACTTCCTCGACCTGATCAAAAAATCGCGGCGGGGCAAGTTCAAGGTGTACGTGGGCATGAGCGCGGGCGTGGGCAAAACCTACCGGATGCTGCAAGAAACCCACGCCCTGCTCAAAAACGGCATCAACATTAAGGTGGGCTACGTAGAGGCGCACCAGCGGGCCGACACCATCGCCCTGCTGGACGGGCTGCCGATCATCCCCCGCCGCCAGTTGTTTTATAAAGGCAAGGCCCTGGAAGAAATGGACCTCCAGGCCATCCTCAACCAGCGGCCCGAGGTGGTGGTGGTGGACGAACTGGCCCACACCAACATCGAGGGCAGCAAAAACGAAAAACGCTGGCAAGATGTGCTGGACCTGCTCAATGCGGGCATCAGCGTCATCAGCGCGGTCAACATCCAGCACATCGAGAGCCTCAACGACGAAGTGAAGCAGATCACGGGCGTGGAGGTAAAGGAGCGCGTGCCCGACAGCGTGCTGGCCCAGGCCGACGAGGTGGTGAACATCGACCTCACGGCCGACGAGCTGATCGGCCGGTTGAAGGACGGCAAAATCTACCCGCCCGACAAGATCCAGGCCGCGCTCAGCCATTTTTTCAAGGCCGAGCACATCTTGCAACTGCGCGAGCTGGCCCTCAAAGAAGTGGCCTCGCAGGTGGAGCGCAAGGTGGAGAGCGAACTGCCCAAGGCCAGCCAGGTGTTCAGGCCGGAGCGGTTCTTGGCCTGCATTAGCACCAACCACGAGAGCGCCAAGCGGATCATCCGCAAAACGGCCAAACTGGCCAACTACTACAACGGCCGCTGGTTTGTGCTCTTTGTCCAAACCCGGGCCGAGGCCGCCGACAAGATCAACCTGGCCGCCCAGCGGCACCTGATCAATAACTTTAAACTGGCCATGGACCTGGGCGCGGAGGTGCTCCGGGCCGAGAGCGAGCACATTGCGGCCACCATTTTGGAAACGTCCGAGCGGCACGCCATCACCGCCGTGTGCCTGGGGCGGCCCCGGGCCACCTGGTGGCAGGTGCTGGCGGGCCGCTCGGTGCTGCGCAGCCTGCTGCGGGGCATGGCCAGCCGCGCTATTGACCTCATTATCATTGGTTAACCCACCCCATGAAACTCAAGACCAAAATCCTGCTCGGCTCCGGCTTCCTCTTTTTACTAGCCCTGCTCCTGGGCGGGCTGGGCATTTTGTACCTCAACCGGCTGGCCGGGGCTTCGGCCGGGATACTCCAGGACAACTACCGCACCCTAGAGTACACCCAAGCCATGTTGCAGGCGGTGGACCAAACCGGCTCGCCCGCCGTGGCCCTGGCCCAGTTTGACCAGGCCCTGCGCGCCCAGGAGGCCAACCTGACCGAGCCGGGCGAGGCGGCCCTGACCCAGCAGCTTCGCGCGGCGTTCGAGGCCCTCCGCGCCACCAACCCCCAGGCCCAGCCCGCCCAACTGGCCAGCCAGCAGGCGGCCCTGCGGCGGCAGCTCTACCAGCTTACCGAGGTGAACATGCGGGCCATAGTCCGCAAAAACGAAGTGGCCGCCCAAACGGCCCAGCAGGCCATCCTGTACCTGGCCCTGGTGGGCACTTTCTGCTTTTTGCTCGCCCTGTTGTTCATCAGCTACTTTCCGGGCTACATCGCCAACCCGCTGGCCCGGCTCACCGAGGGCATCCGGGCCATTGCCAACCGCCAGTACGAGGCCCGGCTGCCGTTCCAAAACTCCGACGAGTTTGGCGAGCTGGCCAAGGCGTTCAACCGCATGGCCGCCAAGCTCGACGAGTACGAGCACTCCAACCTGGCCAAGGTGCGACCCCATCGTGGGGCTGGACGACCAGCGGCGCATCCTGTTTGCCAACCACGCCGCCGCCCAGGTGCTGGGCCTGGCCAGCCCCGACCTCATCGGCCAACCGTCGCAAGAGGTGGCCCTGCACAACGACCTCATGCGCCACCTGGTGCGCGACCTGTTCGCGCCCCCGCCCGCCAATGCGCCCGCCAGCCAGGAGCCGCTCAAGATTTTTGCCAACGACAGAGAGAGCTATTTTAGCAAAGAAGTGCTGGAAGTGGCCACCACCCAAGACGACCAGACCCAACTGGTCGGCTACGTGATCTTGCTCAAGAACATTACCGCTTACAAAGAACTGGACGCGGCCAAGACCAACTTTATCGCCACCATTTCGCACGAGCTAAAAACGCCCATCGCCTCGATCAAAATGAGCCTGAAACTCCTTGGCGATGAGCGCATTGGCCCTCTCAACCCCGAGCAGCAGCAACTCCTGGCCCACGTGGACGAGGACAACGAGCGGCTGCTCAGGATCACGGGCGAGCTGCTCGACATGGCCCAGGTCGAGACCGGCAACATCCAGCTCAGCAAGCGGGCCACCCCCGCGCCCGACATGGTGGCCCACGCCCAGGGGGCCCTCCAGGTGCAGGCCGAGCAGAAGCAGATCAAGATCATGACCGAGTTTGCCCCGGGGCTGCCCGCCGTGCTGGCCGACCCCGACAAGACCACCTGGGTGCTCATCAACCTGCTGTCGAACGCCGTGCGCCACTCGCCCGAGCAGAGCGTTATCCACATCGAGGCCCTGGCCTGGGCCCCCGATGGCCACGACAAAATAGGGCTGGAAGTTGCGCCGCCGTTCCGGGTGGTGCCGCCCGCCCAGTTGGTGGCCCCGCAGTACGTGGTGCTGTCCGTCAAAGACGCAAGGGCATCGACCCGCGCTACCTGCCCCGGATTTTTGACCGTTACTACCAAGTGCCGGGCACCGCCTCCAAAACCGGCACCGGCCTGGGGCTGGCCATTTCCAAAGAGTTTATCGAGGCCCAGGGCGGCAGCATCTGGGTCGACAGCGAACTGGGCGGGGGCAGCCGTTTCGCACTCATGCTGCCGGCGGGGGGGTAGGGCAAAAAGCGGCCATTTAACTAATGCTGAAATGACTCAATGGTTGCAGGATTAAATGATTTTTATCTATGATTATCAATCATTTAGAGGACAGGAAATGCGCAATCAGTATTTGATTTCGGTATAATAGACCTCTTGCACATTACCCGCACTCGGTTCTAAATTGCGTTCCCTCCCCACCCGGCAGGGCTGATCCGTCCTTTCTAAAGCCTTGAATTTGTCCAAAAAGAACAAACCGATTGGTTGGAACTCGCTTCAAAAAGCCATCCAACACCTCAAATGTGGTCGCTCTGGCCGCCGACACACCCCTGCAAGCGCACTGGCTCGCCCCAAAACTCCCGTTTTGGTCGCGGGCGATCCAACTTGTTTGATTTAGGCATTTTTCAACCCTGAAAGGGTGTCAGGATGATAGATTTCAGGTTATTCTTTGCTTTTCAACTCCGAAGGAGTGGCATTTTTTCTGTCACCCTTTCAGGGTTATGCTCGTTTTTTCGCCGGTTATCTATAATCATGGCATCCCTTCGGGATTTTCTGCATCTATCCTTGCAATCGGTCGAAACCCCTACAAGATTAGCTCTCAAAGAGGGGACTTCCCCTTTGCCCAACCGGACGGAAAACAGAACGGGTCACCCCTGCCCACCGGACGGCAAAAACGAGAGTTTTTGGGCGAGTACGTGCGGCTGGCTAGGGTAGGGCCAACTAGGGCGGATTTTGAACGAAAATCCGGGCTTTCCCAGGTCTAAAATCTAATTTGCAAGAGGTATAATCCTGAAACGCTTTTATTGTGTGCTAATTTGAAGATTTGATGCTGTTAAAGAATGGATATTTCTGTAACAGTAACGATTTCCCAAATGCAATAACGCTATGAGTGGAATGCGATTCTCGGTCATCCGGACGGCCCCAAAACCCGTAACTTTTTTGGGCCAATCGCGTTTGGGCCTAGTAAAGCGGGGAACTTTGCCCTACTTTAGTCCTTCTTGCCTGGCCCGCCCCGCATGGAACCCATCGATGCCCTCCATCAACAATACCTCTCGGCCCCGCCCCGGCTGGTGTACGAACAATTTTACCAAAACCAAGTGGCCCCCGCCCAGTTGGACGACCTGTTGGCCACCGGTTGGCGGCATTTTGGCACCCATTTTTACCGGTACAACCTCACCGTGCACGAGGGCGCGCTTTGCTGGGTGGTGCCCCTGCGGGTGGACTTGGCCCAGTTTGCCCCCGCGCCCCGGCACCGCAAAATCAGCCGCCGTAACCAGGGCTGGCGGCTGCACCGGGGCCCCATTGTGCTCGACCAAGCCAAGCACCAATTGTTCGACCGCCACAAAGCCCGGTTCAAGGCCAACGTGCCCGAAGACCTGTTCGTGTTTTTGTCGCACCAGCCCGCCACCGTGCCCGGCCCCGCCTGGGAGGTGAGCGTGTACGATGGCCCCCACCTGCTGGCCACCAGCTTTTTGGATCTGGCCCAAACCGCCGTCTCGAGCGTGTACGGCATGTTTGACCCGGCCTACGCGGGCTACAGCCTGGGCATTTACACCATGCTGCTCGAGATGGAACTGGCCCAGCAATTGGGCAAGCGGTACTACTACCCCGGCTACAGTTACAGCGTCCCCTCGCACTACGACTACAAGAAACAGTTTGCCGGGCTACAACTGCTCGACTGGCGCGATGAGCAGTGGCACCCGGCCTAGTAAAATCGCCTGCTTGCCCGCGCCCTAGAAAAAGGGCTAACGTACCACTTACACAAAAATCAAATAAGGATTGAGGATTTATGGCGTTGTAAATGATTGATAATCAATAAAAAAAATCATTTAATCATGCAATCATTAAGTCATTTTAGCATCGGCACGTTAGCCCTCGGTGCGCCAGCCGGCGGCTAGCGGTTGGGTTTCTTCTTTTTGGTTTTTGGGGAAACTTGGTTGTAGTCCAGGCAGAGGTCGAGGTAATAGGCAAAGTCTGGCCAGTTCCTGAACCCTTCCGGGTGGATGTAACAATACCCCCGGTAGGTTTTGCCTTTCAGCAACATGGTTTCGTAGCCGGGGCGTTCGGCCAGGGCCTCCTGCAACTGGGGGTCAAACCGCAGCATCAGCTTTTCCCCGCTCACGCACACGCACGTTTTCCCGTTTACCATAAAGTTGAGCACGGCAAACATTTCCTTCTCCTCCACTTCCAGGTCGGGGATTTCGGCCAGAAATTCCCGCACCCGGTTGGCCAGGTTTACATCG
>JALONO010000011.1 GCA_025454895.1 Bernardetiaceae bacterium
GCCAGGAGAAAAGTCGGAATGAGATACTAATTAGCCCGCAAGCAGCCCGCCTACACATTCCATACAAGTAGCTTACACGTAAGACAACGACCCAATACCGAAGAAATACAGGTTAAAAACAAGCCAAATACTAATGAAAAACCAGGCCATACCCGCCCCGAACGCCCCACCGGAACCACGCCGGGGCGGGCTGATTTCCCTGGGGGAAGCCCTAGGGCCTTGGTTGCAACGAATAATCAAGCTGCAAGCCCGCTACCGATCAAAAAGAAAATACAAAACCACTCAAAGCCATGTTTGAAATCCCAGAAGAAATCCAGGCGCTGGTTGAGCAACTCGCCGCCGGGATCACCCCCGAAGACCTGAAGCGGGCCGGGGCCCCGCCCGCCGACGTGCGCGAGGCGGGCAAGGTGTACAAGTACCAGCGCATCGCCGAGGCCCTGCGGTCGGGGCTGTCCTACTCAAGGGTGCAGGCCAAGCTGAAAGTTTCCGCCGCCGACGTGGCCAAAGTCTCGGCCATGCTCAAACAGGTGGGGGATGTACCGCCCGCCGTCCCTACCGAAAGGGAAATCAAAAGCACTTCCGAAAGTGCTTCGGGTAGTGGCTTGGTGCCCGTGGCCCAGGCTAAAAAACGGCAACCGGGGCCGCGCCCGCTGTCAGCGGGCACGCCGCCCGCCGCCGTGAAAGAGATCGCGCAGGCCAAAATCGAGATCGCCCGTATCAAGGCCAAGGAAACGGTTTTGCTCGCCAAGCTGCGGGCAGACGAGGAAGCGGCCAAGCTGGCCCAGGAGCAATTGAAACAGAAAGAAAAGAAGCGGCTGGCCAAGGAGCAGGCCCAACGGGCCGAGGCCCAGCGGCTGGCCAGGGAACGGGCCAAGGTGTTGCCCAAATACGACAAGGAGAAAGAGGTGCTGGATACGTACTTCAAGGCCCTGGCCAAACCCGCCCCCGGCACCGAGGTTTCGGCGGGGAATTTCGATCACTTCCTCGAAGTGATCGCCGCCGCCCTGGACAAACTGGGCGCGGCCCTGCAGCAACTGGGCCACCGCCACCACCCCGTTTACATACTGGGCCGGACCATAGAAGAACTCCTCAAAGAGTGCCGGGAAGAAAACTTCATTGACGGTTCGGGCTTTTTCTCCGGCGGTGAGGACAAAGTGGCCCTGGACTTCCCCGACCCGGTGGCGGCCGGTTCGCCCCTGGTGCGGGCCTCCTCCCCCAGCTTTGCCGACCTGGTCAAGGCGTTTGCCGCCTATCGGCTCAAGTAGCCCCCGGCCAAAATAAAAATTGAAAATAAATACTTAAATAAAAAAATGCCTATATTTGCTCAGGTTATCTGCGGTAACCTTATGGTGAGGTCGGGCGTTTTTCCCGCCTTTGGGCACTCACTAACTTGGCCAAAATTGGTGCAGGATCGCAGCGAAAACACTTGAGAGGGCAACGCCGGGTCATCCCGGCGTTGCTTTTTTGCCCCCCCCGGTGGTTTTTGGCTATATTTGACGATAAAAGGTTGGAAATGAAAGAATTTATCCAGAAGTACCCCGTCATGAGCCGCAAGCAGCTGATGGCCGAACTCAAGGTATCGCGGCGCACCCTGGCCGGGATCATGGCCGAGGCCGGGGTGAACAACCCCCGGCGGCTGCTGCGCCCCGTCGAGGTCAAAATGATCGTTACTTATTGGCAGGGCCCCGCCTAGCCCTGGTCCCCGGCCGGGAAAAATTTGGCCAGGTCAAGGCCCAGGGCCGGGCTAAGGCCGGTGGGCACCGGGTGGCCGTCCGGGCCGTCCAGCCGGTACCAGACCCGCGTCCCCGGACAATGGGCGAACGCCTCGGCCACCCCCAGCCGCAGCGACTCGCGGCACTTATCGAACGCCACGGGCAGCCAGGCATGGTCTTCTATCTCAATGGCCACCACCGCCCGGAAACCGGCCCCGCCCGGTTCCCCCTGCCAGATAGTTACGTCGGGAACGTGGAGCCGTTCCGGCCCCAGGGCCGCGTGGTGGACGGCCCGGTACTTGCCCCTACCCTTGCGGCTGAGGGCCTCCGTGGCCCGGTGCGCCAGTCAGGTTTCCGCGAAGTCCTCGGCGGGCGGTTCGCCGGGCCGTACCTCGCCGCTGGCAAAATGGGCCTGGGCGATGGTCTGGGGCGAATCCCAGCGGTTGCGCGGTTCGGGCTTGGCCTGCGGCCCCCCGGCGTTGGCGGTGAGCCACTTTTCCAGGGCATCGGGCGGGGTGCGCACGTAACGCATCAAGGTTTCTACGTCGCTGTGGCCCGTCAGTTGTTGGAGCACCGTTAAGGGGATGCCCCAAGTGGCCAAGATGGTTATGGCCGTCCGCCGGGCGCAATGCGAAGTAATGAAGGTGTTTTTGGGGCCTTCTATTGTTATTACAGTTCTGCCCTTCAGGCGATGGATTTTTTCCGGCTGTGTAATGCCCACTTCGTAGCAAACTTCTTTAATATAAAGATTGAATTTTTGCTGGCTAATGAAGTTTTTATTTTTTGGCCTAGGGAGATCGCCCCCATATTTACTCAGGATCGTTAATGCTCCAGCGCACCAGCCCGCCAATGGCACCCGGGTTGGTTTGTTTGTTTTTCCGGCGACAAACGCCCAAACCCCGTCTTTGATGTCACGGGGATCAAAAACTTCAACATCGCTCCACCGCTGCGCCGTATAGACCATGAAAAGGAAAATGTCCCTGACTTTTTCCAGCTTGCGGTTATTTTTAAGGTCATGGTCGCGCAACGCCCCCAGCTCACCTTCGGTGAGAACTACGATGTCATCGATCCTATCATCTTTACGGCTCGAGTCAAATTTCCTGAAGGTTTCGTTTTGGTGGTAGCCCATCTCTAAGGCCCAGCTCATGAACACCTTCAACTGGCCCACCCGCTTGGCCCTGGTTTTGGTTGCCAGGCCGGGGCCTTCCTTGAAGCGGGAGTTTGCCGACTGGGAAAAAAACTGCTGGAGTTTTCCTTCAAACTCCCGGCTGATGCGGTCAAAGGTCAGGTCATACTTCATCACGTCCTCGAACTTGGCCAGGATTGTTTTCAACGAGTTGTAAGACCGATGGGTGTTTGCCCGCGTCGCCGCCCCCTTGAACGCCAAAAACTCGTCCAAGGCCCCAAAAAACGTTAGCTCGCTGTTGCTTTCCCCGTCGATCAGCTTACGTAACTCGGTGGCGGCCTCCTCCTTGCTCGGGTCATGGTTGCGGTTGCGGCAGGCGGCAAAATAATCCTGGACCAGGTCGGCCACCCGGTCAAGGTCTTTTCTAGCCTGGCTATACCCGCCCCAGGCCGTTTTTGGGTAATGCTTTTTGCTGTTCCAGTTTTCCGGCTTGATGGTGAGCCGGGTAGCCAGGCGGCAGTAACGCTCGCCCTTGTAGCGCACGTGGAGGTAAATCGACTCTTCGCGGAGCCTAAACGAAACGGATGGGATGATAGAAGCCATAGAAAAAGGACACAACTAGTGGCCAAAGTTGTGTCCTTTTTTTTTAACTTATTCTCTCCTTGGTTTGCTTTGCTTAACTCAATCGCTTAATTTTGACCGCTTTACGGGGAAAAGAAGCGAGCCGAAACAAAATAAAAACCTCAAAAGTGGTGTGGGAGGGAATCGAACCCCCGACACAAGGATTTTCAGTCCTTTGCTCTACCTACTGAGCTACCGCACCAGGTACTAAATGGGCCACAAATGTAGTATGCTTTTTCCGGCCAACAAGAGGCGGGGCGAAAAAACTGTCGAAAATCGGCCACTAGCCCCATTTCTCCTTGTAATCTTCGCGCACCGGGCTAAACACGTCCAAGATTTTGCACGGGCCAAACGCCGCCCGGCCGCTATGCGGTACCTGACCGGGGATCACCACCACGTCGCCGGCCCGGAGGTGCCGGGGTTGCCCCCCGATCGTCATCTCAAACTCGCCCTCCAGCAAATGGGTGGTTTGCTCATGCGGGTGCGCGTGCTCGGGCAACACCGCGCCCGGCGTTAGCTCCCACAGGCCCAGCGTAATGTGCTCAGTGTGCAACAATTTACCCCAAAAGCCC
Organism: Bernardetiaceae bacterium; assembly: GCA_025454895.1. Lineage (GTDB taxonomy): Bacteria > Bacteroidota > Bacteroidia > Cytophagales > Thermoflexibacteraceae > JALONO01. The sequence goes on from JALONO010000011.1 coordinate 4,032, forward strand.
GGCATCAGTTCGCGGGCGGGTAAGTCAAACAAATTAGTGAGTTCCATCAACGCAGTCTTTAACGATTTAGCCGGGCAAATTAAGCCAAAATCGGCCAACAAACCGCCCGGTCAAGCCGCTCCCCGGCCGCCTTTTTCACCCCGAAACCTCTTGATTTGCCGAAAATTGCCTAATATTGCGCCTCCAATTTGAAACGCATCCAAATATCTCATTATAAAACAGTCATTTAACATGGACAAGGCAAAGATGGAAAGCCGCCTGGCCGAGCTAAAAAAACAGCAGGGCGACTATTTCAAGCAAAAGAAAGCGAACCGCAACGCCACCGTGCTGGCCAGCGTGCGCGAAGAAATGAACAAACTCAAAGGCGAGGTTACCACTCTTAACCGCGCTGCCCGCAAAGCCAATAAGGCTAAATAATTGCCGCTTTCATCAATAAAAACCATCCATATGTCAATTACTGCTGCCGACGTAAACAAACTGCGTCAAGCCACCGGGGCCGGGATGATGGACTGTAAAAAAGCCCTCACCGAAGCCGCTGGCGATTTCGAGGCCGCCATCGATATTCTGCGCAAAAAAGGGCAGAAAATCTCGGCCGCCCGGGCTGATCGTTCTACTACCGAAGGCGTGGTATTTATTGCCACTGCCCATAACGATACCGAAGGTTACGTGTTTTCGCTCGGTTGCGAAACTGACTTTGTGGCCAAAAACACCGACTTCGTGGCCATGGGCAACCTGATCATGCAGCAGGTGCTGGCCCACAAGCCCGCCAACCTGGAAGCCGTGAACGCCCTGGTGGTGGACGGCCGCCCCATTGCCGAGCACCTGGTGGACCTGGTGGGCAAAATCGGCGAAAAAATCGAGGTAGTGCAATATGCCACCATCACCGGCGAAAAAATTGTAACCTACCTGCACAGCAACCAAAAAGTAGGCGTGTTGGTAGCCCTCAAAGGGGGCAGCGGGGCCGCTGAAGTGGAAGCTGGCAAGGATGTAACCATGCAAATTGCCGCCATGAAACCCATCGCCCTCGATAAAGACGACGTGGATCCCACCGTGATCCAGCGCGAAATCGAGATTGGGAAGGAGCAAGCCCGCGCCGAAGGCAAGCCCGAGGCCATGTTGGAGAAAATCGCCCTGGGCAAGCTCACCCGGTTCTACAAGGACAACACCTTGCTCAACCAAGACTTTGTGAAGGACAACAAAGTGTCCATCGCCCAATATTTGGACAGCGTGAAAAAAGGCCTCACTGTGTCGGCGTTCAGCCGCGTGGGCATCGGCCAATAATTCGCCCTCAACCTTAAAACCGCCCCTGTGCTTGCCGCCGGGGCGGTTTTTTGTTGCCTGGCAGCATGGCTGCGCCCGCCCGGGTTTTCCATGGCCTGTTCCCGGCTGCTCACCGCTCCAGTCGGGGCCGCCCCACTAGGGCTTTCGCCGCAAATGGCGTTACTTTACATGCCCAAACCTGGGCAGTAGCGCGGGCTGTCCCTCTAATAATGCTTTAAAAAGCAACAACTTCGTTCCACCGATTTTTAAATGATGGATGGCTAAACGGCACCATCATCTAATCGCAAATCATTTTAATATATGCAATACACGGTCGATAAAAACGGATATTACGGCCAATTTGGCGGGGCCTATGTGCCCGAAATGCTGTTCCCTAATGTAGAAGAACTCGAGACCCAATACCTCGCCATTTGCCAGTCGGCGGAGTTCCAAGCGGAGTTTGCCGCCCTGCTGCGCGACTATGTGGGCCGCCCCACCCCGCTGTACCTGGCCCGCCGCCTTAGCGAGCGTTACCGTACCCAGGTGTACTTAAAGCGGGAAGACCTTAACCACACCGGTGCCCACAAAATCAACAACACCATTGGGCAAATATTGCTGGCCAAGCGGCTGGGCAAGCGGCGCATCATTGCCGAAACCGGGGCCGGGCAGCACGGGGTGGCCACCGCCACGGTGTGCGCCCTCATGGGCCTGCCCTGCGTGGTGTACATGGGCGAGGTGGACATGGCCCGCCAACGCCCCAACGTGGAGCGGATGCGGATGTTGGGGGCCGAAGTTCGGCCCGCCACCAGCGGTAGCCGCACCCTCAAAGATGCCACCAACGAGGCCATCCGCGACTGGATCAACCACCCGGACGACACCCATTACATCATCGGCTCGGTGGTGGGGCCGCACCCTTACCCCGACATGGTGGCCCGTTTCCAGTCAGTGATCAGCCAGGAGGTGCGCCAGCAGTTGGCCGCCCAAACCGGCCGCGAACTGCCCGACTACGTATTAGCCTGCGTGGGCGGGGGCAGCAACGCCGCCGGGGCCTTCTACCACTTTTTGGACGAGCCGGGCGTGCAGCTCATCGGGCTGGAAGCGGCCGGCCAGGGCGTGGACACCGGCCACTCCGCCGCCACCACCGTGCTGGGCCGCCCCGGTATTTTGCACGGCAGCAAGTCGCTATTGATGCAAACGCCTGACGGCCAGGTGGTTGAACCCTACTCCATTTCGGCGGGGCTCGACTACCCCGGCATTGGCCCCTTGCACGCGCACCTGTTCACCAGCGGGCGGGCCTTGTTCTGCCCCATCACCGACGAGGAGGCCATGCAAGCAGGCCTGTTGTGCAGCCGCCTAGAGGGCATCATCCCGGCCATTGAAACGGCCCACGCCTTTGCTTACTTGGAAAAACTGAACGCCCAGCCCCACGAAACGGTGGTGATCTGCTGCTCCGGCCGGGGCGACAAAGACCTGCAAACCTACATCAACTGGTTAGACGGCCAGCCGGTGGGGCATTAGGGGACAGGCGGTTGGCCAGTGCACCTTGGCTATTGCACCACTTAGGTGGCAATAGCCAAGGTTTTAACTTGAAAATGAGGGAATTCCGTTTACTAATGCGTTGTGCAAAAAAATACTCGGTAGAACATTAAACACCTTATAAAATGAGAAATGTAACTTTGTCTATTGCAATAATTACGCTTTTCGCTTGTGGGGGTCAAAGCAAAAAAGGGCTTAAAACAGAAATCGTCCTAAACGATAGTATTTTTAATTTGAATACAGAGTTGAAATCAAATTATGTGGTCGAGGTGTGGTACACCAACCTTTCAAATCAAGACTCGATTGCTAATGAATTAAAGACAATTGATGATACTTTGAATATCTCACAGTTAGTCATTAAGTCAAGGGACTTGGCTGAAGTTGTGCAGATTACCCAATGGAAAGATGATGAAGCTACCGACATTTACTTTAAATCGAAAATACCAAATAAAACGTATAAAGCGGTGAAGGCCAATCTCGTTAGCTTTGGCTCTAAAGGAAACAAGTCGTGGGATATAGGTCCAAGTTCTTCCATACAGTATTCCGAGTTTATCATGCTAAGAAAGAATGCAATTGACACATTATCAAATATGGTTAAATCTATGACTTCTGCAATGGCAAATGCACAAGCAACTCTAGACTTCATAACTACTTTTCATAGCGATGACAGCACGATAATTTCACTTCTTGGCATTTGGAACACCAAAGAAGGATTTGAAATATTTGCAAAACAGAATACTTGGGGCGAAAAACCATATTGGGAACCATACGCTAAAAATGATCATCATATGTTTGATGTGGTTATTTCAGCATCTAAGCAGGAAATGAGAATATATAAATAACTTAAGACCAATAACTTATAGCATGGTTTTGCAAGCTAAGGACAGAAATACTAATGAGCGTTCGTACTTCTAATTTCGCCACTTCACCATCCCCCAAACTTTATTGGGAGTATGTTTTCAACAACAATTTTTAAGAGTCATGATTAGAACACTATCGCCAAATAATCCTCTACTATAATTGAGGGGAAATTGACTACATCCAACGCTTAAATGCTGTCCGGCATTTGGGTGAAATAGTGAGTTGATGTTAATAGATACTCCGCCGTCGCTAATACGTAGATCGTAAGCACGTAATAACCAAGCACATTCCCCACCCCTAAAAGCCTCCTTACCGCCATTCACTAAGAAAATCCGCCAGTTTAAATAACGGAACGCAAAACATCCCCCCACCAACCCCTCAGCCCTGCTCCACCTTCAAGTTAGGCAGGCCAATGACGAAGGTGGCCCCCCGCCCGGCCTCCGACTCGACCCGGATGCTGCCCTGGAGCCGGGCCACGGCCTCTTTGGCCATGTACAGGCCCAGGCCGGTCCCTTCGCTGTAACTTGGCTCGGCGCGGTAAAACATATCGAAGATGAGCGGCAAGTGGACCTCCGGGATGCCGATGCCGTTATCGGCCACTTTGAGGATGGCCCGGCGGTCGTTCATCTCCACGGCGAGTACCAATTCGCCCGCCGCTTCGGCCCGGCGGTACTGGATGGCGTTGGCAAACAGGCTGGCGAACACCACTTTGAGTTTGTCGGGGTCGCTGTAAAAGGTATCGTCGGTTTCCGAGACCAGGGCCACCCGGAAATCAATCTGTCCGTGGCCGGGTTCATCGGCCAAAGAGTGCCAAACTTCGTAGGCCGTTTGGAAAAAGTCCACCGGGCCGGGGCGCAGGTCGGCCCGGGCTTGGTGGGTGTAGGTAACGATATCGTCCACAAAATCGGTGAGCCGGTCCAGGATACGGTGCATAGCGGCCAACTGCTCGCCCTGGATTTTGGGATTGGCCTCGAACAGGGTCTTGTCCAGCATTTGGGCCAGGTTGTTCACCGGTGCTTTCAAATCGTGCGAAACGCCGTAGAGGAACCGATCCAACTCAACGTTCATTTTTTGCAACTGCTCGTTCTGTTGGCGGGCTTTTTCGGAGTAGAGGACGGTGCTGGTTACGTCGGTGAGCACCACCACGAAATAGGTTTTTTGGTTGCCGTGGACCGGGTTGATGGCAAATTCGGTGATCACCTCGGTATTGTCCTTCGCCAGGGCGTGGATGCGGCCTTTGAACGCGCTGTTTTTATCCTGGGTTACAATGCGGCTGAGGTAGTGGCTCACATCTTTTTTGGAGGCCTGGCTCAGTAATTTTAAAATCGGTTTGCCGATGACCTCAAACTTTTCGTACCCAAACAGCTTGGCGGCGAAGTTGTTGTACGAAGTGATGAAACCGTAACGGTCCAAGGTAATAATGGCCACTTCGGCCCCCTCGATCACGGCTTTGAGGTATTCTTCGCGCTCAATAACGGCGATATTGGCAATTTGCAGCTCCTCGATGCTGGTTTTCAGTTCGGCTTGGTAGGTTTGCAGGGCTTCGGCTTTTTCCACCAATTCCAAGTGGTTCTGCACCTGCAAGTCGGCCAGTAGGTCGTAAAACTCGCTGGGTTGGTTCAGCAGCCGCTGGCGGTACGCGGCCTGGTCCAACCCTAGTTGCGCGGCCCGCCGGTTAAGCGTGGCTTCGTACCAAGTTGGCTGCGGGGTTTCCGGCTTGGGCAGTTGGTGGGAGGCCGGGAAGTGGGCTTCGTTATTTTGGTTCGAGTTCATGGCGAAGTTTGTTGGTCCTGGTTGAGAAATCGATTTTTACCCGCCAAGGCCCCTGATAACGAGGACAAGGAGGCAAAAAGACGATTTCTAAGGGGTTTGGCTTGACTTAACGGGGTGAAAATACAAAAAATGCTTAACAAAAAAAGCCTAAATGGTTTAAGTTGTTGAATGGACTTCTTTATCGGCATCGATATTGGCACCACCAGCACCAAAGCGGTGGCTTTTACCGGGCAGGCCCAACCGCTGGGCCGCCACAGTGTGGGCTACCCCATGCACCATCCGGCCCCGGGCCATAGCGAGCAGGATCCGGCGCAAATTTTCGCCGCCGTGCTCCAAGCCTTGCCCCCCGCCCTGGCCCAGGCGCGCGCCCAAGGGGGCACCCACCTGCGCGGGGTGGCGTTTAGCGCGGCCATGCACAGCCTGCTGGCCGTGGATGCGGCGGGCCGCCCGCTCACCCCGCTCATGATCTGGGCCGACAACCGGGCCCAAGCCGAGGCCGACGAGCTGAAGCACAGCCCCCTAGGCCAGTCAATCTACGAGCGCACGGGGGTGCCCATTCACCCCATGTCGCCGTTGGTGAAACTGCGGTGGCTCCAGCGGCACCAGCCCCCGGTGTTTGCCGCCGCCCACCGTTTCATCGGCATCAAAGAGTTTGTGTTTTATCAACTGTTTGGCCAGTACCTCATCGACCACTCGCTGGCCTCGGCCACGGGGTTGTTTGGGTTGCGCACCCTGGCCTGGGACCCGCTGGCCTTGGAGGCGGCGGGCCTCACGGCCGAGCGGCTGAGCCAACCCGTGCCCCCGGTCCATTACCTGGCTGGCCCGGTAGCCCCGGCGTGGGCCGCCCAGTGGGGGTTGCCCGCGGGCACGCCCGTGTACGTGGGCGGCAGCGACGGCGGGCTGGCCAACCTCGGCTCGGGGGTGGTGGCCCCGGGCCGCATGGCCCTCACCGTGGGCACCAGCGGGGCGGTGCGCATTGCCCTGCCCGGCCCCCAAACCGATGCCCAGGCCCGCACCTTCTGCTACGCCCTCACCGACGGGCTGTACCTGGCCGGCGGCGGCATGAACAACGGCGGCGTAGTGCTGCAATGGTGGGCCAACCAGCGGCAAGTGCCCCCGGAAACCCTCCTGGCCGAAGCCGAAACCGCCCCGCCCGGGGCCGACGGGTTGTTGTTTTTACCCTACCTGCTGGGCGAGCGCGCCCCCCTGTGGGACACCACCGCCCGGGGCCACTTTATTGGGCTGGCCGCTAACCACACCCCGGCCCACTTGGCCCGGGCCGTGTTGGAGGGCGTGGTGTACGCCCTGTTCACCATTGCCGAAATTTTGGATGAGCAGCAGCCCTCGCCCGTGGTGTATGCCTCCGGCGGCTTTGCCCAGTCCGCGTTGTGGGTGCAAATGGTAGCCGATGTGTTTGGCCGCCCCGTGGTAGTGGCCGATACCGTGGAAAGCTCGGCCTTGGGGGCGGTGCTGGTGGCCATGAAGCACCAAGGCCGGTTGGCCCACTGGGCCGAGGCGCAGGCCCTCATCGCCCCTTCGGCGGAGTACCAGCCCAACCCGGCCCTGGCCGAAACTTACCGCCGGGGGTTTGCCAAATTCAAGCAGTTATACGAGGCGTTACGGCCCTTTGGGCGGGACTGACAAAAAGAAGCTAGCCCGCTAACCTCGCCAGCAGCGCAATCTGCCCCAAATGGTAACAGTCGTGCTGCAAAATGCCGTGGATGTGCTCGTAATAAGTCATTCCGTTGCCGGGATAAAGGCGGTTTAGTTCCGGCAAATCAAACTGTTGCAAAAAAACCAGCCACTGCCGCTGCGTCTCGGCCAGTTGGGCCAGGGTGGCCTGCCAGTTGTTTGCTGACTGATCTTTAACTGGGGCAAAGTAATTGTTATCCGGGCTAGGGACGACCTCACCGTTGACCCGTCGCAACACATTTTTCCGCCACTCGATCAAGTGGATCAAAATCTCCCAAATGGAATTGGCCCGGCCTACTTTAGTGGCCGCCTGGGCCGGGGTGAGCTTGGCCAAGGTATCCGCTAAGTTTACGTCCAGCCAGGGGTGGCCGTGGTAAAGTTTCTCGAATAGGCTGATGAGCCTGGCTTTTTCTTCCATAAATTTAATGATTGCATGACTTAATGACTAAATGATTGCATGGTTAAACGATTGCATGGTTAAACGATTACATGGTTAAACGATTACATGGTTAAATATTTTTAATGTTTGATTATCAATATTTTAAGAAAAAAGCAATCAACTCTTTTTTGATTTTCGGATTTAGCCAAAACAGAAAAGGAACGTCAAATCTATCGGCTTTTTTAGATGGATAATCGGGAAAACAAAAAGACCTCTTGCAAATAGGTTTTGGCTAGGTTTCATTCCGAATTTTCTTTCAAAACTCACCTTTTTTGGCCCCACCCTGGCCAGCAGCACAGGCTCGCCCCAAAACTCTCGTTTTGGGGCGAGCCTGTGGGCTGGGACGCCATTTCGACCTGACTACGGCTAATACGCAAGAGGTCTACTCTAAAAACGATAAAAGATGCCTTTGTGGCATTTGAATAGAGATGCTGGTCAAATTAGTATTCCTGCAAATTAGACTTGTTTGCGAGATGAACATCTAGCACGAGGTTGGGAATACGTGCTGGTTAGCCACCTGCCGCGGTGGCCTGGGCAAACGATTTTCCCGGCTAATTTTGGCCCCAAAACCACCACCATGCAAGTATTTGACACGGTAACCGGGCTACAAACCTATCTCGCGCTGCACCGCGCCAGCCAAACCATCGGCTTGGTGCCCACCATGGGCGCGTTGCACGCCGGGCACTTGGCCCTGGTGGCCCAGGCCCGCACCGAGTGCAGCCTGGTGGTGGCCAGCATTTTTGTGAACCCCACCCAGTTTAATAACCCCGACGATCTGAAGCACTACCCCCGCACCCTGGAAGCCGACCTGGCTTTGTTGGAAGCCGCCGGTTGCCACGTGGTGTTTGCCCCCACCGAGGCCGAGATGTACGCCTGCCCGCCCGTGCTCAGGCTATCGTTCGGTGAGTTGGAACAGCGGCTGGAAGGGGCGCACCGCCCCGGCCATTTCAACGGCGTGGGGCTGGTAGTGAGCAAGTTGTTCCACCAAGTGCAACCGCAGGTGGCCTATTTTGGCCAGAAAGATTTGCAGCAATGCCTGGTGGTGCAACAACTGGTGCAAGACCTGGCGTTTCCGTTGCAACTGCGCCGCTGCCCCACCGTGCGCGAGGCCGACGGGCTGGCCATGTCGTCGCGGAACCGGCGGCTGGGGGAGGCCGAGCGCCAAGTGGCCCCCCGGTTGCACCAAAGCTTGCAGCGCGTGGTCCAAAGCGCGCAGCAGGGTGCCCCGGTGGCTCAAGCCTTGGCCCAGGCCCGGGCCTGGCTAGAACAAAGCGGCGCATTTTCCGTAGAATACCTGGAAGTGGCCGATACCGAGCAACTACGCCCCGTAACCCAACTCACAGCGGGCCAAACGTATGCGGTGTTGGTGGCGGCCCAGCTAGGCCCGGTGCGGTTGATCGACAATCTGCTGTTCCAAGCCGGGGCCTAGCCCAACAATCTGCCGAATTGACCGTTACTTTTTGGTACAATTTTCTCAATTATCATCTCCGTTGGCCCCTGCCAAGCCATAAATCCAACCTTGCTGGCTAACCGGGCCGTTCCGTTTTCCCCATGTTTATCCACCTGCTCAAATCAAAAATCCACCGGGTAAAGGTTACCCAGGCCGAGTTGAACTACGTTGGCAGCATTACCCTCGACCCTGATTTGATCGAGGCCGCCAACCTGCTGCCCAACGAAAAGGTACAGATCGTGAACAACCACAACGGCGAGCGGTTCGAGACCTACGTAATTGTGGGCCGCCGGGGCAGTGGCGAGGTGTGCCTCAACGGAGCCGCCGCCCGCCGGGTGCAAGTAGGCGACATCCTCATTATTATGGCCTACGCCATGATGACCCAGGAAGAGGCCCGCACGTTTAAACCCACTCTGGTTTTCCCCGACGAGAATAACCGCGTGGTGGCCTAGGAACCAGCCAAGCTTTTTCGGCAAAAAAATTCCGCAAAACCAGATTTTCAGCATTTTGCGGAACGACTTTGGGGTTGATTTAGTCTTGGGCTACCATCAAATTAGCTTGCGCATCAGCCTCCTCCTAAATAATTGATAATCAAGCGTAAACATTATTCATTTAGCCATTTGAGGATTAATTGCTCGGTTTTTCCGCCATTGGTATGGCCGTGAAAAAGTCGCGGTAATAGCGCTGGGCGTAGCTCTCGAGCAGTTCCAGCACCCGGCTCTGCTTGCTCGACTTCACGATCAGGCCCACGTGGTTTTCCATGTTCATCCGCCACACAATTTCCGGGTCGTTGTAGGCCGAAGTATCGGGCCATTGTTGTTTGGCTAACGACACGATGATGCCCGAGTAGTTCTGCTCGATTTGGCTCGGCAGCTCGTAGGCCTCCCCTTTGCGGCGGGTCTCGATTTTGGCCCATTCCGTCCACAGGTTTAACCCGGCCGAGGCTTCCACCATTTCCACCAGGTTGGCCCCGCCCACGCGCGCGGAGGTTTCCAAAAAGTAAAACTTGCCGTCGGAGTGGGCCTTGATAAACTCCGTGTGGGAAGCTCCCCGCTTGAGGCCCAGCCCTTTGAGCACTTTTTTATTGAGTTTGAGCAGTTCTTTTTCGTCGCGCGAGCCAAATTCCATGGTGTGCGAGCGGAACACCCGGCCCTCGTGGGCCACTTCCATGGGCGGGTTCATGTACTTGCTCACCCGGGCAAACAGCACCTCGTCGTTATCGATCAGTGAGTCGACGTGGAACACATCGCCGGGCACGAACTTTTCCAGCACATAGCTGTACTGCTTGTCGCCCAGTTTCTCGAGCACGGGCCACAGGTCGTTGATATGGTTGATTTTTTTGATGCCGATGGCCGAAGCCGCCGAGCGGGGTTTGAGCACCCACGGCCCCTCGGTGCGGGCCATGTAGCTGCGCAGGTCATCGTAATTAAAAGTGGCCGTAAACGGCGGCACCGGAATGCCCTCCTCTTCGGCCTGGATGCGCATGGCCAGCTTATCGCGGAAATAGCGGGCCCGGGTTTGGCCCATGCCCGGTATGCGGAACTCTTCGCGCAGGTAAGCGGCTTTTTCCACGTCGTAGTCGTCGAGGGCCACAATACGGTCGATTTTACGCGAGCGCAGCACGTGGGCCAGGCCGCGCACTACCTCGTCCATGTGCCAGTCGTCGTGGTCTTGGGGCACGTAAAATATCTCGTCGATGCTCTCGCGGGGCCATTCTTTGTTTTCTAGTTTTTTGCCCGTAACCAACAGCACGGTGCAGCCCAAAGCCTTAGCGGCCCGCATAAACTGGGCCCCTTTAAAATAACAAGTGATACAAAGTACCGTCATCGGTTTCTCCTGCGCCATTATCTCGAGGTGTTTTTAGGGGTGAAGATCAAATAGTTTACCCGGCTTTTGCCGAAAAGCCGGGCCAATCGTGGGTAATGGCCCTAAATTTTTACCAAAAAAAACAAAAAACCAATCCATTGGGCGGCTTGGGCCGTTCTTCTACGCGGTTAAATGAGTCATTCATTTTTTAAAATTTTGATTATCAAATGTTTATGATTTAAGATAAATCTGCCTTACCCCTGGCGGCTGGGTGGTGGGCGGCCACTTCGCCGCTGGCCATCGGTTTTTTACTTAATTTAACTGCCTGGATCACCCAACCCTAGCCCTCATGCTTTCCCGCCGCCGTTTTTTGGCCAGCTTGCCCGCTTTGGGGGCCGCTTGCCCCGCCCTGGGCCAAACCTGCCCCGCTCCGCCCACCCCTGACGACGAGGCGTTTTGGCGGCAAGTGCGGGTGCAATTCCCCCTCGGCCCAAACCGGGTGTATTTCAACAACGGCACCAACGGCCCCTCGCCCTGGGCGGTGGTGCGCGCCCAGCAGGCCCTCATGGACCAGTTGGAGCGCACCGGCGAGTACGGCAGCCCGGAACCGGCCCGGCAGGCCCTGGCCCGCTTTTTCAAGGTGGCGGCCAGCACCATCAGCCTCACCCACAACACCACCGAGGCCATTAACCACCTGGCCTGGGGCCTGCCTCTGCGGCGGGGCGACGAGGTGGTGCTCACCGACCACGAGCACGCGGGCAACGCCCTGCCCTGGTTGCACCGGGCCAAGCGCACGGGCTTGCGCGTGCGGGTGCTCGCGCTGGCCCCCACCGCCGCCGAAACGCTGAACCGGCTGGAAGGGCTGCTGACCCGCCGCACCCGGGTGCTGGCCCTGCCCCACATTACCTGTACCACCGGCCAGGTGCTGCCCCTGGCCCAACTGGCCAGCTTGGCCCAAACCAAAAACCTGTGGTTGGCCGTGGACGGGGCCCACGGGCCGGGCAGTTTGCCGCTGGATCTGAGCCAGTTAGACCGAGCTTTCTACGCCGGTTGCGGCCACAAGTGGATGCTCGGCCCCAAGGGCACCGGGTTTTTGTACGTGCCCCCGGCCTTGCTGGAGGTGCTGAAGCCCCTGCACCTGGGCGCCCATGCCGACGCGGGCTGGGTGCTCACCCCGCAGCGGCAGGAACTTACCGGCTACGCCCCCACCGCCCACCGCTACGACTACGGCACCCAAAATGCCGCCACTTATGCCGGGCTGGTGGCCGCCGTCGACTTTTTGGAGGGGCTGGGGATGGCCCGGGTAGCGGCCCGGGGCCAGCAGTTGGCCGCCCAGTTGCAGGCGGGGCTACTGGCCCTGCCCGACAGGGTGCAGGTGCTCACTCCTACCGAGCCAGCCTCGCGCGGCAACATGGTTACCTTCCGGCCACTGGGCCAAGATTACCAGGCGTTTAACGAACTGGCGGCCCGCCGGGGGTTCCGGCTGCGGGTGGTGCCGGAGCACGGCCTCAACGCGGTGCGCGTGAGCACCCACCTGTACAACCAGCCCGCCGAAGTGGGCCGGTTGCTGGAGTTGGTGGCCTCGGCCTGAAGCTCAGCTTTAACTCCGTCTGGGCAAACGGTCTCGTGGTTGTGCCCCAGCCCCAAAGCCATGCAATAGAGATAAAGTACTTTTTGTAGATGGCTATGAAGGTGCGCAGGTAGCTCCCTAGTCAAGTTGAGCGGTCATCGGTGGTGTGGGTGCAAGCCCCTTCCTACGCCCCAGTCGCGGGATACTCCCCCAAAGTGGCCAGTCGGTGCTCTTGGCCCAACCCGGTCAAGTTGTTGCAGTCGCTTGGGGCAACTCGCGTCATTTGTTAATAGAGAACAACTTGAGGGACGAAAAATTCTTCTAAAGTTAATGTTAGGAATGTGTGGACGACCCGTTTTTTTCGTTCAAAAAGGATAAATCATACATTTTCATAAACTGACCAACTAACAACAACTCTTATAAAACCTTGCCGTGCGATTATCCCATTGCTTGCCTTGTTTTACCAGCCCTCATTGGCCCAAAAAGGATTGGGCGTATCCCCCATTGGTCTCCAAGCTCCGGCTTATCACCAGCTACGGGGCCACTCGGGTCAAGTACCGGCAATCTACACCTCGCTTACGACAGATGTTCATCAGGGACAACTTATTCAAAATCAAGACTCCAGTCAACTAGTCCACATTGAGAAGGCCAGGCCCAACCGCGCTTCTTCCGATCCCCGATTGGGCATTAGGGGAGCTGCGGCCTTGGCCAGTTTCGTCTCGCGCGGTGGCAATGTGGTAGTTGCTACCAATAACCGTTTTGGCCTAACCCTAGGCCCGCTCCTGGATGTGCCTTTGAGCGACTTGTTTTTTTCCAAACAGGTCTTCTTTACAATCTTCGGGGTGGGATTTCCAGCCAAGCCAATGCCCGGAGTGTCTCCACGGTACATTACCTCCAAGTGCCGGCCAATTTGGGGGTAAAATTTGATCTGGATGCCGTAAAACCTTACCTGTTGTTTGGCCCTTATCTTTCCGTAGCGTTAGCGGGCCGGGTAAGAACCGAGGCAAACCGGCGAACCGTAACCCAAACGGTAAGTTTCGGCAACAGTTTTGACGATGACCTTCGCCGGATCGATTTTGGCTTCACCTTTGGGGGCGGGATCGAGTTAGGCGATTTGCCACTGCAAATTTTTGTGGCCTATGACCTGGGCTTGGCCAATCTGCAGCCAAGCGGGGCCGGATTTACCACCCGTAGCCGGCTGTTTTTCTTTGGCGTAAATTTTTTTTTCGAATATGCCTGGCGAGTTATGCTGCTGGCAAAGCCGACGGTAGTTTACCTAGTCCTTGCCGGGCGAGGCTTTTAGCGGCGGGTAGCCCTCCCGATGCGCGTGAGCACCTCACCAGTACAACCACCCCACTGAAGTGGATCGTCTGTTGGAATTGGTGGCCTCAGCCTGAAGCAGGGTGAATATTGAACGAAACTCCGATCCCGAACTTGGCCAAAACCTAATGTGCAAGAGGTGTAACATAGTTTTTCGGGATTAAACCAAAATCACTATCTTACGTTTTGCTTGTTCAACTTGTTTTGGGTAAAAATCATTAGAGTTTTTACACATTGAAAATCAGATAGTTGACTTAAATTGGCCTCTTGTCCGCCACCTCCATGCGCTTCGGGATTGCGCCTCAACCCACAAGGCTCGCCCCAAAACTCCCGTTTTTGCCGTCCGTCGGGGAGGGGCTTCCTCCAAATTTAGCTAAGATACTCATTATCAACACACAAAAACTCTATTGTTAAATCATTACTTTATGCTATGGCCCCACCAACGGCTGAAAACGATTTTCTCCAATTTCGGGAAGATTTAAAGTCTTACCTCTACCGACTCACCGCCAATCTGCCAGACGCGGAAGATTTATTGCAGGATACTTATCTAAAGTTTGCCGAAAAGTACGGCACGTTCAAAGGGCAAGCGTCATTAAAAACCTGGGTTTTTGCCATTGCCACTAACTTGGCAAAAGACCATAAACGAGTAAAAAACCGCTGGGCTTTGGGCGCACAAGACCAGTGCAAACAGGCCGCCCTCACCCATCAGCCCTACCAAAACCGGATCGTGGAGGCTTTTAGGCTACAACCCGAGCCTAGGTTCGAGATAGAGGAGCATATTCACTACTGCTTTACCTGTATTGCCAAAAACTTGGCCTTAGAGCAGCAAATCGCCATTGTGCTCAAAGAATTCTATGATTTCAAAAGGTCGGAGATTGCGGACATACTCCAAGTTACCGAAGGGGTGGTCAAACACCTGCTGCACAACGGCCGCCAAGCCCTGCAACAAAAGTACCATCACCGCTGCGCACTCATCAACAAACAAGGCGTGTGCCACCAGTGCGCCGAGTTGAACGATTTTTTGCAAACCGAAAAAAATGCCGGAGAAAAAATCGCCAAACTGGATTTGCAGGCAGGCCAACCGGCCAAGACCAACCTAGCTGCCCGGTTCGGGATCATCCGCCGGATCAACCCTTTGCAGGCCAAAGGGGCAAAATTGGAAGACACGATCCTGCAAATTTTACGGGAGGTAATTGGCGACGATTAACCCGACCGACCGTTTTGACCCGCTGGTGCGTCTAAGGTGAGAGAGCCCAAACCGCTCAAAGTGTTGTGAACCTTAAACGCCATTTAGCATGATCCAAACTAGGCTTCAAACCCGATTTCCCCACTGGCTCAACCCAAGCGAGTATCCTTTTGCCAACCACTATTTAGACCTGCCCGCCGGGCGGCTCCATTACGTGGACGAGGGCGCGGGCGATCCCATCGTTTTTGTCCATGGTAACCCCGGTTGGAGTTTCGAGTTCAGGAACGTGATCAAACCCATGCTCGCCACCCACCGCTGCGTGGCCCCGGATCACCTGGGGTTCGGGTTGTCGGATAAACCGCCCCACTGGGACTACCTACCCCAACAGCACGCCGACCACTTTGCCCAACTTTTAGACCACCTTCAACTGGATAACCTTACCCTCGTGGTGAGCGACTGGGGCGGGCCGATTGGGCTTTCCTACGTGATCCGTTACCCGCATAAAGTAAGAAAAATCGTCATCCTCAACTCCTGGCTTTGGAGCGTGGCCAGCGACCCTTACTACCGCCGGTTCAGTGGTTTTATGGGTGGGCCGGTTGGGCGGTTTTTGATTACCCGTTTTAATTTTTTCGGAAAAGTGATTGTAAAAAAAGCTTTGGGCGACCCCAGCAAACTAACCAAGGAAGTCCACCGTCATTACTACCAACATTTAGCCGAACCGGCTGACCGTAAGGGCTGCTGCGTTTTCCCCGAGCAAATTATCGGGGCTAGCTCTTGGCTGGATAGTTTGTGGGCCCAGCGGCAAAAGATCAACCAGTTGCCCACCACCCTTATTTGGGGGCTGAAAGACATTGCCTTTAGGGAGCAGGAGCTAGCCCACTGGTTGGCCCACTGGCCCGCCCCGGAGGTGATCAAACTGGCCGGAGTGGGGCATTACCCGCAGGAGGAGGCCCCCGACGTGGTGGTGAGGGCCTTGCGCCAAAGTTAACGGCCAGCCATCCGGGCGGATTGACCTACTTTTGCGGGCAAATCCCATTGCCATGCCCACCCTGGCCGCCCCCACCAAAGAGCAGGTGTTGAAACAGTATTTTGGCTACGACTCGTTTAGGCCGCTGCAAGCCGAAATTATTGACACGGTGCTGGCCGGGCAAGACGCGCTCGTGATCATGCCCACGGGCGGGGGCAAGTCGGTGTGCTATCAGGTGCCCGCCCTGCTGCGGCCGGGGCTTTGCGTGGTCATTTCGCCGCTGATTGCCCTCATGAAAGACCAGGTGCAGGCCCTGCGGGCCAACGGGGTGCCCGCCGCTTACCTGAACAGTACCCTGAGCGCGGTGGAACAGCGGCAGGTGGAAGATGCCGCCCTGACCGGGCAGTTGAAGTTGCTTTACATCGCCCCGGAAAAGTTGTTTGGGGCCAGCGCGATGGGACTGCTCAAGCGGCTCAATATCAACTTATTCGCGGTGGACGAATCGCACTGCATCTCGTTCTGGGGGCACGATTTTAGGCCCGAGTACGCCCAGTTGCGGGTGCTCCGGCAGCAGTTTGCCGGGGTGCCCATTGTGGCCCTTACCGCCACCGCCGACAAGGTAACCCGCAAAGATATTTTGCAGCAACTGGGCCTGCCGGAGGCCAAGGTGTTCATCGCCTCGTTCGACCGGCCCAACCTGAGCCTCACGGTGCGCCCGGGCCGCAATCGGCTCAAGGCCATCGACGATTTTCTGCACCAGCGGCCCCGGCAGTCGGGCATTATTTACTGCCTCAGCCGCAAGGCTACCGAAACCGTGGCCGAAAAATTGGCCAAACTGGGCTACCGGGCCAAGCACTACCATGCGGGCTTGGACGCGGCCACCCGCTCGCGCACGCAAGACGAGTTCCTGCGCGACGACGTGCAGGTGATCGTGGCTACCGTCGCCTTCGGCATGGGCATCGACAAGTCGAACGTGCGGTGGGTGATCCACTACAACCTGCCCAAAAACGTGGAGGGCTTTTACCAAGAAATTGGCCGGGCCGGGCGCGACGGCACCCCCAGCGACACCCTGCTGTTTTACAGCTACGCCGACTACCTGTCGCAAATGGAGATGAACGCCCAGGTGGAAGACCCCACCCGCCGCGGGTTGCTCAACGCCAAGCTGGACCGTATGAAGCAATACGCCGAGGCCGAAACTTGCCGCCGCCGCATTTTGCTCAGTTATTTTAACCAAGAAACCGAGCACGACTGCCAAAATTGCGACGTGTGCCAAAATCCCCGCACCAAGTTTGAAGCCACTACGCTGGCCCAAAAAGCCTTGTCGGCGGTGGCCCGCACCAGCGAGCGGGTGGCCCTGGGCTTGCTGGTGGACATTTTGCGCGGCTCGCACAACCAAAAAGTAACCGAAAAGGGCTACCACCAGATCAAAACCTTTGGGGCCGGCCGCGAGCTCCGGCCCGACGAGTGGAACGACTACCTGCTGCAAATGCTCAACCTAGGCGTGCTGGACATTGCCTATGACGATGGCCATGCCCTCAAACTCAACAACTTAAGCTGGGCCGTGCTCAAAGGCGAAAAACCGGTGATGCTGGTCAAGTACGTGCCACCACACCTGCGGCAGGCCGCCCAAGAAACCGCTACCGCCCGCGAGCAGGACCCCGTGCGCGAAGCCTTGTTTGAGCAGTTGCGGGGCCTGCGCCGCCGCCTGGCCGACGAACAGGGCGTGCCCGCCTACGTGGTGTTTACCGACGCCACCCTGCAAGCCATGGCCCAGCAACGCCCGGTTACCCGCGAGCAGATGGTGGACTTGCCCGGCGTGAGCCGCCAAAAATACGAGCGGTACGGACCGTTATTCACCCAAACCGTGCAGGATTTTCTCACCGAGCGGGGGCTGCCCTTGCCCACTTATCAACCTAAACCCGCCCCGGAGAGGCGGGCCAAACCCGCCGAAGGCCAGGCTGCCCCCACCAAGGTGGCCACCTGGGAGGCCACCCTCCAACTTTACCAAGACGGGCTAAGCGTGGCCGAAATTGCCGAACGGCGGGGCTTTTCGGTGGGTACCATCTACACCCATTTGACCAAATTGTACCAAAACGGAGGCCCAGTGGACCTGCGCCAGCTACTCAGCCCCGAGGCCGCCGAGGCCATCACCACGGCCGCCAGCCAGTTGCAAATGGGGGAAAACAGTCCGTTAAAACCCCTATTTGAGTATTTAGGCGAGCGTTACAGCTACGATGAGTTGCGCCTAGGCCTGGCCGTTTGGGTAAAAGAGCAGGGTTAACTAAATTTAAACCCCGCATTACTTGGCTCAAAATGAAAAAAACTACGGCTTTATTTACCCTAGCGGCCCTGCTGGCCGGTGGCACTTATTGGTATGCAGATCATCACAATAGTAAGATCGATTTCAACGAGCAGATTCGGCCAATTCTTAACAAAAACTGCCTGGCGTGCCACGGCGGGGTAAAAAAATCGAGCGGTTTTAGTTTGCTTTTCCCGGAAGAGGCCTATGCCAAGGCCAAGTCGGGCAAGTACGCCATTGTGCCGGGCGATGCGGCCGCCAGCGAGATGATGCGCCGCATCAAGGCGCACGACCCCGAAGAGCGGATGCCGCTGGACAAGCCACCGCTGAGCCAGGAAGAAATCGACTTGCTGGCCCGCTGGATCGACCAGGGGGCCGAGTGGGACCGCCACTGGGCCTACAACGCGCCCACCGAGCCGCCGGTGCCCGCCCGTGCCTGGTGGAAACGCTTTACCGACAGTGTGCCGCCGCAGCTCCACAACCCCATCGACCATTTTGTGGTGGCCCAACTGGACCAAGTGGGGCTGGCCCAAAGCCCGGAGGCCGATAAAAAGGTGCTGGCCCGCCGGGTGGCCCTGGACCTAACGGGCCTGCCGCCCACCCCGGAGCAAGTGAAAGCCTTCCTGGCCGACCGCTCGCCCCGCGCGTACGAAACCCTGGTGGACAGCCTGCTAGCCTCGCCCCATTACGGCGAGCGCTGGGCCGGCACCTGGCTGGACTTGGCCCGCTACGCCGACAGCAAGGGCTACGAAAAGGATGGCTACCGCAACATTTGGGCATTCCGGGATTACGCCATCCGGTCGTTTAACGCCGACAAGCCGTTTGACCAGTTTACCACCGAGCAAATCGCGGGCGACCTGCTGCCCCAACCCACCGAAGAACAACTGGTGGCCACGGCGTTCCACCGCAACACCATGAACAACGACGAGGGCGGCACCGACGACGAGGAGTTCCGCACCGCTGAAGTTTTGGATCGGGTAAACACCACCTGGGATGTGTGGCAGGGCACCACCTTTGCCTGTATCCAATGCCATAGCCACCCTTACGATCCCATCCGGCACGAGGAGTATTACAAGTTTTTAGCTTTTTTCAACAACACCCAAGATTATGACCGGCCCGACGACCTGCCCTTGCTGCGCACTTATAAAGAAGCCGACCAGGCAAAAATGCGGCCGCTCATCGAGTTTATCGAGCAGCGGGAAAACCGCGAGGCCAGCCCCACTTTAGCCCAAAATGCCCCCCCCTCATCGAACTTCATTCCGGCCAAAAACCCGCCTCCGGGCCACGGGCAATTGGCTGCTTTCAACGATGCCCGTACCGAGCATGGCCTGTCAAACTTTGCCTTGCGCCGCCGCTTGGCCCTGTTGCCCCGGCTAAGTGCCCAAGAGTTTGATGAATACCACCGCGTGCAGGTGCGGAACGGAGTGCTGGGCTACATCCGCCACGGCTCGTGGGTCATGTACCGTAACCTGGATTTGAGCCAGGTTAACGAAATCGGGTTTGAGTATTTTGCCACCACCACCGGGGGCGAGGTAGAAGTACGCCTGGATCAGGTGGATGGGCCCTTAGTAGCCAAGGCCACGCTGCCGCCCAACAACCCCTCGAGCATTGGCTGGTGGGATACCAAAGTGAAGCTATCGACCGTTAAAGCCCCTTTCAAGGCGGTTAGCGGCCCTCATAATGTGTATTTTGTGTTCCAATGCGCCAACACCAAATACAACAATACCATGCGCAACGATAGCGGCGACGAATTTCTGGGGCCGTTCCAAATCCGCCAATTTTTCTTGAACCGACCCGGCCACACTTGGGGTAAAATGGAAACTACTCTGGCCCGAGCTAAAGACTCTTTGGCCAAGTTTAATGCCGTGACCACCCCCATTATGCGCGACTTACCGCCCGGCCGGGAGCGGACTAGCCACGTGTTTGTGCGCGGCAACTGGCTCACCCCCGGCGACAAGGTAACCCCCAACGTGCCGCAAAGCCTGGGCGGGCTGCCCACCGGGGCCCCGGCCAACCGCCTGGGCCTGGCCCAATGGATGACCAACTCGCAGAACCCGCTCACCGCCCGGGTGGCCGTCAACCGGTTTTGGGAGCAAGTGTTTGGCACCGGCCTAGTAGAAACGTTAGAAGATTTTGGCTCGCAAGGGGCCAAGCCCAGTCACCCCCAACTGCTTGACTGGCTAGCGGTAAAGTTTCAAACCGAGTACAAATGGAGCGTGAAACGGCTGTTAAAAGAAATGGTGATGTCGGCCACGTACCGGCAAAGCTCGGTGGCCAGCCCGCAGGCCCAGGCCCTGGACCCGGCTAACCGCTACCTCTCGTACGCCCCGCGCACGCGCCTGAGTGCCGAGCAGGTGCGCGACCAAGCCCTGGCCGTGAGCGGCCTGCTGAGCCGCAAAATGTACGGCCCCAGTGTAATGCCCCTACAACCCGAGGGCGTGTGGCAAGTGGTGTATAGTGGCCAGCAATGGCAAACCAGCCAGGGGGAAGATGCCAACCGCCGGGCGTTGTACACGTATTGGCGGCGTAGCAGCCCTTACCCCAGCCTCATGGCTTACGATGCGCCCAGCCGGGAGTTTTGCCTGCCCCGCCGCATCCGCACCAACACCCCGTTGCAGGCCCTCACCAGTTTGAACGACACGGTGGCCATCATCAACGCCCGGGGCCTGGTGCAATTGGCTTGGCGGCAAAGCCCCGGTGCGGCCCCGGCCAAGGTGATCAGCGCAGCCTACGAAACCGCCCTCATCAGCAGCCCCAGCCCACGCGAACTGGCCACATTGGAAAAACTATACCAGCAAGCCCTGGCCAACTTCCAGGCTGACCCAGCGGCGGCTGAGGCCCTGGCTGGCCCAGCACCTGCCACGGGTACCCCGGCTCTCCCGGCCCAGCAGCGGGCGGCCTACACCTTGGTAGCCAACGCCATCATGAACTTAGACCGCTTTGTGGTGAAGGAATAGCCGTTCGGCCCGGGCTTAGCGAAAAGATGCCGACCAGTTAGGCCGCTTCGGCCAGGCACCCGAACACCAGCCGGTAAAACTCCGGGTGCGACTGCCACGTTTGAGCGGTCACCAGCCGGCCGTCGCGCACGGCTTGGGCGTGGTCCCAGGTGCCGCCGCCCATTTCTACCTCGGCCCGCACGTGCTCGTAACAAGTGAGGCAACGGTTTGGGGCTAGCCCGGCGGTTACCAAAATTTGGATACCGTGGCAAATGGCAAACACCCAGCGGCCCTGGTCGTGGAACTGCCGCACCAAGTCCAGTAAGGGGGCGTGGTTGCGCAGGTACTCCGGTGCTCGCCCGCCCAGGAGCAAAATGGCGGCGTAGTCGGCCACTTGAGCCTCGCCAATGGTGAGTTGGGCCTCCGCAGCGTAGCCCGGCCGCTCGATGTAGGTGTCCCAGCCCGGTTCAAAGTCGTGGATGACCAAGTGGAGCCGCCGGGCCGAGGGGGCGGCCAATACCGGTTCGTAGCCCGCCTCGGCAAAACGGTGGAGGGCATAAAGGGTTTCGTAGCTTTCGCCACCGTCGCCGGTAACGATCAAGATTTTGGTTTTCATTTTCAAGGCTTTGCTGCAAATAAAACCCCATTTTGCCAATTCCGAAGGCCGGTTAGCGCAGTTCGAGCAGGGCCACGTTCTCCACATGGGCCGTTTGCGGAAACATGTCCACCGGGCGGATTTTCTTGACGGCGTACTTGGCATCCAGCACGGCCAGGTCGCGGGCCTGGGTGGCCGGGTTGCAGCTCACGTACACAATGCGGGGGCAGGCTATGGAAAGCAGGGTATCCACCACCAGCGGGTGCATACCCGTGCGCGGGGGGTCGGTGATGATCACGTCGGGCCGGGGATGATCAGCCAAAAAGCCGGGGGTCAGCAGCACCTCGGCCAAGTCACCCGCGTAAAATTGGGTATTGCCGATGCCGTTGAGCTGGGCGTTCACCTTGGCGTCTTCAATGGCGGAGGGCACGTACTCTACCCCGATCACCTGCTGGGCCTGGTGGGCCACGAAACAGGCAATGGTGCCCGTGCCCGTGTACAGGTCATACACGACCTCGCGCCCGGTGAGGCCCGCATACTCGCGGGTAACCCGGTAAAGCTCCACTGCCTGCGGCGAGTTGGTTTGGAAAAACGACTTGGGGCCAATGTGGAACACCAAGTGCTCCATTTGTTCGCGGATGTACGCGCGGCCGTGGTAGAGCACCATGTCCAAGTCGTCGTAGGTATCGTTGCCCTTTTGGTTAATCACGTAAAACAGTGAGGTGAGGAAGGGGAACGCGGTTTTGGCGTATTCCATCAATTGCCCGATGGCTTCCATCTCTGGCTCGCCCACCTGCACAATGAGCATCCACTCGCCCAAGGTAGTGTTGCGGATGGTGATGGTGCGCATCAGCCCGCGTTGGAGCCATACATCGTAAAACGAGAAACCCTGTTCGAGGGCAAACTGCTTCAGCCCCAACCTCACTTGGTTGGAGGGATCGATTTGGTGGTAGCAATACTCGATGTCGAGCACCTTGTCGAACCGCCCCGGCACGTGAAAACCCACGCCCACGCCTTCCAAAATGGTCTGCTGGGCGATCTCCTCGGGCGTAAACCAGCGTTTGTTGCAAAACGAGTATTGGAGTTTGTTGCGGTAAAACCGGGTTTGGGCCGAGGGCAAAATGGGTTCCACCTCGCCAATGGACACTTTGCCCAGCCGTTGCAAGGCATCCAGTACCTGTTTGTGCTTAAACTGCAACTGCTCCGAATATTGGACATGTTGGAGCTTGCACCCGCCGCAATGGCCAAAATGCTGACAGTAAGGCTCGCTGCGCAGCGTGGACTTTTGGTGGAAGTAAGTGATTTTGGCCTCTTGAAAGTTTTTTTTCTGGGAAAGTACCTGCACATCCACCACGTCGCCGGGCACGCCGCCCTGCACAAACACCACCAGCCCCTCATGCCGGGCCACGCCTTTGCCCTCGGAGCTGAGGTCTGTAACGGCCAGGTGCTCAATGGTGGTTTGAACTGGTTTTTTGGAGCGAGCCATATAGTTTTATAACGGTTAGGGGCCGCAAAATTTGCGAACCGGCTTAATTTTTCAAAGTTTGGGCTACTCCGAGCACAAAAGTGGGGAATGCAGACCTTCGGCCAACATCATACTGCATTAATGATATGATTTTATTAGTCTATTTAAAATAGTAGCTTTGCTTGCTTTACGGCTCAACCCTGGTTAATTAAACCTATGCCGTAGCTTTTAGCTCATTTTGGGATTTTTTAACTTGCTTTTTAATAACCATCCAGTAGTATGATTCCCTTCCGCCTTCTTCCGCTTTTATGCGGCCTGAGTTTGGCCGCCCTATCCGCCACCGCCCAAGACATCCCTGGCCCGCCGGGCAGTGGCGCGTTCGGCGCCACGGTCACCACCCTGCCCAACGGCAACTTCGTGGTGTGCGACTCAAACTACGACCTGGGGGCCGTCTCGGATGTGGGGGCCGTGTACACCTGTACAACGGCACCACTCTGGCCCTAATCAGCACCCTGACCGGCAGCACCGCCAATGACCAGGTGGGCAGCAGCGGTGTCCGTGTCCTAACCGGTAGCAGTAATTTTGTGGTGCCCAGTCCCAATTGGAATCTCAATCGGGGTGCGGCCACCTGGGTGAACGGCTCCACGGGATTAGGTGAGGTAGTTAGTGCGACCAACTCACTGGTGGGAAGTGTTCCTGGCGACCAAGTCAGCACTAATGGTGTTGTTGTGTTAACCAATGGTAACTATTTGGTGGCCAGTACTTATTGGTCATTTTCGCAGGGAGCGGTAACTTGGGGCAGCGGTACCACCGGGGTGAGCGGTGTAGTCAGTGCCGCCAACTCCCTGGTGGGTAGCACCTTCAATGATGAGGTCGGCAGCTTCGGCGGTGGTATTACTGTCCTGACCAATGGCAATTACGTGGTACGTAGCCCCAATTGGGATAATGGTGCGATCATTAACGCGGGGCAGTGACCTGGGGCAACGGTGCCGGGGGCACGGTAGGCACGATCAGTGCCGTTAATTCACTGGTGGGTAGCAGCACCAATGATGCGGTGGGCCTCAAACCCACCAGCACCCTCACTAATGGCAATTATGTCGTAGTCAGTCCCTTATGGGACAATGGTACCGTCATCGATGCAGGTGCGGTAACCTGGGGCAACGGTACCGGGGGTACGGTGGGCATAGTCAGTGTGGCCAACTCGTTAGTGGGCAGCACAAGCAATGATAACGTGGGCGATAGAGGCATCGCAGTATTGAACGATAATAACTATGTAGTGAGTAGTCCTTATTGGGACAACGGTGCCATCGCCGATGCGGGCGCGGTAACCTGGGGCAACGGCACCGGGGGCACAGTGGGGACGGTCAGTGCCGCCAACTCGTTGGTGGGAGGTGCCACTGGGGAAGGGCTTGGCACTGTGGTCACCCCTCTTGCAAAAGGCAACTATGTGGTCGTTAACCACCGATGGAACGGATTCCGGGGCGCGGTAACCTGGGGCAACGGCTCAGGGGGCACGGTGGGCGAGATCAATGCCAGCAATTCGCTGGTGGGTAGCACCATCGTGGATGAGCTGGGGCGCAGTAGCACTTTTGCTCTACCCAACGGCAATTATGTGGTGTGCAGCCCCAACTGGGACAACGGTACCATCACCAACGCCGGCGCGGTAACCTGGGGCAGCGGCACCGGGGGCACGGTGGGGCCGGTGAGTGCCACCAACTCCTTAGTGGGCAGTATGAGCAATGACAATGTAGGCATGTTTCGTATTGCGTACCTCACCAACGGCCACTATGTGGTCAGTAGCCCCAACTGGAACGGCCGTCGAGGCGCAGTGACCTGGTGCAATGGTTCTGGAGGCACGGTGGGCGAGATCAATGCCAGCAACTCGCTGGTGGGCAATAACATAGATGAAGGGCCCGGTCTCGCCGTCCCCCTGACCAACGGTAACTACGTAGCCCTCGGCAGTACCTGGAATGGCGGCCGGGGTGCGGCTACCTGGGGCAATGGAGCCGGGGGCACGGTGGGCCTGGTCAGTGCGACCAATTCGTTAGTGGGTAGCTCCGCAGGCGACTTTTTAGGCAGCAACCAGTTTAGCATCGGTGTTACTGCCCTGCCCAACGGTAACTACGTAGTGGTCAGCCCTAGATGGGATGGTGGCCGGGGCGCGGTAACCTGGTGCAGCGGCACCGGGGGTACGGTGGGACCGGTCAGCGCGGCCAACTCACTGGTGGGTAGCAGTGCTAACGACTTGATCGGGGAAGGCCTGCTTTTTGGCGGCGGGATCACCGTTTTGAGCAACGGCAATTACGTGGTGCGCAGCCCAGATTGGAACAGTACCCGGGGCGGCAACTTGGGGCAACGGTGCTGGTGGCACGGTGGGCATTGTCAGTGGAGTCAACTCGCTGGTGGGCAGCACCGTCGGCGACCGGATATGGAACGCCATAGCTCTCAACGGCAATTATGTGGTCAGTAGCCCTAACTGGGACAACGGTACGGTGATGGATGCAGGCGCCATCACCTACGGCATCGGTACGAACGCTCGGGGCCGATTACCGCAGCCAATAGCGTGCGCGGGACGGTGGCCAACGGCATGAGTAATTTTTCAGCTCTCGGCGCGGGCGAGCGCATTGTAGTGGGCCGCCCGGCCAGCAACCTGGTCACCGTGTTCCCACCCATCTTCCCCACCTGGAACGGCCAGGCCTGGGTGCCTAATGCCCCTGGCGCGGCAGACAATGCGTTTGTGGCGAGTGCTCGCCCAACCAGCCCGGCAGCTTTGTGGCCAAGGATTTGACGGTCCAGGCCGGGGCGGCCCTGGAGATCGCCGCCGGGCAGGCCGTCACGGTCAACGGCACCC
>JALONO010000166.1 GCA_025454895.1 Bernardetiaceae bacterium
CCAGGGGGCAATCAATGGAATAGAAATTTCCGGCCCCAAGGCACTAGGCCAAAGCCCTTGCTTGCGGCTTTTGCTCAATCAACCAGTCTGGTTGGGGGGCAGCAGGTTACTGCTCATACTGGATGCCGGCGGCTAACCGCACCCGGTCCAGAGTGGCCATCAACTGCCGGCTAAACTCGTGGCTGACCACTGCGTTCTGCAAACGGCCCGCCCGCAGGTCGTGGCCCACGGCCTCGGCTTCGTGTTGGTAGCCGTTGCCGTGATGGGCAAAGTGGATTTTTTCCATCAGTTCGCGTTGGCCGTTGTACCAGCTTAGGGCCGGGCACAGCCCGTGCCAAGGATGGTGCAGGTGCAAGTAACCATCAGTGCCGTAAATCGTGGCTTCCACCGCGCCCGTGTAGGCAAACGCGCAACTGAGCACGGCCGTGGCTCCGTTGGCGTAATGGAACAACATGTTGCACTGTTCGTCCACCCCGGTAGGGCCAAACTGGGCGTTGGCCAGAAGCTCATCGGGAGGGCCTAATAAGCTGTTAGCCAGTAGGATAGGATACAAACCAATGTCGAGCAAGGCCCCGCCGCCCAGGGCTTTGTTCAGCACCCGGCGGTCCGGTAAAAACGGCGGCACAAAGGCAAACTGCGCGTGTACCGACCGGATTTGGCCAATGGCCTGCTGCTGCACCAGTTGCTGTAACCGGGTAAATTGGGGCAAAAACTTGGTCCAAAGGGCCTCCATGAAGTACACCTGTTGGGCTTGGGCCGTCGTGATCATCTCTTCCACTTGGCCTAGGTGGATGGCCAAGGGTTTTTCGCAAAGCACCGCCTTGCCGTGTTGCATCATGAGCACGCTCAGCGGGTGGTGGTCGGTATGGGGAGCGGCGATGTAAACCACGTCCACGGCGGGGTCTTGGGCCAGGGCGGCGAAGCTATGGTAAGCCTGGGGAACCTGGTATTGAGCCGCAAAAGCGGCGGCCCGTTCGGCGGAGCGGGAAGCCACGGCCACCAGTTGGGCCCCTGGTACCTGGGTCAGGCCCTCGGCAAACTTGCCTGCTATTTTGCCCAGGCCCGCAATCCCCCAGCGAATGGTCTGCATAATTTATTGATTTTCAATAATATAAATAATAAACTTTCTATTGCATTACCAATTATTTACAGCGTCAGCAACATGCAATCCCGATGGTATTTTGATATAAGTAGAACGATAGGTCAGCCGAACCTAAGCGGACAAATTTATACCGCAAACGTTCGGTATTTGGCATTTTTGCCAAACCACCGGGCCAGATCGTGAGTACCCAATCGGCGGTGGACAGGTGCCGAAGCGAAGAAATCTAAAATGAACCCACCAAGGCGGGTGTTTCGTGGCTACTGGCGGCTAAACTCTATACCCGCGCCTAGGGCAGGCTCAAGGGGTACGGTGAGCTTGTCCACCTTGCCTTGGGCATTGGTGATGAACTGGAATTTGTACTTGTCGAACCGGGAGTTGTTAACGGCCTCGAACACCTCGAAATGGTAGTGGTTGAGGTCCATCTGGAAACTGCGGTAGTTGGCCTGAAGGCGGTTCTCGAACACCTGAACTTTGATTTTGCCGTAGGCCGGGTGCGCGTAAGTACCTGCGTATGAAGTTAATGAGTGCCCAGGCTGGGTGCCGGTTACGCGCACAGTATCGGGGGCTGCCTTGGCCTTGGCGGCTTTTTGGTTCGCCTCAGCGCGCTCCTGCTGCAAACGCGCAGACCAGTCGACCGGGGGGATGCCCAGCAGTTGGTCGGCTACGTAGTTGCTCACGGTGTTTACAAAATAGTACTCGGCCGCCGAGGTGTTGGTGAGGATCGCGACCCCGAAATTTTGCCGGGGGAACAGGGTGATTTGGGCACGGTAACCCTCAATGGCCCCGTTGTGCAGCACGCGCAAGTGGTCGCGGTAGTCGTCGATGCGCCACCCGAGACCGTAATGGCCGTAGGAGTATTCTTCATATTTCAGTTCGCCGGGCACTACCACGTGGGGCGTATGGGTGTTTTGCCATTGGGCCTCGCTCACAATGGTTTTGCCCTGGTGCTTGCCCCGCTGGAGTTGCAGCAGCAGCCAGTGGCCCAGGTCCTCGGCAGTGGACTTGATGCCGCCCGTAGGCCCCATTACATCCACATTGCTGCCCAGAGACTGCTCCACCGGGTGGCCGTTTACCTCGGCGTACGACAGGGCGTAGTTGGCCTTTTGCAACATTTCCGGGTAGCTAAATACCGTGTTGGTCATCCCCAGTGGCTCGGTAATCCGTTGGCGCACAAAGGTTTCCCACGGTTGGCCGCTGATGCGTTCCACCAGCACGCCCAAGGCCATAAACATGTGATTGTTGTACTGATATACCGTGCGGAAGGGCTTGCTGGGTGGCAGGTACCGCAGCCGGGCGAATAGTTCGGCCCGGGTGAGGGAGGCGGCGTACCACACCAGGTCGTGGCGGGGCAAGCCGGACCGGTGGCAGGCCATGTCGCGGGGGGTGAGGTGGGCGGTAACGTAGTCGTCGGCCAGTTGCAGGTCCGGGGCATAGGTGCGGGCCGGGGCATCCCAGTCCAGCTTACCCTCATCGGCCAAAATGCCGAGGGCCGTGGTGGTAAACGCCTTCGTACACGAGGCAATGGGGAACACGGTTTGAGGGGTAACCGGTAGGCCCTGGCCCAAATGCCGCTGACCGTAGCCTTTGAGCCAGATCACCTGGCCCTGGCTTACTATTACCACGGCGGCTCCGGGCACTTTCCAAGCGGCCAGGTTGCGTTCCATAAAGGCATCGAGATCAGCCAGGGGCTTTTTCTGGGCCAAGGCGGGGGTTTGCAGGGCGGCGAGGGCCACTAAAGCCGCGCCGAAAAGTTGGGTAAATGTGCGGGATGGCATGGAGGAATAATACTAAAATGATCTACTGATTGCATGATCAAATGATTGTTCCATTTGATTACCAATTACTTATAGGATAAGAAATACGCAATCTCTATTTGATTTTGATATAAATGGGTCAAGATGACAGGCCCAAATAAAAAACCCTTGGTCAAACAACCAAGGGTTTCAGTAAGAAATCCAAATGCGGGCGATCAAACTTTGATCTCAACGTCCACGCCGCTGGGCAATTCCAGTTTCATGAGCGCATCCACGGTTTTAGGGTTCGACGAGTAGATGTCAACTAGGCGCTTGTAGGTGCAAAGTTGGAACTGCTCGCGGGCCTTTTTGTTCACGTGGGGCGAACGCAGCACGGTGTATTTTTCTTTTTCCGTAGGCAAAGGAATGGGCCCGCTAACTACGGCACCAGTGGCCTTTACCGCCTTAACGATCTTCTCCGACGATTTGTCAACTAAATTGTGATCGTAGGACTTGAGTTTAATTCTTATTTTCTGATTCATGGTGTTTCGAAGAGAGTTTTGAAGAACCGGACCGCCCCAGTGGCCGACCCAGTTTTATTTCACTGCGTTAAGCTTTAGCGGCGGCCCCTTTCAGTTCAGCCACAATCGCATCGGCCATGTTGTTGGGCACTTCCGAGTAGTGCGAGAAGGTGAGCGAAGCCGAGGCGCGGCCCGACGAGATGGTACGCAAGTCAGTTACGTAACCAAATAGTTCAGACAGCGGCACGTCAGCCTTTACCACCTGGGCACCGCCTTTGGTGTCCATGCCTTTCATAATACCACGGCGACGGTTCAAGTCGCCAGTTACGGGGCCGGTGAATTCGTCGGGGGTTACTACCTCCACGCTCATGATCGGCTCGAGCAACCGGGGCTTGCACTTACGGGCAGCTTCCTTGTAGCCAATCTTGGCGGCCATTTCAAACGACAGCGAGTCGGAGTCCACATCGTGGTACGAGCCGTGGAACAACCGCACGCGCATCGAGTCCATGGGGAAGCCGGCCAGTACGCCGCTTTTCATGGCTTCTTCGAAACCTTTTTGTACGGGGTTGATGAATTCTTTCGGGATCACCCCGCCCACGATATCATTGACAAATTCCAAACCTACCAGCCCGTCGGTACGAGGCCCGAGTTCAAACACGATGTCGGCGAATTTACCCCGGCCACCGGTTTGTTTCTTGTACACCTCGCGGTGTTCGGCCACACTGGCGGTCAAGTGCTCTTTGTAAGCCACTTGCGGCGCACCTTGGTTCACTTCTACCTTGAACTCGCGGCGCATCCGGTCAATGATGATTTCCAGGTGCAATTCGCCCATCCCGCGCAGAACGGTCTGGCCGGTTTCTTGGTCGGTGTAGGCTTGCAAGGTGGGGTCTTCTTCCAGCAACTTCGACAGGGCCAGGCCCAGTTTGTCTTGGTCGGCGGTTTTCTTTGGCTCAATAGCGTAACCAATCACTGGCTCGGGGAAGCTCATCGACTCCAGCACGATCTTGTTATCTTCCGAACACAAGGTGTCGCCAGTTTTGATGTCTTTGAAACCTACCCCGGCGCAGATGTCGCCAGCTTCCACCAAATCGATGGGGTTTTGCTTGTTGGCGTGCATTTGCACCAGGCGCGAGATGCGCTCTTTGTTGCCGGTGCGGGTGTTGTACACATACGAGCCTTTATCGAGCTTGCCTGCGTACACGCGCATAAAGCACAGGCGGCCCACAAACGGGTCGGTGGCGATCTTGAATGCCAAGGCCGTGAAGGGCTGATCCACCTGGGGCAGGCGGGTTACCGGCTGCTCCGTGTCGGGGTTGGTACCTTCGGTGGGGGGCAGGTCCAGGGGCGAGGGCAGGTAGGCGGCCACGGCATCGAGCATGGCTTGTACACCTTTATTTTTGAAGGCCGAGCCGCACATCACCGGGAAGAACTTCATGTCGATCACCGCTTTGCGGATCGCGGCCCGAAGTTCGACTTCCGTGATCGAGTTGGGGTCTTCAAAAAACTTCTCCAACAAATGGTCGTCGTATTCGGCCACGGCTTCTACCAGTTCTTGGCGCCATTGCTCTACTTCCTCCACCATATCGGCGGGGATGTCGATGATCTTGTAGGTTTTGCCTTTGTCCTCCGAGTTCCAGATGATGCCTTTATTGGTGATCAAGTCCACTACGCCTTGGAAATTCTCCTCGGCCCCGATGGGTACTTGCAACGGCACGGGCTTGGCGTTGAGTTTCTCTTTGATCTCCGTTACCGCTTTGAAGAAGTCGGCCCCGGCGCGGTCCATTTTGTTGACAAAACAGATGCGGGGTACCTTGTACTTATCAGCTTGGCGCCAAACTGTTTCCGATTGCGGTTCCACGCCCGACACGGCACAGAACAGGGCTACGGCCCCGTCAAGCACGCGCAACGAGCGTTCTACTTCTACGGTAAAGTCAACGTGGCCTGGCGTATCGATGATGTTGATCTGATACGACATCGTCTCGGGCGTGGACTCGCCTTGCTCGGTGGGGTAGTTCCAGTTAGTGGTAACTGCCGCCGCCGTAATGGTGATGCCACGCTCTTGCTCTTGCTCCATCCAGTCGGTAGTGGCGGCACCTTCGTGTACCTCGCCCAGTTTGTGGGTAAGGCCAGTGTAGTACAGCACCCGCTCGGTGGTGGTGGTTTTACCGGCATCGATGTGGGCCATGATGCCAATGTTACGGAGATAGGTTAAATCCTTTGCCACGTTGGTTAAAATCTAAAATGTGAGAATGCTTTGTTGGCGTCGGCCATGCGGTGGGTATCGTCCTTCTTTTTCACGGCGGCACCTTCGCCTTTGGAGGCCGAGATGATCTCACCGGCTAGGCGTTCCACCATGCTTTTCTCGCCGCGCTTGCGGGCGTAATTGATCATCCACTTGATACCGAGCGAAACCCGACGGTCGGGGCGCACTTCGGTGGGCACTTGGAAGGTGGCCCCGCCTACGCGGCGGCTGCGCACTTCTACCGAGGGCATAATGTTGCTCAGGGCTTTTTTCCAAGTTTCCAGGCCGCTCACGGCTTCGCCGCTTTTGCCCAGGCGTTTTTCCACCAGTTCGCAGGCATCGTAAAAAATGCCGTAGGCTTTCTCTTTTTTGCCTTCGTACATCAGGTTGTTCACAAACCGGGTAACCATTACGTCGTTAAACTTGGGGTCCGGCAGCAGGTAGCGTTTTTTAGGTTTGGTCTTTCTCATTGCTCAAAATGTTTTTGCCAGGTGACTATTTATTTCTTTTTAGCCGGTGCGCCACCTTTTTTACCTGCCGGAGCGGCTTGCCCGGGTTTGGGGCGCTTAGCGCCATACTTGGATCTGCGTTGCTTTCTGCCATTTACCCCGGCGGTGTCCAACGCGCCACGGACAATGTGATAACGGACACCGGGAAGGTCTTTCACCCGGCCGCCACGGATGAGCACGATTGAGTGCTCTTGCAAGTTGTGGCCCTCGCCTGGGATGTAAGCAATCACCTCGATGCCGTTAGAGAGGCGGACTTTTGCGACTTTGCGCATGGCTGAGTTGGGTTTCTTGGGCGTTGTTGTGTACACCCGAGTGCATACCCCACGCTTTTGGGGGCAAGAGTCTAAAGCCGGAGACTTCGACTTAAAGACCAATTTTTCCCGACCCTTTCGTACTAATTGCTGAATGGTTGGCATTTAAAATGGTGCTTAAAAATGAATGCTTTTTAAAATGGAACGCAAAATTAAAGAATACCCCCTTGATTACAAACGATGTGGCAAAAAATTTCCACCCGGCGTTGGAAATCAAATTGGGGAAGGCTAATTTTGCCCCCACATTTTGCCACCCTAGTATTTACGGGGTGTAGCGCAGCCCGGTAGCGTATCAGCATGGGGTGCTGGTGGTCGCAGGTTCAAATCCTGTCACCCCGACTAAAATGAGCGGCAAAATGACTAGGGCGGTTGCAAAAGCAGCCGCTTTTTTTTTTGCCCCACCGGCCGGGGGGCGTTTTCCGGCCGGGGCCTTAACTTGCCGCCCGTTTCTGTTAAACCTTTTCCATGAAATTATTCCTGCCCCTTGGCCTGGCTTTGGCCCTGGCCACCGCCCAGCCGCTGGCCGCCCAAAAACCGAAAGTGCTCTTTGATGCCAGCCACGCCCAAATGGCCGGTAACGCCGACTGGGTGATCGATGCCGACAAATTTGACCTGGGGCCGGGCAACGACGGCCGCATGACCCCCGGCCGCCGCAACGAGGCCAACCCCCAGCGCGTGCCCACCCCGGCGGCAGCGGGCATCACCGCCAACACCCCCGAGACGTACTGGCAGGGCGGGCTGTCGGCCTGGGCGGTGGAACTGGTGAAACGGGGCTTTGAGGTAGAAACGTTGCCCAACAACGGCCAGTTCACTTACGGCAACCGCCGCAACGCCCAGGATTTGACCAATTATAAGGTGCTCATCATCTGCGAGCCGAACATCGCCTTTACCGACGAGGAGCGGCGGGCCATTATCGCGTTCGTGGACGCGGGCGGGGGCCTGTTCCTCATCGGTGACCACGATAAGTCGGACCGCAACAACGATGGTTGCGACTCGCCCTGTGTATTCAATGCCTTGTTGGCGGCCAACCCCTTCGGCATCAAGTTCAACCTGGATAACATCAAGGAAACCAGCAGCGCGTTTGCCCAGGCCCCTTTTAGCAACGGCCCCTACGGCCGGGCCGACCGCCTCAAGTTCAGCAATGGGGCCACCATGAGCCTCAGCGGGGCGGCCAAGGCCGTGGTAACCCGCCAGGACAACCCCGGCCAAGCCATGTGCGCTTACAGCACCTACGGCAAGGGCCGGGTGGTGGCCCTGGGCGATAGCTCGCCCGCCGACGACGGCACCGGCGACCCCAACGACCGCCTCTACCCCGGCTGGACCGAGGTGCGCAGCCACGCCATCCTCATCATGAACGCTACCTTGTGGCTGGCCGGGCAGTAATCCTAAAGTGATGCATGATTAAATGATTTTTCCTCTTGGTAATCAATCATTTATAGCACCACGAACACACAATCTCTACTTGAATTCTTGATCAATCCGCTCAGGCTACTGGTAGAAAAGCCTGCTCCACCAAACCCGCCCGCCCGGGCCCGGCAGGGCTGATGAATTGCCCGCCCAGTTTTCAGGTTAATTTTGCAGACTTTGATCAATCGACACTTTACAAATTCATGAGCTGGTTACGGGTAGGCAGCGCGCTGGCGCTGGTCGTTTTATTTAGCGAGTGCAACAACGGAACCTCCCAAACCGGGCCAGGCCCGGCCGAAAAACCCCTGTTCACTCGCATCGACAGTGGGTTGAGCGGCGTAGGTTTCACCAACCGCCTCGACGACCGGGGCGAGTTCAACCTCATCGACTACCTGTACTTTTATAACGGCGGCGGGGTGGCCACCGGCGATTTCAACAACGACGGCCTGCCCGATATTTACTTGGTGAGCAACCGGGAAAAGAACAAGTGTTATCTCAACAAAGGCAATTTTAAGTTTGAAGACATTACCGACCGGGCCGGGGTGGCAGGCTTTGCCGACTGGCAAACCGGGGTAACCTTGGCCGATGTAAACGGCGATGGCTGGCTAGATATTTATGTGTGCGCGGTGGGCAATTTCCAGGGCTTGGAGGGCAGCAACGAACTGTATATCAACAATGCCGATGCCGCAGCGAACAACGGCGTGCCCACTTTTACCGAAAAAGCGGCCGATTACAACCTCGACTTTTCCGGCTTTGCCACCCAGGCCGCGTTTTTTGATTACGACCGCGACGGCGACCTGGACGTTTACCTGCTCAACCACGCGGTACACACCTCCCGCTCCTACGACCGGGTGAGCACCCGCAGCCTGCGCAACAACGAAGCGGGCGACTACCTGATGCGCAACGACCTCAAGCGCGGGCCGGATGGTCGGCTGGCCCCGGCCAAAGGGGTCACCTTCACCGACGTATCGGAAAAGGCGGGCATTTACGGTGCCCCCATGGGCTACGGCCTGAGCGTGGCCGTGGCCGACCTGAACAACGACGGCTGGGACGATATTTTTGTTGGTAACGATTTCCACGAAGACGATTATT
>JALONO010000167.1 GCA_025454895.1 Bernardetiaceae bacterium
GGGTTTTTAAGTGAAACGCCCCAATATTTACATGCCATAATAGATTTATGGTCAAGAATGGTGGTGAAGTTGCAGCCAAAAGATGGAGCTTACGGCCCTAGAGAATAACTCAAACAGCTTTTAAGAGCTTGCGGCTAGGCCGCCCCGTTTGGGGCCGTTCGCCCGGCCTGGCCGCCGCGTACCGGAATCTTGGGGTTCGTCTCTCGCAACGAAGCTATTCCAATCTCAAAAACAAAAGGTAAACGGGCTTACACCAAGATCAAGTAAAGATTGTAGGTTCCTCATCTTGTAAAAGATAGATAATCAAAGGGAACAGTCATTTAATCAGGCAATCATTTGGTCATTTTAGTATGAAGCAGGTTCGTAAATGAGCAGGCGGTGGTTGCCCGTATCGGCCACCACTAGGGCCTCGCCCGCCGGGCACAGGGCAAACGGCCAGTACAGCGAACCTTGGGCAGCGGGTCGTTGCCGAGGGCAAAGGCGAGCACCCGGCTGTTGGCGGTATCGGCCACCCAGAGCCGACCTCGCCAAAAGGCGGTGTCGTAGCACCAGTTAAGCCCGGCAGGTCCTGGGCGCAGGGCCAACTGGTTGGGGCCGTTGCTGGCCAGGTCGGGTTGGCCGATGAGCCGGGGCGGTTCCCCTGCTAGGGCGGCTTGCCAGTGCAGCCACCACAGCACGCGGCAATATTGCGTATCCGCGATGGCAAGCTCACCGCCCGGCCCTAGTTTTACCGAGTAGGGCCACACGGCGGCGGTATGCTCATAGTCGCGTTCGGTAAAACTGGGCTTGCCAATGAGCAAATCAGCGGGGCTAAAGTGAGCCTGGGGCCATTGCGAGTGGCCCACCACCCGGCGGTTGCCCGTATCGGCGATCCACAGGCGTTCGCCGTCAAAATGTACGCCGTAAGGCCAATAAAGGCTTTGGGCCGAAGGCGGCTTGCCCACGCCCGCCACGTTAGGCTCGTTGTGGGTAAAATCGGGCTGGCCCAGCACCACGTCGGCCGGGGCACCGGGCCGCTGGGGCAGTTGGTGCCACAGCAGCACCCGGTGGTTCCAGGCATCGGCCACGGCGAGCCGCTGACCGTCGGTCCAGAGGCCGGAGGGGTATTGCAGGCTGGCCGCGCCCACGCGCCCGCCCGCGTTGCGCCCGGTGGCCCCGGTTTCGGTTTGGCCCAGCACTAGGTCGGGCGGGGCCAGGGCAGTGGTAGGCAGCCCCCGCCACCCGAACACCCGGTTTTGCCCGGTATCGGCCACTAGCAGCCAGCCGCCTTGCCACCAAACCCCGCGCGGGGCTAAAAATGGGCTGTCGGGCGCGCCTTGGAACAGCCGGGGGCGCAAAACGGGCGAAGAAAGCGCTGGTGAGGGCATAGGAGTTGATTACCCAGGCAATTTAGGTAAAAAAGATGGATCGGCCAGTTGATTGATTATCAATGGATTGTTAGGTGGATTACTCAATAGGTTTTCGCCTAATACGTTGATTACCAGGATTTTATCGAGTTCAAAGCAATTCCTAAAGCCGCCCTGGCGGCACGGGGTTTGCGGGGGGTACGCTACATTTGCCCAACCATGAACCTGCCCCTGGCCGATACTTTCAACCTGCTGCGCAAGCTCACCCCCCGCCGGGCGACCAACAGCCTCCAGGTATTGGGCAGCTATTACTGGTCAAAGTGGCGGCGGCGGCCTTGGCTGGCGGGCCTGCCGGTGAGCATCGCCATTGAACCCACCACGGCCTGCAACCTCCGCTGCCCGGAATGCCCCAGCGGACTGCGCTCGTTTACCCGGCCCACGGGCCTGCTCCAGGCCGAGTTGTTCCGCCGGGTGATTGACGAACTGCATCGCGACTTGCTGTACCTCACTTTTTACTTCCAGGGCGAGCCTTATTTGCACCCCCAGTTTACCGAGCTGGTGCGCTACGCCGCCGACCGGAACATTTACACGGCCACTTCCACCAACGCCCATTACCTCACTGACGAAAACGCCCGCAAAACGGTGGAGTCGGGGTTGGACCGGCTCATCATTTCGCTGGACGGCACTACGCAGGAAACTTACCAAGCCTACCGGGTGGGTGGCCAATTAGAAAAAGTGTTGGACGGTACCCGCCGCCTGCTGGCCTGGCGTAAGCGCCTACAGTCGCGCACCCCGCACGTGCGGTTCCAATTTTTGGTGGTGCGGCCCAACGAGCACCAGATCGGGGAGGCCCGCCAACTAGGCCGCCAACTGGGGGTGGACCAGGTGGTTTTCAAAACCGCCCAACTTTACGACTATCAACAGGGCTCGCCGTTGATGCCCACCCAGGCCCGCTACTCCCGCTACCAAGCCCAGCCCGATGGCACGTTCGCCCTCAAAAATTCGCTGGAAAACAGTTGCTGGAAAATGTGGCACTCCTGTGTGATCACCTGGGACGGGGCCGTGGTGCCCTGCTGTTTCGACAAAGATGCCCACCACCGGCTGGGCAGCGTGGCCGACCAAACGTTTGCCCAGGTGTGGCGCAGCGAGCCGTACCAACAATTTCGGCAGAGCTTGTTGATTGCCCGGAGTGAAA
The DNA here is from genome assembly GCA_025454895.1 of Bernardetiaceae bacterium. GTDB lineage: Bacteria > Bacteroidota > Bacteroidia > Cytophagales > Thermoflexibacteraceae > JALONO01. The sequence goes on from JALONO010000167.1 coordinate 2,542, forward strand.
TTGAGATGTGTAAAAACTGTACCGAAGGTACCAAGGTCTGGGCTTGAAAATGGGTAAAGTGACTAATCAGGATTTGAGAAGATAATAGTTGAATATCTTCCCTTAAATCACATACAAAACACTGATTATAAAGAAGATAAAATAAAACATTTCTTGCTTAATTTAGGGAGAAAACAAAATCCATCAACGTATTCTTTTCTATTATCAACGACAATTGAAGCGGATAATCCGACAATCATTTAACCACCAATTCCCATACCTTGGTTTAACGATCTCTCATGAAAGAAATCATCTATATTTACGATGCCCTCTGCGGTTGGTGCTACGGGTTTAGTCCGGTAGTAAAACAGTTGAAAGCCCAATATGGCCAGCAGTTCGCGTTTTCGGTGCGCAGCGGGGGCATGGTTACTGGCGAGCGGGTGGAGCCGCTCGCGCGTAAAGCTGCTTACATCAAAGGGGCCATGCCTCGGGTAGAAGAAGTTACCGGGGTCAAATTTGGCGAGCCGTTCCTCCACGGCCCGTTGGCCAGCCCCACTTACGTGAGCGACTCCACCCCGCCGGCGGTGGCCCTGGCCGCGTTCCGTTCGTTTGCCCTGGACCAGGCCGTGGAATTTGCCCACGAGGTGCAGCGGGCCTTTTACCACGAGGGCAAGGACCTGCACGCCGAGAAAACCTACACCGAGATCGCCCAACGGCTGGCCGGGGTGGACGAGGCCGCTTTTCTGGCCCGCTACCGCGACCCGCTGTACCGCATCCAGGCCGAAGACGAGTTTATGGAAGTCCAAGGCTGGGGCGTGCAGTCGTTTCCGACGCTGCTCTACTTTAACGGGCAACAGTTGTTTTTGCTGGCCCAGGGCTATGCCCCGCTGGCTAACCTGGACGAGGTGATGCAGAAAATCCTGCGCCAAGAAGTCGCGGTTTAAGACGATTGATCTCCCAAAATCAGACGGAGGTTACATCTTCTTAATACCATAAGTAATTGATAATCAATGAAAATCATTTGATCATGCAATCGTCTAGTCGCTTTTCAACACTAGACCCCTTGCGCATTACCCAGACTCGGGCCAAAATTACGTTCCCTCCCTTTGAGCAGGGCTGATCTGTTCAAAAATATTTCTCGCAAAGCCGCTAAGACGCAAAGCTAGCTTTGGGCTTTTGACCGTGTCAAGATTGATATAAATGGCCTATTCCGAGCCGCCAAAAATAGAAGGGATCACCCCTGCCCTTTGGGCAGGGCCAGGGTGAGGTCGGGAAAGGCGGGTTTTGAACGAAAATCCTAGCCTAAGCCAATCCAAAAATCTAATCTGCAAAAGGTCTAATATTTACTTGCTTCTGCCCTCAGTTTGTTCAATTTGGCGGGTACGATTTACAAAAAATCCGGTTGGTGGTAAAGCACCAGCCCGGCGGCTGGTTCATCGCTGATGTTTTTGACCGTGATGCCCAGGTCGGCGGCGGCTTGGCGCAGCACGTTGGCGTAATAAAACGCTACCGAGCCAGTAAAATGCACAGGATGCTGTCGATAATCAGCAAACTTGCAAACCCGTTTCTGAAAAAAAGCTGTGAAGCTGTGGTACGCCAACTGGTAGCAGTAGGGGTCGCGCAGGTGGTCGAACACGAACTTGGAGAACGAGGCCAGGTAACGGTTAGGGAAGGGCTGCTGATACACCCGGTCCATGATCTCGGCGTAGTGGGTGGCAAACCGCTGCTCAAATTGGCTGCGCAGATGGTCGGGCAAATCGCCGTTGAGGTAGTCGGTTACCAGTTGCTTGCCCAGGTGGCCGCCGCTGCCCTCGTCGCCCAGCCAAAAGCCGAGGCTGGTGGCCTGACTGCTGAGCCACTGACCGTCGTAGCGGGCGGCGTTGGAACCCGTGCCCAAAATGCAGGCAATGCCCGGCTCGCGCCCGCAAAGCGCGCGGGCGGCCCCCAGCAAGTCGGGGTGGACTTCCACCTGGGCCGGGGGGAACACCACCTGCAACGCATCGGCCACCACTTGGGCCTTTTCGGGGCGGGCGCACCCCGTGCCGTAGTAGAAAATCCGCTGCACGGCCCGGTTGGCCGTTTCGGGTAGCTGGCCCAGCAGTTCGTTGCGCAGGGCCAGCACTATCTCGGTTTGGGTTTGGTAATACGGGCTAAGCCCCACCGTATGGGCTTGGCTAATGCGCCAACCGTCGGGGCTGGGCTGGGCCAGCCGCCACGAGGTTTTGGTGGCGCCGCTATCGGCAATGAGGTACAAAGTGGCCGGGGTTAAAATGAACGGAAAGTGAAGCGCAAAAGAAGCACAAATCCCGTGATGGCACGAAGGAAAACCAAGGAAGGCTTATTCAATCACCAATTTTTTGCTGCGCGGGCCGTCCGGCGTTTCCACCTGGAGCAGGTACAGGCCGGCGGGCAACGCGGCCAGGTCAAGGTCGAGGCTGGCTTGGCCGGGCGGCACGGCCCAGGCTTGCAGGGGTTGCCCGTTGGCGGTTACCAGGGCCAGTTGGCGCACGGCCAGCCCGGCAAAGTCGACGGTGAGGCGCTGGCGGGCTGGCACCGGGTACAGGCTCAGTTGGCGGGTAAACACCACCGGGTCGTCGGCCAGCACGTTGCACACGGCCAGGGTGCTTTGGCGGACCTCGGCCAGGCGGCGGTACACGTTGTCGCCGGGGCAATCGGTAGCGCAGCCGTCGCGGTGGCCGCTGATCACGTTGAGGGTGCTCTGCTCGGCACTGCCCGGCAAGTGGATGCCCCGGCCAAAGGGATTGGTGAGGTTCTCCTTCGCGAGTTTCCAGCTAATGACGCGGGCCAACGAGGCCAGGGCGGCACTGGTCGGTTCGGCGGTCATGTAGTTGCCCAGCAGGCAAATGCCCATCGTGTTAGCATTTTTTCCGCAGAAATGCGCGCCCAGCACGTTGTCGCCGTCCAGGCGGCCCTGCCCGTCGCGCCCGTCGAAGATGGTGCCGTTTTGGGCCACCACAAAATTGTACCCAATATCGGCCCAGCCGTTGGTTTGGGTGTGCAGCAGGTAGATGTTGCGTACGGTTTGGGTAAAGTTGACCGGGTTATTGGACCCGGCTTCGTGGTGGACAATAATGAACCGCACCGCCGTGGCCGTGGGGGCCGTGCGCGGGGGCGTTAAACCGGCCCGCCATTCGCTCTGGGGCACGGTTTGGGGGCGTTCGCAGCCGTTTTCGAGGCGCAGGGCCAGGGGCGGTCGGCGTTCCCACCAGCAAGCCTCGGGGGGCAGGGGAGGGGCGTAGAGCAGGTGCAGGCGTACCGGGCCGGGCTGCTCGCCCACCGCCAGGGTAAACGACCGCCGAGGCTCGGTAACCAGCAATTGGCTGCGGGGTACCGGCCCGGTTTGGTGCGGATCGGGCACGAGGGCCACGGGTGCGGCGGCGGTGAGGGTGGCCCCGGCCAACTGGGCAGCTTCCACCACCACGCCCGTAACCGGGAAGTCGAACTCCAGGGGCAGCACCTGGCCGGGGGCTACTTCCACTTGGGCCACGGCGTAGTGCTCGCTCACGCGCGTTACGTGGCGCACCTGCGCCTGGGCACTTGCGACCAGCCAACTGGCCAGGGCCGCCAAGCCAAAGGCTAATTTGGTTTGCATAGCAAGGGAAATGAGGGGTAATAAAAAATTCTTGCGTAATTGACCGACGTGCAGAAGTAACAAGCGTAAAATATTGATCTATAACGACTTTGCTTAATTATTTGCCCGGTTTTTTTCCCGTTGCTTCTTCCCGAAACCCTACCCGTGGACGATAGTCCCCGTGAGTTATGGAGGTAAGGGCGTTCATTAGCTACCAGGGCAGGCACAAGGCCTGCCCCTACGGCTGTAACAATCATCAAATCATCTAACCTAGACACCAATGTTAACGCCTAGCTAGGGCAAAACCAAGGCCCGCCCCGGTTTTGTACCAAGGCGGGCCGGGACAAATGAAAGTGAATGGGGCTACTTAACCCCGCTGAACATGCGGTTCCAGCGGAACCGGCCTTGCTCTTCGGTAGGCTCGGGGTTGATAGACATCCACACAAACAGGGCCTTGCCCAAAATATGGTCGGCGGGCACAAAGCCCCAAAACCGGGAGTCGGCCGAATTGTGGCGGTTGTCGCCCATCATAAAATAATAATCTTGTTTAAAAGTATAGGAACTGATCTCATTGCCGTCGACGAAGAGCTTGCCGCCCTTTAATTCTACCTTTTCGTTGCCTTCGTAATGGCGGATCACGTGCTCGTAAAACTGGAGGCCTGGGGCGTCAACGGGCCAAGTCTCGCCCTTTTTGGGGATGCGCAGTGGGCCAAAGTTGTCGAACGTCCAATCGTAATTAGGTAGCATGACGTTGGTGAAGCCATCCACATCCCCAAAAAAGCGACCTTGAGGGTCGGAATTTTTGAGGTAAACTTGTTTGGTAACCGCATTAATATAAGGGGCCTTTTTGATTTCGGCGATGGTGGCCGAGTCGGTATTGATGATGGCTTCGCCCGTAGCGCGGAGCGTGTAGCAGTAACTGGGGATGCCGAAACCCTGCAAAATCCGGGGGCTGAGTTCTTCCTTGCTTTCCACCAGGTAGCTGGTGAGGGCCTTTTCTGGCAAAGGAATAGGCTGGCCGTTGATGAGCACCTGCTGGTTGATCATCGCGATTTCCTCGCCGGGCAAACCAACGCAACGCTTGATGTAATAAGTGCGCATGTCCACCGGGTTTTTCACCTCGGGCGGGTAGTTGAATACCACCGCGTCGCCGCGTTTCACCTCGCTGAAACCGGGCAGGCGGAACTGCGGCAATTGGATAAAGTCGAGGAACGAGGGAATTTCCGTACCCCAAATTTTATTGGCCGCCAGCGGGATTTGCAGCGGGGTTTTGGGGGTGCGGGCCCCGTAGTGCAACTTGCTCACAAACAGGTAGTCGCCGGTCAGGAGCGAGTTTTCCATCGAGGGGGAAGGAATGGTGAACGGCTCGACGAAAAACCAACGGAACAGCGTGGCCACCACCACCGCAAATACGATGGCATCGATCCATTCGCGCAAGACACTTTTTTTAACGGGAGGGGCTTTTTCGGCGGGGTTTTTTTTACCGAATATGCTCATGGGTGCTTTGGGTAAGGTTTAGAAGCGCAATGATAAGCCGATTTTTTGGAAAGGTGGCCGGGGCGGGCCAGGCTGGGTTAGAACAGTTTATAACCCACCAGCAGGTCGGTGCGGCCGCCGGGCGGGCGGTAGTACACCAAAATCTCGTAACTGTTGCGGGTGCGGGCGTGGGTGCCTTCAAAATACACGTCGTCGCGGCGGCCGTCGGGGCGCAGCAGGCTGTATTGGTAGTCGTAGGCCCCTTGCTTGAGCAACAGCACGGTTTGGTAGGTTTGCTGTTCCTCGAAATACTTAAGCTCAAACTCCTCGGTGAGCAGCCACTCGCTAAAGGCCCCGCTCACGAATACCCGGCCGGGGGCGGCCTGGGCCGTTTTGAGCGAAAATACCACCTCTACGTAATCGGCCTCGGTGCCGGGGTCGCGGCCTAGGGTGTTTTGTACCCAAAAACGGCCGTTTTTATCGGGCAAAATGGGGTTGTAGGCCCAGCCCTCGCGGCTTTCGTCTGGGTTGAGGAACACCACGTTCATTTTGGGGGCCAGTTCCAGCTTGGCCACATTGAGGTTGCGGGCCTGGAAATTGCGGCAATCGAACAACCTAAATTCGTTGCCGCCTTTGAAGTTATTCTCTAAGTTAAAATGCTGATAATCCAGGGTGCGTTCAAAGTCGCGCACAAAGGTGGGCTGGAGGTTGGCAATGGCGTTGTCCCACCGGAAATTTTGCCGCAGCACCACTTTAAACTGCTGCAAGGGGTTGATTACCTGTAAGTTGCCATAATTGAAGTTGAATTGGATTTGTTGGTTGCGCTGGGCTTCTTCCACGCCCGTGGGGCTGCCAAAGGTGGAGGCAATGCCCACCTGGTTGCCAAACACCACAAACCGGCGGGTGAGCATCAGTTGGTCCTCGTAGCCCTCGGCATACACTTTTACCAGGTAATTGCCGGGCAGTAGCACGCGGGGCAGTTCGGTGCGGTAGTGGACGTAGCTCACCTTGGTGTTGAACGATAGTTGCCGATCCGTAATGAAGTATTCGTTGAAGCCCTCCAGGTATTCGGTCGGATTGAGCTGGCTCACCGTCCAGTCGGCATTGCAACTGACAATTCGGTAGGCGAACCGCTCCATCTGGTCGCCCATTTTATCGAACTGGAGCAGCAACGTGCCGCCCAGCGGGGCCACGGGCGGGGGCAGGCCCAGGTCGGTGGGGCCGCCGCTGTACAGCAGCGCAGTGTGGATGTCGGGGTCGTAAATGGCATCGGCCGTGCGGAACGTGCGCCCTTGCGCATAAGCGGGCAAGGTAGTCAAATGGTTCATTGTCAAGCCTAACCAGAGGATTTGCCACCCCAGGCGGCCCACTTTATTTAACCAGGCAAAATGGCGTTTAGACCAAAACATAAGCAAGCGACCAAGCGGGGAAGGCTTGGCCGCTTCAAAGTTCGGTTTTTTTATTGGGCGGGCAATCGCTCGCGTATCGGCTAGTCCTCCTCGCCTTCTTCCTCTTCTTCGGCCACCAGCCGCACAAACGCGCCGCGCCGGGGGGCGGGCATCACCGACTGTTCGCCTTTTACGCCCTTCCAGATCGACTTTTGGGCACTCGGGGTGTTTTCGGTGTTCAGCTCGTCCAGGTCGAGGTTGCTGGCCAGGGCTTGGTAGGGCGTTAGGTCGGGCTGGGCCGTAAAGCAGCGCCACAGGGGCGTGGCCGCCGCGTCGTACTGGCTCATGGGCGGCAGGCCCAGGATCAGTTCCATGGTGCGCAGCATCCCGGTGGTGGAGTACATGGTGTGGTCCACGTGGCGGCGCTTCACGTGCGGGCCTATCACCAGCGCGGGCGAGCGGTGCGCCGACAAACTTGCCCAGGGCCAGGTCATTGTCGGCCACCATGGCGCGCGGGGTGGGCATGCCCACGCGGGTACCGGCGGTGTGGTCGTTGCCAAACCGCACGGTGTTGAACCGGGGCACGGCGTTGGCCTTCACCAGCGAGTCGAAGTCTTGCCGCCACTTCTCGAACCGCACCTGGGGCCGGCCAGGGCGGGCAAGTTGGCCTTGCCGTCGTCGGCAAACTCGCCGTAGGTGCGGTAGCTCACGTTGGCCCGCTGGCAAAAATCCCAGATAAAGCCATTGCGGGGGTGGGCGATGGGCCGGCTGCCCTCGTAGTCGTAGGTGCCGCCCCGGCCGCCGTAGCTGGTGGGCCAGTTTTTCTCCACGTAGTCGTTGGCGTAGGCGGCCATGCTCCAATTGTGGCCGTCGGCGCTCACCTCGGCATCCACGTAAAAGTTGTCGAGCAGCACAAACTGCTTGGCCAGGGCGTGGTGGTTGGGCGTTACCCGCTCGGGGAACAGGCACAGCGAGGTGTCGCCGTTGCCCTCGGGCACATCGCCAAACACCTGGTCGTAGGTGCGGTTCTCCTTAATAATGTAGAACACGTA
>JALONO010000168.1 GCA_025454895.1 Bernardetiaceae bacterium
CCTGGCCGGGGCCACGGTGTTCCTGGCCTCGCCCGCCGCCGACTACGTGCAGGGCACCATCCTGACGGTGGACGGCGGCTGGATGGGGAGGTAGGGGGGGAAACCCAGGGGCCAAGCCACGTGCCGCTCCTGGAAATGATGAAAGGTTTTGGTCGTTTCACCCTCGCGTGGGTAGGCTACCGCGCCCCCGCCAGGGTGCGGCTGGCAAACCGGCCGTTGAGCCACTTTCGGGCGGGCACCTCCACCAGTCGGTAGGTGGCATAGGAGAGCAGCAGCGTGAGGGCTAGGTATCCAAGGCAAACGAGCCAGCCCGTGAGCGGATCGAGCTTGGGTGGGGCCGTGGCCGCCTGTTGGGGCGGGTTTAGGTAGGTCATCACCATCATGAGGCTGAAGGCAATGGGTTGGTGGATCAGGTAGATCGAGAACGACCAGTCGCCGAGCCGCTGGAGTGGCCGGGTGCCCAGGAAGGCATCCACGGCCGGGCTGCCATAGGCCGCCGACCAGATGAGCAGCGGGAAAAAGCCGGCCGTAACGGCATCGGGCAGGGCCAGGTGCAGCGAGGCGAACATGCCCAGCGCGATCAAAGTAAACGCCAGGCCATGCCCCAAAATGGAGCGGCCCACGCCGTCGCGGTAGGCCAGGTACACCATGCAGCCCAGCCCAAACCCGAACAGGCACCGCAAAAAGCCCCAGTCGTAGCCCACGTTGATGGTACCCAAGGTGCCGGCTTTGATGAACTGGAGCTCTTCGGGGAAAACCACCCAGGGCTGCACCTGGTACATGATGAACCAGTACCCGCCCCAACAGGCCGCCGCCACGGCCCAGCGGCCCGCCGTGCCCAGCTTGACAAACGGCCCGGCCAGGAAGGGGAACAGCATGTACATCCACCACTCGGTGCTGATGGACCAGGAAGCGTGGTTCCAGGTAAAAAACTCGTGCAGGTTCATCGAGTGGATGAGCAGCAGGTTGGTGGCCACCGCCTCCCAGCGGTAGCCCACCTTGGCAAAGGCGTCGGGGTCGGGTGTGCCGGTGGACACGAACCAGAGCCGCACGCCCACCAAGAAGAGCAGGGTGAACAAGTGCAGCGGATACACCCGCGCAAACCGGGCGAGGGCAAACTTCTTGAAGGTACCGGCGGTAACCTTGTCCTGGAACCAGGCCCCGTACACGTGCATCAGGATGAACCCGCTGAGCGCAAAGAAAAAATCCACCATGAGGTACATCTTGTTGAGTAGCAGCGAGTGCCGCTCGTCCAGCAGGCTGCCGTTCGTGAAGAGGTTCAAGTGGAAAATGACCGTGAACAGCGCGGCAAACCCCCGCAGCGGGGTCAGGTTGGGCAGGTAGGAAACCGGGTTTTTCATGCAGGTGGGGGTGGATATCGCAGTTAATAATTGGGCGAAGCTACTAAAGCTGGGCGTTGGCGGGGTAGCGGTGGGCTGTCCGCCCGGCCGTACATCGAGTTGCCGGGCAAGTCGGGCAGGTCGCTTTTGTAAAAAATCTCCAGGCCGGTGAGCAGCTCGGCAATGGACAGGCGTTGGTCGCGGTCGGTGTCCAGCTCCCGGAACACCTCGCGCGCCAGGTCGTCGCCCAGGCCCAGGCTGCGGTAGTAGCGCGAAAAGTCGGCTTGGTCCACGTAGCCGTCTTGGTCCAGGTCGATCATTTGGTACACCAATTGGGCCATGGGCATTACCACCTCATCGTAGCCCGTGGGCGAGTCGATGGTCTGGTCCCAGAACAGCAACCATTCGGCCTCGGTCACTTTGCCGTCCTGGTTGTGGTCGGCCCAGTGGTGCAGGCCCTGCCACAGGTACAGGAACCGCGCCCGCAGGAGCAAGAACTTGTCCGAGCCTTCGGCCCAACCCTCGTCCAGGGCGATTTTGGCGCTCAGTTGTTCAAAATCTGCTTGGCTCAGGTGGCCTTCGTTGGTCAGGTCGTGGACTTGGAACAGTTTGGTCAGTTTCAATTTTTGAAAATCGGTGAGCATGGGGTGTGCAGTGTTTGCAATAGTTTGGGAAAACGCGAACTGGGGCTTGGTGGCGGCGCGGGTGCCCAGGAGCGCGCCCCCAAGGAACGGGTAAAGGATCCGCCTAAAATTGGGGAAATGGGCTGGCCCAGGCCTGCCGCTGCCTTGCCAGCAGGAGCAAACCAAGGCCCGGGCCAACCCGGGCGAATGGTTAGAATAAAACGAACCGCGCCAGCCAGTTGGTTTATTGGCAACCCGTAAAGCTGAACGTGGTGGAAGTGCCGTCGCTGTACCGCACCACCTCGGGGAAGCCCTGGGCGTTCAGGGTGGGGGTGCCGCTGAGGCTGGCGTCTACCGCTATCCGCCGGCCGGTCTCATCGGGGGCAAAACCCTTCATGGTTTGGGCGATGTTGACGTTCCACGGCGCAAAGCCTCGGGACAGGTCCAGCGGCAGCCCTTTCACCAATTGCTCTGGGTGCTTGAGGTTGGTATAGGTGTAGCTCATGTCTCGTACCGTCCCGCCATTGGCGACGGCCACCTCCCTGGCCACATTGCCCGCAGCATCATAAGTATAAGTAGTGGACGCCTTGTAGTTAAAAGTGGGGGCATCGTCCGTGAGCTCAACCAATTGCTTGTTGGCGTTGTGGCGCATGGTGTTCGTCGAGACCACCCCGCCGGGGCAACTGCTGCAAAGGTTCTCCACCTTGCTGATCAGGCCGTCAGTATAGGTGATGCGGTAGTCCTGGTTGCTGATGAGCCGGTCCTTGAGCGTGACCCGAAAGCTAGCACTAGTCACTTGGCCACTGGTGTTGTAAGAAAAAGTGTAGGACACGCTGTATTGCTCAGGGTCGGTCGGGGTAACCGACAAAGTAGTTACCAGCCCTTGGTTATTATAGAAGTATTTGATGTTGAAATCATTGGTGGCAGTGCCGGCCAACTTGCAAGTTGGGGAGGGGGTGGGAACGGCAGGGGTAGGGGCGTCGTCGTTTTGGCACGAGGTGGCTACCAGACTGGCCACCAGGGCCAGCCACAGCGAAAAGGAAGTTTTCATGATGTTTTTTGTTTAGCGTTTGGGTATTGCCCCCCTTTGCTATGCGCAAAAGGCGGTTGGATGGCAAAAAAGGAAATTGATTAGGAATAATAGTTTAGCGAAAAATGGTGCAATGAGTACTGGCAACAATCAGGCGGTGGGCTTGGCGGTTTTGTCAAATGCCTCCGTCCCAAATCAAGGCAATGAATATGGATGCTGATAAGGCTTCCGGTACCCCCGTTTGAGCATGGCTTGGGCTTCTTTGTGGTTTTTGATGTTAAGGCTCGCCGGGTCTATCTGCAAGTTTGCTCTGGTCAAATAAGCCAGGTCGCCATAGATGGTGGTGGCGGTGGTTTTAAAAGCATCATCGAGTTGGTTGGCAATGCCTTTATTGGATTTTGCCTTGATCCCTTCGGCAAATTGCTTAAACAGGTTCACCATTACTTGGCCATAAATCTCGCCTTGCTTGGGGTCGCCAGGGTTAAAAACAATGTCGCCATTCACTATTTTTTCGCCCTTGGCCGTGTAAACCTCCCAGCCCAGGTCGCCCTCGAAAATGGTAGCTTTTTCTCCGTAGTAATAAATGCCGATGTTATGGCTCGGCAGGGGGGAAGTGTATCCCCAAGACTTGTGCGACCAATAGACCGGCAAGCCACCAAAGTCGTAGCGCACCTCCAAATGGTCGGGGTTGTCTTGTAGCGTCTTTTTGGCAATGCCGCCCGTGGCCGACACCTGGTCGGGCAGGTCCAGGCCCAAGACTTTTCGGACATTGTGCAGGTAATGAATGCCCCAATCGGCCATCACCCCCCGGCTAAAGTCGTGCTGGGACCGCCAAAACGGGGTATTGGCATTTCCAAGGCACAGGAATTTTTGCTTGGGCGCGGGGCCACAAAACGTTTCAAAATCTAGGGTTTTGGGGACTTCTTTTTCTTCCAAATCTCCCTCTGGATAGTGGATATTGGCTTGCACCTGGCGGATTTTTCCGGCTTCGCCACTATTGATAAATGCCTTGACCTGGTCATTGGTATCGAGCAACGTGCGCGGGAAATCTACCACGACCACATTGTTGGCCTTTTGCTGGGCAGCGAGCATTGCCTGCCCCTCCCTAATGTCATAACAGATGGGTTTCTCGAGAAAAACGTGCAAGCCAGCCCAGCAAGCATCGATAAACTGCAAGGCGTGCCAGTGCGTAGGCGTGGCGATGGCCACCGCCTGCAAGCCCTCCATCTTGTACATTTCTCGGTAAGCCGAAAACAGTTGGGGCTTTTTTAAGCCCGCATCCACCACTACTTTGGCGGCCCGGTCAAGCACCTCCCGATTTACATCGCACAAGGCCGCGATTTCGTACCGCCCGGAGGCTAACGCACTGCTTAGCAAAGAATCGGTACCCCACCAGCCCATGCCCAGGATGGCCAATTTGATTTTTGGCTCGTTGGCATGGGCGCCCACAGGTAGGATGAGCGAGCCGGCCAAAGCCGCACTTGATTTAATAAAGGTCCGTCTTTCCATGACTTGATCAAAAAAATGCTTTGGTTCTTTGGATTTAACTCCTTGGTTCTTGTCTCTAAGCGGTTAGGCAAATTTACCTACTCCCACACCCGATGGGACTAGTTTTTAGAAACGGGCCCTCGGGAAGGCTAGGCGCTTGATCAGGGGCGTGCAATACGCCGTGGGATGGGGCGATGGTGCTTAACTGGTTTACATTTTGTGTTCGTGTGGTGTCCGTTTCTCAAAACGGACACCTGGGGGCCAGCATCATCAACTTTTTTACCTAGGAGGATTGATGACCCCGTGAAAGGACATCAAATAAGTAGCATGGTCACTAAGGTTCCCTATTGGGGCACCGGTTCCAATAAGAAGGCTTCCTCGTTTTTCCATGGAAACATTAAACGTTGCATTTCCCCAGCTATGCAAAGTGAACTTAACAACTATCAGATTGAGATTAAATAGAGAAATTGAAATGCCAAGATTATCAATAGCATTTGCTGAAAAAGGTTGTCTAGGCGAATGGCCGAAAGTGCCCGGAGGCGAGGGAGGGTCGATATCTAACATCCGATCACTAAAATAGTACTTTGCAGGGCTTCCGCCTGTTGTAGATAGTCGCGCAGACCGCCAATGTGGCCCAGTCATAGAAGATGCATGATATATAAGTGCACCAGTAGCATAGCTAGTAATGCCATTGTCTTGGTTCGTTACAATGGTTACCATCACTTGGCCACCAACTTTGACTTCTGCTAAAGCTTGATCTAAATTCATAGTATTAATTTTTTAGTTTAGTGATGACAATGAATGTTTTTTGAGGCCCGATGCTAAATTCCAAACGGTGCTTCTGCATGTGATGGTGCAAAGAGGTGCTTAACAGCGTCTCATTGCTAGGAAGTTTGTTGGGTTGCCGATGCCGGGCAGTTTCTGTTGCAGTAGGGTACCACATGGCCCATCCCGGATGCCTGGTCGCCCAAAAAAACTTTGGTGACAACCTGGCGGTGGGCCTTGCTACTTTGGTTAAAATCGCGTCCCGATAAAACTGGAGGACACTACAAATTTAGCCGCCCCCAGGCCCGCCCACAATACAGAGAAATCTGTATTTATGGGGTGCAGAGGCTATTTTGGCGATTATTTTTGCCCGAGCAATACAGAGAAATCTGTATTTTTGTCTGATGGGCTTTCGCTCATGTTGGCCAACCTACCCACTTGTCATGAAAACCCGGTTTCTGATCATCGCCTTTCTCCTCAGCGGCTCGGGGTTTAGCCAGCCAGCCCTGGCCCAATCTGCCCACCGGCTGGACTCTCTGCGGCAGCTCTACTGGGTGGCCACCCAGGACACGGCCAGGGTGGCCCTGCTCAGGCACATCGCCTTTGAGCACTACCGCCAGCGGGACTTTGGCCAGGCCGAGACTGCCCTGGCCGAGGGGAGGCGGGTACTGGCCCGCGCAACCGGCACTGGACTGGACGTTTGGCGGGCCCAGGCCCGCGCCGAACTGCTCTTGATCCAAGGCTCGGTCGTGCTGGAGCGCACCGGCAACTACGACTCGGTGTTTGGCCAGTACCAGGCCGCCCGGGCCGAACTGGACAAGTACCCCGAAACGAGGGTCTCGAAGCAGATGTCCACGCTTCTGGCCAACACCTCCTATGCCTTTATAAAGCAAGGCTGGTACCACCGGGCCCTGGACTACCAGCTGCAGGCCCTGGCCATAGACACCGTCTTGGTGCCAATCTCAAACCGCCGCTATCTGGACCACTTGGCCGAGGTGGGAAATATCTACACCATGCTGGGCAACCAAGAGCAGGCGGTAATCTATTATCTCCGGTGCCTAGAATGGGCCAAGGCCACCAATACGACCCGGAGCATTTATATCTGCTACGGCAAACTGGGGGAAGTGTTCGGCAAGTCGGGGCAGTATGAGCAGGCCATTGGCCATATCCAAGCGGCCATTGACGGGATGAAACAGTTGGGGCGCATCCAGGAGATGGCCAATTTACAAGATAAACTGGCTGGCGTTTATTCCCGGCAGGGCCACTTTTCCCAAGCGGTCGCCCTGTACCGCCAAGCGATCGGAAACCAGCAGCGGGGCATGGCCACCATCTCCCCGGTCACCTCTGGCCTCATGAACCGCCTGGCCCATACCTTTGTGCAAATGGGCCAGTACGACTCGGCCCGCCGGTTGTTGGCCCAGGTCCTCGATATTCAGCAAAAAAACCAGTACTGGGGGGGGCTGGCGGTTACCTTGCCCAACCTGGGCGACTTGCACCTGGCCCAGCGGCAGTATGGGCAGGCCCAGCATTACTTTTTGGCCACCCTCAATTCGGTACACAACCAGCGCAACCCAAACGCGCTCCAGCGCGCGTACGCGGGCCTGGTGGCCGCACACAAGGGGCTGGCCGACTATAAAAACGCGCTGTACTACCAGGAACGGGCCATCGCCCTGGGCGACTCGCTTGAGGCAGCCCAAAATGCCGACCGCCTGGCCGAGTTCCAGGCCCAGCTCGACAGCCGGGCCAAAGAAACCACCATTCAGCGGCTCGAGACCGCGAACCAAGCCCAGCAAAACCGCCTGCGGGAAGCCTGGCTGCGCTGGTGGCTGCTGCTGGCCTTCGGGGTGGCCGGGCTGGCGGGGGCTGCCCTGGTATATCGGTACCGCGCCCGCTACCAGGCCAAATTGCTCGAGTTGGAAAAAAAGCACGCCATCCAGTTGGAACGCGAGCGCATCTCGCGCGACCTGCACGACAACATCGGCTCGCAACTGGCCCTGGTGAGCCGCCAGCATGACCAGTTGCTTAGCCAGGCCCCGGCCAACCCCGCCTTTGGCGCGCTGAGCCACACCACCCACCACCTGCTCACCGAGCTGCGCCAAATACTGTGGGCCTTGGGGCACGAGGGCATCACCACCCAGCGGCTGGCCGGCAAAGTGGCCCAACTCGTACACCAGCACCAGAACGAAGCTGGGGCCGACTTGGTGTTTGAGGAGCAGGTGCCCCCCGGCCCCGTCCAGGAGTTGGGGCCCCTGGCGGGCATGGGTTGTTCAGGATTGTGCAGGAGGCCCTGGGCAATGCCCTGCAGCACAGCGCGGCCACGTTGGTAAAGATAAAACTGTGGGCACCAGCCCCTGGGCAGTTGGCCCTGCAGGTGGCCGACAACGGGGCGGGCTTCGACCCGGCCGCTGGCTCGCCCAACGGCCACTATGGCCTGGCCAACATGCGCAAGCGTGCGGCCGAGATAGGGGCCCAGCTCACCATCGATAGCCAGCCCGGCACCGGCACGCGCGTAACGGTAACCCTGGGCGGCTAGCGGGAGAGTTTTGCTTTTTGGAGGGCTTGCAACTTATTGGCCACCTGCAATTTCTTGAAAATATTGTTCATGTGGGTTTTGATGGTGTGGAGGCTCACACACAGCCGGTCGGCCACTTGCTGGTAAGTTTGGCCCGCGCCAATGAGCCCCAGCACTTCCAGTTCACGGTCGGAAAGGGGCCCGCTGGAACCATTGGCCGGCGGGTTCGGGCGGGTGGCCAGCCCCTGGGGCAGCTTTTTTTCTTGGGCCAGCCACTGAAAAAAGGCAATGGCCCGGCGGGCAACCCCCGGTGCGATGACCGTGCCACCTTCGGCCACCTCTATGATGGCCCTGGCCACTGCCTCGACGGGGGCCTCCTTGATCAAGTAGCCCACGGCCCCGCCCTTGAACGCCTCAAAAATGGCCTCGTCGTCATCATGGCAGGTGAGCATGATCGCCTGGATGCCCGGGTGCGCCTGGGCAAGCCACCGGGTGGCTTCTATGCCCGCGTGGGGGGTCTCCAGCCCAATGTCCATGAGCACCACCTGGGGCAATTGTTCGGCCGCAAGTTGGCCGAGGCTCCCGACAAACTCGGCCGCGCTGGTCCAGGCCAATACTTGGGCACCGGGAAACTCCCCCGCCAGGGCCTCGCGGAGCGAGGTGGCCAAGGCTGGGCTATCTTCTACAATTCCAATTTTAGAGACCTTCATGGGAAAAGGGGGCGGGTCAATTATTCTATTTAATAGATTATTTTGTTAGTATATTTCCCATAAGGTTAAGGCTATCACAAAGATACTCTCTGCCAATCTGGCGGCAATGCTGAATTTTCAGTAACCGACCAGGCATTTGGTTGGATGTTTTTTTGGATTTTAAGCCCAATATTCCGGCAAAACGCGCCTGGGGTGTAAGTGCAATCCAGGGGATAGACATCGGGTAATGGCTGCCAGGGTCAAATCGCTTGGCGTTTTTGGAAAAATTCCTTAAAATCGCAGTGTGTAGGAAATAAGTTATGGCCTACTCTACCCTACTAAAAACGGGCGGGATTAGGCAAAAAAGGGGGGAAGCGGGAGCTTTGTGGTTACCAGGCCCCAAAACCGCCCACACCCCCCATGAA
>JALONO010000169.1 GCA_025454895.1 Bernardetiaceae bacterium
AAGCAAATGATGCGATAAGCACGATTAAACTAGCCAGTGGCTAACTTTGCGGAAGCAAACCAAGGGCTTTAAACCAACTAAGCTGAACAGGGGTTTAAGAGAACAGAAAGAGGAGGTGGTGGTGGTTAAGGCGACTTAGACGAGTTAAAATCATGCATCCGAATTACGACGTAATAGTAGTAGGCGCAGGCCACGCTGGCTGCGAAGCTGCCCACGCCGCCGCCACAATGGGGGCCAAGGTGCTGCTAGTAACCATGAACATGCAAACTATTGCCCAAATGAGCTGTAACCCGGCCATGGGCGGCGTGGCCAAAGGGCAAATTGTGCGGGAAATTGATGCCTTGGGCGGCATGTCGGGCATCGTTACTGACCAGACGATGATCCAGTTTAGAATGCTCAACCTATCCAAAGGCCCGGCCATGTGGAGTCCCCGTGCCCAAAGCGACCGGATGCGGTTTGCCGAGGCTTGGCGGCTGGCCCTCGAAGCTAACCCCAACGTGGACTTTTGGCAAGAAATGGTAACCAGCCTGCTGGTAGAAAGCGGGCAAATCAAAGGTATCCGCACGGCCCTTAGCATTGAATTTAGAGCTAGGGCGGTGGTACTCACCAACGGCACGTTTTTGAACGGCCTCATCCACATCGGCGAAAAGCAAATGGGCGGTGGCCGCACCGGTGAAAAAGCCGCCCACGGTATTACAGAAGACCTAGTCCGTCTCGGCTTCGAAGCGGGCCGAATGAAGACTGGCACGCCCCCGCGCGTGGACGGGCGCAGCCTCGATTACACGCGCATGGAGGAGCAACCGGGCGACGAAAACCCGAGCAAGTTTTCTTACTCAAACCAAACCCGGCCACTTACCAAACAACGGAGCTGCCATGTAACCTACACCAGCCCCGAGGTACACGCCATGTTGCAACAAGGCTTCGACCGTTCGCCTATGTTCAATGGCACCATCCAATCTATCGGGCCGCGGTATTGCCCTTCCATTGAAGACAAGATTAATAGGTTCGCCGAGCGCGACCGCCACCAAATTTTCGTAGAACCGGAAGGGTGGGATACGGTAGAAGTGTACGTAAACGGGTTCTCTACCTCGCTGCCCGAAGATATCCAATACAAGGCCCTACGGCTCATCCCTGGCTTCGAGAACGCCCGGATGTTCCGGCCGGGTTACGCCATCGAGTACGATTACTTCCCACCTACCCAACTCAAGCTCACCCTAGAGACTAAACTGGTGGATGGGTTATTTTTCGCCGGGCAAATTAACGGGACCACAGGTTACGAAGAAGCCGCCTGCCAGGGCCTGATGGCGGGTATGAATGCCTATAACCGGGCTTTTGGCCGGGAACCGTTCATGCTGCGGCGTTCTGAAGCCTATATCGGCGTGCTCATCGACGACCTGGTGAACAAAGGTACCGAAGAGCCTTACCGAATGTTTACCTCGCGGGCCGAATACCGGATATTGCTGCGGCAGGACAACGCCGACCTGCGCCTCACCCAAGCCGGATACGACCAAGGGCTGGCCACCGAAGATCGTTACCAAGCCATGCTCGCCAAACGTAAGCAAGCCGACGAGGCCACCCAGTACCTAAGCCAGTTTGGCATTGCCCCGGAGGAGGCTAACCCCAAACTAACGGGGTGGGGGAGCGCGCCTTTAGCCGAAAAAACCAAAGCCCTGAAAATCTTGAAGCGGCCCGAAATGAACTTGGCCCAACTGGCCGCCCTCAGCCCCGAACTAGCCAATGGCTTATTGCGCTTCAGCCGCGAAGCTTTGGAACAAGCCGAGATCAGTATCAAGTACCAGGAGTACATAGATAAAGAAGAAAAAATGGCCCAAAGGCTAGGCAACTTGGACAATGTAAAACTGCACCCACTGTTTAATTACCAAGAGATAAAGGCCCTGAGCAACGAGGCCCGCGAAAAACTGAGCCGCCTCCGGCCCGAAAACTTGGGCCAAGCCTCCCGGATCAGTGGTATTTCCCCAGCCGACGTTTCTATTTTGCTCGTGTACCTTGACAAAGGCAGTAAGCTACAGACGGCCACCCCATAGCTTCAGCTAATTCGTAGGCTTAGTTGTAATCTTTACTGGTTTCCACGCCGGTTGGCCCCGACCAAGTAGGGTAGGTTTGCATCTCCCTTATCAAACCCTTTATCTTAACAAGGTGAAAACGATATTTCAAGTTTATAAGAAAAACACAATAAAAAATAAGTTAAATAAAGCTTAGGCGGGAACTTATGGGAAAATCAGGCAAAACCTTTCAACTGGCATGAAATTCTCAATTAAGTTTAATACTCATTCGGTAACCCCATTTTTCCGGTATTAAACTTAAATCTACACTGCTTGGCCTCATGAAACGGCACTTGCCACCGCGTTTGGCTATTCTACTTGCCGGGTTGATCTGGCTTGGCCTGGTTACGCAACCTGCTCAAGGCCAAGACACGCTAACGGCTAAAATACTAAAAGCCCAAGCCAGGGACCTGCTGCAAATTGATACCCTGCGCGAAGACATTGTGGCCATTGCGGGCATCCGTGAACAAACCTTGGAAGAAGCCCCCTCCATCGTGTCGGTGATTACCCAGGCCGACATTAGTGCCTACGGCTACCGCGACCTGGCCGATGCCCTAAGGGCCGTTGCCGGGTTTGAGCTGGGGTTAGACGTAAGCCAAATCATTGGTGTGGGCTTTAGGGGCATTTGGGCCCACGAAGGCAAAATGCTGGTAATGCTCAACGGCATGATGCTCAACGACCTGGCTTACGGCAACATGAACCTCATTGGAACGTTGCCGTTGCACATGGTGGACCGAATCGAGATCATCCGGGGGCCGGGCAGCGCACTTTACGGTGGCCTGTCGGGCGTGGCCACGCTCAACATCATCACCCGCCGAGGCAGCCAACTCAATGGCATAGAACTAAACGGAAACCTTGGTCAGGTGGGTCAGGGCGGTTTTGCCCGCTACGGTAACCTGAGCGCGGGCACCCGCTACAAAGATTTTAACCTGGCCGTACACGCGGGCGTGGGCGCACGGCCGCTCACTACCCGCCCGTACCGCGACTTTTTTGGCAATGAAATGGCCATGACCGAGTTCACCGCCCTGCGCAGTTACGATTACGTGGTGGCTGATGTATCCTACAAAAAATTAGACCTGCGTTACCAACGCACCGTTACTCGCTACTTTGGTAACGATGGTTACGACACGCTATTACCCTTGGGGCAAAATGGCATCAACCCGGAAGCCTTTACCCACCATAGCACCGGCGTTATGGCCCGCTATCGGGCCAAGCTAGGCAGCCGGTGGACTATTGAGCCTATTGCCGAAATCACGCACGGTAATTCTATTTCAACCTCGCTGCTGCCCGCGAGTGCTATTGCGGGGTTATACAACTTTTTGGGTAGCTACGATCTGCAACGGCTAAGGGGCGAAATACTGGCCACCCACTCGTTTAAGACGGGGCAAGACGTAACCCTGGGCACGGGCTACATCCGCGACGTGGCGAACATGGCCTCATCTAGGGCTAACCCAGGATTATACGGCAGCCTAAGCCCCGACGACACCGTGCGCCATAAATACACCGACGACCGGTTTGTGTATTTCCAATACGCGGCCCGCTGGGGGCAATGGGGCGTAACGGCCGGGATCCGGTACGACAACACCTCGTTTGGCAACGCTTACGCGCCCAGGCTGGGCCTTACTTATACGGGGCAGCGTACCAACGTTAAACTGCTCTATGGAAGGTCGTTCCGCATCCCGCAGCCGTTCCAGGCTTACGCCCGCGACCTAGGCGACCCCCGCTACCTTTTCCCCGAAGCCACGGACACTTACGAACTGGAAACCGGTTACCGCTGGCCCAAACGTTGGACCGTTAAAGCTAACTGGTTCTACACCATTATCCGCCAACCGATCGTGTATGTAGGCAACCTGAACACCTACACTAACGACGGCACTTACTACACCTTTGGGTTCGAAGCTGAGGCCAAGGCTAGTTTTAAGAACCTGGAGGTTTTCAGTAACTTGAGCCACGCGCGCACCCAACCAGGCACAGTGGGCTATTATGCCAACCAAAACAAAACCTACGCCCTGGCCCTGCCGCCTTGGAAATTGAACTTGGGGATTAAGTGGCAGCGGCCTAAATTTGACCTTGCCCCCCAATTCACTTGGTTATCGGCCCGGTATGGCCAGTCGGAGGCCTACGCCCAAGGCATTTTCGGCGAAGGCGACAACACCCTTTACTCGGCCGCCCCCATGTTAAACTGTAACTTCAGTTATCGGTTAGGCCAGCGGGTAAAGTTGAACCTAAGCGCTTACAACATTTTCAACCACCAGTTTGTGCTTATCCAAGCCTATTACGGTAACCATGCCCCCATGCCCGCTATGGACCGTCAGTTTAACCTAGGTTTGACCGTTAAGTTATAAATCTCTTAAATTATTGATATTCAATTTTTTATACTCATTTCATCAAACAAAAACCAGTATAAACCTGCGGCGAACGGCCGAGATAAATTCAGACAGCCGCAGAGAAAACAACCCACCCTTATTAATCAAGAATTTAAAATTTACCCAACGTGCCTATTTCCTTGTAAGTAAAACTACCACCAAATTGCCTCGCTTTTTTTGCCATACTTTATTGATAAAAAACGGACTGTAGCTAATAACGGCCCGGTTAGTCGATTGCCTAAAACTGAACCGGACAGCACGGCCAGCCAATTGTTAGGCAAGAAACAGGTGGAGCAAAAACAAGAGCAAGCCCTGCAACTGCGGGAACAAGACCCGCGCCAAGCCTTGGACCTAGCCACTGAGGCCTGGATCCAAGCCTCGGAACTGAAAAAATCCTGGGCCTGGTACAAGAAACCCAGGGTGAACACCTCACGGCCTTGGGCTACTACTTACAAAGTATCCAAATGTACGGTCAGCAGCAAAACGAAGCCGCCGCCCAAAACGCCTACCTCCGGGTGGGCTACCTCTACCGCCGCCAACGGGCTTACCGCAAGGCCCTTGAGTATTTTGAGAAATATCAAAATGCCTGTGCCGGAGGCCGGGAAAGCCCAATGGTGTGGGAGGTAATGGGCGATACCCGAGCTTTGCTCAAACAGACCGGAGCCGCTCTAACGGCTTACGAAACCGCCCTCAAAAACCTGGCCCCGGCTGGCCAGGCCCAATCCAAAGCCCGGCTCAAAGAGAAAATCGCCACTCAACACCTAGTGGCCAACCAAACGGAACAAGCTATTTTCGTTTACCAACAAATTGCCGAATCTGCCGAAACCGGGCAAGATTTCTTGGCCGCCTCCCGCGCCCGTAACAACATTGGTTACCTGTACAACCAGTTCAAAAACCGTCAACAAGCCCTGACCAGTTTCAGGCTGGCCCTCAAACTAGCCCAGCAGGCCCAGCAAGCTAAAAACCAGCCCCCGGCCCAATTGGTAGAGGTACAACAAAACCTAGGTTTCACCTATTCCAACCTGCGGGAATTTGGCTTGGCCGAAACCCACTATAAAACTGCCTTGAAAATCGCGGAGCAGCACCAACTAGCCCAAGCCCAAGCGGAAACCTATAATTTTTTGGGGGCCAACGCTTTTTTACAAAAAGATACCGAAACCGCCATCAGCCACTTACAAAAAGCCATTGAACTGGCCAAACCTTTGGTTAACCAACCAGCCGCCCAGGCCACCCTGGCCGAAAGCTACGAGATTATGGCCCGGTTGAGTGCCGAACGAGGCGACGCCATCCAAGCCCGGTCGTTTGACCAGGAAGCCGATCAAATAAAAGAGAAACTGGCCGAGGCCGCCCGGGTACAGGAGCAAGAACTGATAAACGCCCAAGCTGAAGCCGAGCAAATGGAAAACCAAGCCCGTTTGGCTTTGGCCGACCGGGAAAACCAGGCCATGGCTTTACAACAAATAAAACTGCAAGCCGCTAACCGGGAACAAGAATTGGCCCTGCTCAAGCGGGAGGATGAAATAAAACAAAAAGACCTGGAGCGCCAACTGCTAGAAAAAAAGCAAGCCCAACAGGCCCTGGCCCTCACCCAGCAGCAACTACAGGCTGAAAAGGGTGAGCGGTTGATCATTGAACTGGAACGCTCCCAGAAAAACCAAAGCTTGGCCCTGGCCACCCAACAACTGAAAGCCCAGGTCGAAAGCCGCCGGGCCGAAAAACTGGAAGCCGAAAAAATTGTAAAAGAGCAACAGCTTGCCCTGCAAACCAACGAGTTGACCGCTCAGCGGGCCCAGCGGCAGGTGGGGATATTGGCCATTGGCTTGCTCACCCTACTGGCCGGAGCCATTGCCTTAGGCTTTGTGCTCAAACGCCGCAGTGCCCAAAAACTGGAACGCCAGGCCCAGAAAATCCAACTGATGAACGAGGAACTGAAGACCCGCGAGCACGAACTGAAGCAAAACTTGGAGGAAATGACGGCCATCCAAGAACAAATGCGCCTGCAACGCGACGACCTGTTCCACAAAAACAAAAACCTAAACGATAGCATCCACTACGCCAAGCGCATCCAAGATGCCCTTTTGCCCAGGGCCGAAGATTTAAAGGCCAGTTTCCCGGCCTCGTTTGTGATGTTCAAACCGCGCGACATCATCAGCGGCGACTTTTACTGGTTTACCGACCGGGGCAACCACAAAATCGTGGCGGCCATTGATTGTACCGGCCACGGGGTGCCCGGGGCCTTCATGAGCATGATCGGCACGGCCCTGCTCAATCAAATCGTGATCGATGAGCGGGTGTATTATCCCGACAAAATCTTACAAAAGATGGACCTGGCCGTGCGCCAAGCCCTGGCCCAGGAAGGCCGCAGCGTGGCCGACGGTATGGATGCCGCCATTTGTTACATCAACATGGCCCAGAAAAAGCTCTATTACGCCGGGGCCATGAACCCACTGTATTACGCCCGGCCAGACGGTGCGCTTACCGAAATCCGGGCCGACCGCAAGCCCATTGGTGGCTCGTTGCGCTACGGAGAAAACGAACGGACGTTCATCACCCACGAAATCGACCTCAGCGAACCGCTCACCTTCTACCTCTGCTCCGACGGCCTGCAAGACCAAATTGGCGGGCCTGACAACCGGCGGTTCCAAACCAGCCGCCTCAAGCAGTTGCTGGGCCAGCTATGCCAATTGCCCATTGACCAGCAGCAGGCCCAGGTTGAGCAAACCCTGGCCCAATGGATGCAAACCCACCCCCAACAATTGGACGATATATTGCTGTTGGGCGTGCAAACTGGCGGAAACACCTAACCGCCTGGCCGTTAACAATTGTCAAATGCCCAAGGGTAGAAAAACCAGTGGCTAATTTTACGGGCAAAAATTGGGGCCAGCCCTTGGCCCGCTTTGTTTGATGCGCAAATCACTGCTGTATTCCCTCGGCTTTTTGGTGGCCACCCTGCTCATGTACGCCTGCGCCAGCCAGGGCGTGCCCTCGGGTGGGCCTAAAGACATTGAGCCGCCCAAACTACTCACCGTAGTGCCCAAGGATCAAAGCGTCCAGTACAAAGGCAACACCGTGCAAATGGTGTTCAACGAATACCTCGACCTCAAAAACATCAAGCAAGAGCTTACCATCACGCCCTCGCTCAAAGGTGATTACGAGTACAAGCTGCGCAAAAACGTGCTCACCATCACTTTTGATAGTGCCTTAACGGATAGCACTACTTATGTGCTCGACTTTGGCGAAGCCATCCGCGACGCCAACGAACGCAACGTGCGCCAAAACACCAAGCTCGCCTTTAGCACCGGCCCCACCATAGATACTTTTTATGTGCGCGGAAAAGTGGCTAACCTGCTCAACCACAAGCCTTTGATCAAATGTGCCGTAGCCCTTTACCGCGAAAAAGATACCGTTGACATCGACAAAGGCAAACCTTACTATTACACCCGCACCGACAGCAGCGGCAACTATTTTATCGGTAACGTACGCGCGGGCCGCTATAAAATTTACGCTTTGGACGAAAAGAAAAACGCCAACCTCATTTACGATAATAACGAAGAGCTGATCGGCTTTGATACCACCATTGTGGACCTGGTGAGCAATCCCTCCGCCCAGCGTGATTTGTACGTTACCCAGTACGACATCAAGCCCTTCCGCATTGCCGCCGCCCGGCCGGTGCGCCAGTATTTCGAGTTCAAGGCCAACAAGGGCATCTACGGCTACAAAGTAACCATTGCCGACACCGCCTTTGCCCGCCGAGTAACCTACGTAACCGACGGCGACGTGCTCCGGTTTTTCAACCTGGCCAAGCTCACGCCCACCGACACCGCCCAGGTGCTGGTGGAACTGGCCGACAGCACCGGCAACCTGGCCCGCGACACCGCCTTTATCAAATTTAACGAAGTGCGCGACCAGCGGCGGGGCAAAGTAGAGGTCAAAGAATTTCCCAGCACCGCCAATAAGCTCAAACCCAGCGAACTGGCCAATTTGCAGCCCACCCTCAAGTTTACCAAGCCCATTGCGCGCTTTAGGGTGGATACCACGCTTTACCAAATGGACAAAGACACCAATAAATACCCTTTAACCGAAGCCGATTTTGCCTGGAACGAAAACCGCACCGAGCTTCGGCTGCTCAAAAAAATCCCGGCCAAGGAAACTTTCAGCCTCAAATTCCCCAAGGGCACGTTCTTTTCGGTAGAGCCGCGCGATACGGTAGATGCCAAAACCCTGGCCTACGCCACCCGCCAGGCCAGCGAAACCGGCATCGTGAGCGGCGAGGTGCGCAGCCCGTTCCCTAACTTTATTGTGCAGGTTACCGGCCAAAAAGTGCCCAGCAATCCCGAAGGAGAAGACCAACAGGCCAACGCCCGCAAGTTCAAGTTCGAGTTTGTGAACCCCGGCGATAAGCGGCTTCGCATTTTCATCGATGTCAACGGCAACGGCCGGTGGGACAACGGCGACTTCAAAAAGCGCATTCCGCCCGAGCCAGTGTACCTCTACTCCGAGCGCCTGCCCGTAAAACCCAACTGGACCTTGGAAGACGAAGTGGTGGACACCACCCAACCCGAGGTGGACCCCGACGAAATTGAGGAACGCGAACGGAAAGCCAAGGAGCGGCGCCGCCCGGTGAGTCGGCGTTAAAGGGGCCAAAAATCTCCCCAAAACCCGCAAAACCTACTTGAGCCAAGGTGAAAAGCCCGTGAATAAACTGTGAAGAAGTAGTGAACCCAACTTGAATAACTCAGCCGATAATGGGATAAAGTCCTGCCTTTTCACCGCCGTTCACGAACCAGTTACTTGTATTCAACGTTACGTTCACAACCGCCGAAGTTGAATAACGCCCGGTTCGTTATTCACTTAAAAAGCCCCATGTTGAATAACTGAGGCTTTGCCTTGACCATAAGCCTTTTACAATTCACCAGGCCCTTGAATAACTGCCCTACCCTATTCACAACTGACCAGCCAAGTTGAATAGCGTTTTTTATTCAAGCTCTTCACACCCCAATAAATAACAACAAATATTTCTTTTCCTTTATTATTTTATTTGTTAATTTAGGTTGTGAATAAGTTGCACACCTGCCCCGCTCCATGAAGTCAACCCTTTTCCTGTTTTTGCTGTGGCTCGGCCTGGCCGGCCCCCTTTTGGCCCAAGAAGATTACGATTTGGCCAACGAATATTACACCAGTGGCGAGCTGGACAAAGCCGTGGCCCTTTACGCCAAAATCGCCAAGAATAAAGACGCCGCCTTTGACATCCACAAAAACTATTTTGATGCCCTGCAAAAACTCCAGCAATACGACGAGGCCGAAAAATATTTGAAACGCCAGATCAAGGCGTTCCCGCTCGAGGGGATGTTCAACGTGGACTACGGGGTGCTGCTGAACCTCATCGGCCGCCGCGACGAAGCCACCAAGCACCTCGATGCCTTCGCCAACCTGATCAAAAAAGACGATAACCAAATCCGCTACTCGGCCCGCTATTTTATCAACGCCAACCTGTTCAATTACGCCGAACAGCTTTACCTGGCCGGGCGCAAAAACGGCAACGACAAATTCATTTACGAACTGGCCTCGCTTTACTCCATTTGGGGCAAAATCGACAAAATGTTGGAGGAGTACCTCGAGTTGCTGGGCGAGGGTGAAAACTCGCTGGAATACATCCAAAACATTTTGCAAAGCCGCGTGCGCGACGAGGAAGAATTTGCGAAGATGGAGCCGATTTTGGTGCGCTACATCCAAAAGTACCCCGACCAGATTGCCTACAACGAAATGCTGCTGTGGTACTATGTGCAAATGAAGGACTTTAACAAAGCCCTGGTGCAAGGCAAGGCCATCGATCGTCGCAAAAAACTCCAGGGTTATAACCTGTACGACCTGGGCATGCTCGCCATCGAGAACAAAGAATATACCGCCGCCGCCAAAATTTTTGAGTACTTGGTGGACCGCTACAAAGACCAGGACATCTACGCCTCGGCCCGTAAAATGCTGATCAAGGCCAAGGAGGAGCAAGTAAAAAATACCTTCCCGGTCGACTACGGAAAAATCCGTTCGTTGGCCACCGACTACGCCCAGCTCATTGCCGAACTGGGCCTGCAAGAAACCACCGCCGAGGCCGCCAAAAGCCTGGCCCTGCTCCAAGCTTTTTATTTGAACAACAAAGACACCGCCATTAAAATTTTGGAGACGGTTACCCGCACGCCCGGACTAAAAAAGGACTTAGTGGCCCAGGCTAAAATCGATTTAGGAGATATTTACTTGCTCAAAGGCGAGCCGTGGGAGAGCGCGCTGCTGTACGCCCAGGTGGAAAAATCGGAGAAAAACACCAATACGGCCCAATTGGCTAAGCTCAAAAACGCCAAACTGTCGTATTACAAAGGTGATTTTGAGTACGCTAAGGAGTTTTTGGACGTGTTGAAACTGGCCACAAGCCGCGAGATCGCCAATGATGCCATGCACCTTTCGTTGCTGATTGGCGACAACCTGGCGTTGGACACCACCGAGGCCACCCTCAAAGAATTTGCTGCCGTGGACTTGCTGGTGTTCCAAAGTAAGTTGGACGAAGCCCTGGCCAAGTACGACGGGCTGCTGAAAAAATACCCGCGCCACTCGCTTACTGACGAGATTTACTGGGCCAAGGCCAACATTTTTTACAAACAAGGCCAGTTTGCCAAGGCGGTGGACGAGTTGCGCCTCATCGGGGCCGAGTACGCCGAAGATATTTTGGCCGACGATGCCCACTACTTGCTGGCCCGCATCTACGAAGAAAACCTCCGCGACCGCGAAATGGCCCAGAAACTTTACCTAGAGCAACTTACCAAGTTTCCCGGCAGCATTTTTACCGTGGAAGCCCGCAAGCGCCTACGCAACCTGCGCGGCGATAATTTGAATTAAAAATTTGATTATCAGCATTTATGCTAACTTGGGCACGGTTTCATGCTCGGTTTGCTGGTGCCACAGCCAGTCTTGGGCCTCGGGCAGCGAGCTAAACGTGCGGATGCTCCGGCCCGAAAAGCTTAGCACCGAATTGACCATGTAGCTCAGCAAACCATCGAGCCCGTACACAGCCGTGGCCAGCACGTAAGGCTTGTTTTGCCGGGTTACTTCTTTGCCCGTGGCCACCAACTGGGAGTTAAAACGCATCCCTTTTACGTTGATGAGCGAGTAAACCGACTGTTTGGGTTGCTGGGCCACCAGTGCTGGCGACTGGGCCAAAACCGCCAGGGCTTCCTCGGCAGTGGCGTTTTCTAAATCGGTGTACAGAATCGACAAGCCTTGGTACTCAATAAAATGAACGGCAGCCATCGTTAAGTTGGGTTATCTTTCGCACAAATTTGCCCAAAAAGTTGGCCAAAGCCCGCTCAACGCATTGTCAGCCAACAGAGGCCAACGTGAGTTTTGGGCCGCCGCTGCCCGGGTTAGAACGCCCGATCCGATATTTTTGCTTTCCTCGGCCTTGCCCGGGGGTGATATACCTTCTTGGATAAGTGAAATGCAAGACTTGTTGATAAATATAAATACTTGATAATCAGCAATTAAATAGATATTTAATCAAGTAATTGTTTAATGAATTTAGAGAGAAATTGGCACATTATCACCACCATTTGCGGGTGCGGGCCAGCGGGTTGTTGGTGCAAGCCGGGCAAGTTTTATTGGTAAAATTGCGCGGGATTGGCCAGGGGCAGTACTTGTGGCTACCGCCCGGCGGCGGGGTACAGTTTGGCGAGCCGCTAACCGCAGCCCTGCGCCGCGAGTTTGCCGAAGAAACCGGCTTGGCAGTGGCCGTGGGCCCGCTCCTGTTCACCGGCGAGTTTGTGCGCCCGCCTTACCACGCGGTGGAGTTCTTTTTCGCGGTGGAAGCTACCGGGGGCCAGCTTAGCCTCGGCCACGACCCCGAGGCCGCCGAGCAACTGATCGAGGAGGTGCGCTTTTTGAGCCTAGCCGACCTGCACGCCGAAGACCCGCGCCATTTGCACGCCGCCCTGCGCCACCTGGATCACCTAGACCAACTGCTGGCCCGCCGGGGTTTTTTCGATTTTAACGCCGATACCTAGCCAGCCCTCTTTTTTAGTCCATCTTTGCTGGGTGCTCACCCGGTTATTTCTTTCAACCCAACATTCATTTTTGGTAATCAAATACTTGTATAAATCATGCTCACCCAAGTGAACCCCAAACTCCCCATGCGTGACCAGGCCCTCACGCGGGATTTTTACGCCCAACTGGGTTTTGAAGACGTGGGCGACTACCCCGGCTATTTGATGGTGGAGCGCGACCAGGTGGAAATCCACTTTTTTGAGTTCAAAGAACTTGACCCCCAGGAAAATTACGGGCAAGTGTACATCCGTACCGATGACATTGAGGCCCTGTACCAGTTTATGTTGGCCAATGCCCGGTCGGCCATCCACCCGGCGGCCCCGTTGCAGACCAAGCCCTGGGGCCAAAGGGAGTTCTCGATGCTCGACCCGGACAACAACTTGCTCACCTTTGGCCAGTCCGTTTAACCGGCGGCCCCCCCAGCCGATCCGGGTTCTTTTGTGCGTATGTCCCATTTACTTAAAGCGATTCCGGGCTTACACTCTTAATCGATCACAAAAAAGTAAAATAATTTAATCATTTTCCACCAATTGATGCAACCAGCCCAGCCGCCCGATGGCCCAGTGGAGGCCGCTACCCAGCAGTTGGCCACCCAGTACTTTGAGGTGCCGCCCCAGGCCGAACTGTTCGCCGCCCTTAGCCGGGTGATCGGCGAGTGGCTGGACCACGATTTTGGCCGGTTACTCAACGCCATGTACCGGCTGGATGTGGACGAGGCCAAGTTTAAACTGGCCCTCACCAGTGGCCAGGGCGAGAGCGTGGCCCACAACGTGGCGGCCCTGGTGCTGGCCCGGCTGCGCCAAAAAGCCGAAACCCGCCTTAAATACACCCCGCCCCCGCCCGCAAGTTGAAGCCCCCGCTTCATCGGAAGCCTAAAACCAACCTTAGCGGCTTCGCGGCTTAGCGAGAAATACCTTTGAAAGGAACAGCCAAACCCACCTTGGCGACTTAGCGGCTTAGCGAGAAATACCTTTGAACGGATCGGCCAAAACCACCTTCTTGGCGACTTAGCGGCTTAGCGAGAAATAACTTTGAAAGGAACAGCCAAACCAACCTTGGCGGCTTAGCGGCTTAGCGAGAAATACCTTTGAACGAATCGCCCCAGTTCTTAGCGGGAAAACGAAAACCCCCGCCTCCCCTCAATAAAACCAAAAAAGCACTATCATTACGCAACTATTTCATAATCAATAAAGA
>JALONO010000170.1 GCA_025454895.1 Bernardetiaceae bacterium
TTAAGACTTGAAAGGTAAGCAGCAAAATCATGCCCCAAACAAACCTTATTGGCAAGTAAACAGAAGTTTTTTTTCCGATCAGCTACGGTAAAAACCTGAAACCCCGCTCTTTTCCAAAAGGATTAAGCTACCGCTTAAACAATGCCTTCCATTCTTGACATTTAGAAGTTCTCAAAATCCATTATCCACGTTTGGAAGCCAGCCTTCACCAGCAATCAGTATCAAGAATTTCGTAAAATTATATTATTGATTGTCAATGGATTAAATTATCATTTTCATCAAGCATACCTAATTTTTGTATTCACAAATTTATACCAAAATCACACTGAAATTATGTATTCCACACGTCACAAATGATTGATGACCAAGGAAAAATCATTAAATCAACAAGACTAAAAGTTATTTGTAAAAACCTGCTTATCAACAAACCATCCCAAGGATTCAAAGAATCTCCTTGGGATGTTAGCTAGCCTTCCAAAATCTGGCTAAAAAG
Source organism: Bernardetiaceae bacterium (assembly GCA_025454895.1). Taxonomy (GTDB): domain Bacteria; phylum Bacteroidota; class Bacteroidia; order Cytophagales; family Thermoflexibacteraceae; genus JALONO01. Next base: position 494 of record JALONO010000170.1, read on the forward strand.
TTGCTGGACTAGCGACGAAAGACCAACAATGCTTGATGCTACAAAGCTAGAAAACCAGCCGGTAACCCAAGGTGAGCACTCCGGCCCGCTCGGCACGGGTTACGTTGAGCCGCTGTTGAAGGTCGTAACTGAGGCGCAGGCGTTGCACTTTGCTAATCCGATAGTCCGCCCCGAGCGTGGCCCGCACCCGGTTGAACTTGCTGTTAGGCCCGTCTAAGCGGTAAAATACCTCGGCCCCCAGCGAGCTCGCGAGTTTCTTGCTCATTTTGAGCCGCAACTGCGTGCCCCCGCGCAGGTGAGTCGCAATTTGGAAGCCATCGCGGGCAGTCTGCCCACCCTCGTTGTGCAGGCGCACAAAAGGATCCAACGTGAGGGTTTTGAGCACCAGGTTTAGCTGATAACTTAGCTCCGTTACAAAGAAGTGGGTAAGCCGCTGGCCCGGCCGGTAATTGAGCACGTACTCGTTGCTCAATACCAGGTTCTTGGCCAGTTCCCATTCCCAGGCTACCGAGGTAGCGCTTCGCAGGGCTATTGCATCATCGCCCCGCCTTTTGCCGGAACCCTCGGCGTTACCCGGAGGAGTGCCCATGCCGGGGTTTACTGCGCCCACCGTGGGGTCATCGTCGTCTTGGTCGTCGTCGTCGTCCACGCCATCGTTATCATTATCATCGTCGTCATCGTCGCCGATGCCGTCGTCATCTTCATCGCCGTCATCGTCATCGTCGTCATAGCCTTGTCCCCTGGGCAAAAACCGATCATCGATGAAGTCGATTTCCCCAAAATCCCGGTCTCGGCGCAGGCGGATGGGCTGAATGCGGCTCAAATCGGGCGTGATTTGCAATTGCTGGCCAAAGACCAAACTGTGTTTTTTGGACATCTCTACTTTTTTCTCCAACCCCAGACTAAAACGCAACCCTGTATACGATTGGGCCGCTGCATCATAGGGGGAAATTAAACTCATGCAAATGCCCAGTGCAAGACCCAGGCTAACCTTGGTCAAGATTTTAATGGGTCTGAATTTGTTTTTAGACATGCCGAAGCCTCGAGTTAAATAAAATTGAAATGGATGGATAATGCTTATTTGTTAGCCCAAAAAAGTCGGGTGTGTTATTGAGACGTAGAAAGGAACCCCAGGCCCTGACATTATATGTGAATGAAAAAATTGCGCTGTCAACACAATAAACCATCTGGATATCATAGCCAATGCGCAGTCTATCAGCCTATTAATAGGACAGATGCAACTTAGAGTTAATAATTAGCAGGGTAGCTATGCCAAATTTTTGAGCGACCAACCCGTTGCTCGGCCAGTCATTTCGGTTGCTCCAACCGTTGCCTTGGCTAGGAACGTAATGCCTCAGTCCCCGCCGGGTAGAACTTCAAACTGACCTTATCCAACCAACAAGCCAAACATTTTCAAAAGCAATATGTCTCACATCAGACAATTAATTTAAACTTCTTGACAAATCCATTTTCTTAAGAAGCCGTACTAGATGGGTAGCTAGCGGCCTTTCTTCACCGCTCATTCACATCACTGGTTACTATTCATGATAACGCAATAACAGTTTCATCATTAGGTAATTCACTGAGGCGAAATTTGTGGTTGGATAGTTCGATTTGTTTTGAAAAAACCCCCCTATTTTTTTCCAACTAATGGACAAACCCCGTTCAAAAAAGCGTAGGCCCGAAGTAGTGGTCATTTCCGACACCCACTTGGGCACCTACGGCTGCCAAGCCAAGGAACTGCTCCAATACCTCAAAACCATCAAACCGAAAGTACTGATCCTCAACGGCGACATCATCGACATTTGGCAATTTAGCAAACGGTATTTCCCTAAGTCGCACTTTGAGGTCATCCGCCGGATCTTCAAAATGATGGCCAACGGCACTATGGTGTACTACCTCACCGGCAACCACGACGAGTTGTTACGCCGCCTGCCCCGCATCGATGCGGGCAATTTCAAACTCCAAAACCGGTTGGTGCTAAATTTAGACGGCAAAAAGCATTGGATTTTCCACGGCGACGTGTTCGATGTTTCCATGCAGTATGCCAAGTGGCTGGCCAAGCTAGGTGCCATCGGTTACGACACGCTTATTTTGCTCAATGCGGGCATTAATTGGCTAAGTGAAAAGCTCGGGTACAACAAAATTCCCCTTTCCAAACAGGTGAAAGCCAGCGTTAAATCGGCGGTGAAATTCATCAACGACTTTGAGCAAATCGCGGCTGAACTGGCCATCGAGAAAAAGTACGACTACTTCATTTGCGGCCACATCCACCAGCCCGCGATGAAGAAAATCATAACGCCCATTGGCGAGGTAAACTATTTAAACTCAGGCGACTGGATCGAGAATTTGACCGCATTGGAATACGAGAACGGCCAATGGCGGCTGTACCAGCACGGCCAACCCGTGCCCGAGGTTCGGGTTGCCCCGGTCGAACCTGTTACCGAAGAAAACCTACCCTTGATTGCCGTTGCTTAAATTTAATTAGCTGCAACGCCTTTTATTTCTTACCCCTACCTAACTTAGCCGCCACCAGCCGCCAACTGGCTTTACCGTCATGAAAATCCTCTATGCCGTGCAAGGGACGGGTAACGGGCACTTGAGCCGGGCCCGCGAGATTGTGCCCTTGCTGCAACAAATGGCCGAAACCGACGTGATGGTGAGTGGCACCAACTCGGAAATTATCCTGAACGCCCCCCTCAAGTACCGCAGCCAGGGCCTCAGCATTTTTTACGATAAGGACGGGGGCGTGAGCCTGCGCAAAACCTTTAAAAACCTTCATTCCGGCCAGTTAAAGCGCGACATCCGTAGCCTGCCCGTAGAGGATTACGACTTGGTAATCAACGATTTTGAACCGGTTTCAGCCTATGCGTGCGTGCTCAAGGGCGTGCCCTGCGTGGGTTTTGGCCACCAAGCGGCTTTCTTGTCTAAAAAATCGCCCCGGCCCAAGCGGCGCAGCTACGTGGGCGAGTTTATCCTCAAAAATTACGCCCCTTGCCACCACGCGATGGGGCTGCATTTCGATACGTTCGATACGTTTATCCACCGCCCGGTGATCAGGCAGGACATCCGCCGGTTGGAACCGACCGACCAGGGCCACTACACGGTGTACCTGGGCCACTACCACGACCAGGTGGTGCTGGATCAACTCACCCAAGTACCCGATGTGGAGTGGCATTTATTCTCAAAAACCGCCAAAACGATCGTGAGCGAGCGCAACGTAACCATTTTGCCCATCGCGAGCCAAACCTTTGCCCAGAGCATGGCCAGTTGCGCCGGGCTAATCACCGGGGCGGGTTTCGAGGCCCCGGCCGAGGCCATCTACCTGGGTAAAAAAGTGATGGCGATCCCCATCAAGGGCCAATATGAGCAAAAGTGCAATGCGCGGGCCTTGCAAAACCTGGGCGTAACGGTGGTGAAAAAAATCGGGCGGCGGTTCCCGGAAAAGCTGCGCGATTGGCTAGCCCAAGCCCACCCGTTGCAGATAGACTACCCCGACCAGACCCAACAACTGCTGGAAGCCATTTTGAAAAAAGAAGGGCTGCGCAAGTGCAACGTCAAGCCTAAAAAGCTGTTTACCACTTTATTGTCGTTGTAAAACCGCCGTTTCTCTCGATGAACTTTTGTACAAGCCCAACTCGGCCAGGGCGGGGGCGGCCACGGCTTGCTCAATCACGAGCCGCACCTGGCTGGCGGTTACCGGAGCAAAACGTAGCAGCCGTTTATAGCCAATGGTGGTGCCGCTGGCCAGGGTTTGCCACTGGCCAGCCACCTGGGCTTCCAGCCGAAACGCCTGCACCCGCTGGCCTAGGGCAATGTACTCTTGCACACTGGCCCGGTCAAAGGTTTGGGGGCCGCCCAAATCCACCGTTACGGAAGGCGTGCGTAGCGTATCGTCCGGGGCGAAATAGGTGCTGTCGCGGCCGTCGAGCAGGTGGGCGGGCGCGTAACGCGGGTGCCCACCGCGCGCGGGGCCTTGGGCCGTGCCGCCTTGGGCCAAGTTACGGGCAAAAGTCTCGTCCAGCACCACCCTTAATTCTTGCAGCCGGGCCACGTCGGCCTCGTGGATCCGCCCCCGCCGGTCGGGCGGCAGGTTGAGCAGCAGGGTGCAGTTGTGCCCCACCGACTGGTAGTAAATCTCCAACAAATCGGCCAACGATTTCACCTGGGTATCTTCTTTAGGATGGTAAAACCAGCCTGGCCTAATCGATACGTCGCACTCGCCCACGATCCAGTGCGTGCCCTGGGCGTCGCCCCGGTTGAGGTACGCCGGGTCGGCCCGGCCCACGTCCACGCTGTCCGGGTTGAGCAGGCTCCAGTTGGTGGCCCCGGCCAGGCCGCGCTCGTTGCCGATCCAGCGGATGTCGGGCCCTTCGTCCGAAAACATGAGGGCTTCCGGTTGCAGCTCGCGCACCAATTGGCGGTAAGCGGCAAAATCGTAGGTCATGTCTTTGGCGTTCGGCCCCTTGGCCCCGTCAAACCACACCTCGGCAATGGGCCCGTACTGGGTCATCAACTCCCGTAATTGGTTTAGGTAGAATTGGTTATACGCCTGGGTGCCGTAGGTTGGCTCGTGCATGTCCCACGGGGAAAGGTACAGGCCCAGCTTTAGCCCCGCCTCGCGGCAGGCGGCGGCCACCTCGGCCACCACATCGCCCTGGCCGTTTTTCCAGGGGCTGCTTTTAACCGAGTGCGTAGTGAATTTACTGGGCCAGAGGCAGAACCCGTCGTGGTGCTTGGCCGTGAGGATCAGCGTTTTAATGCCCGCCTCCCGGCACACTTTAGCCCATTGCCGGGCATCAAACTCGGTGGGGTTGAAAATGGCCGGGTCTTCCTGGCCCGTGCCCCATTCGCGGTCGGTAAACGTGTTCACCCCAAAGTGGGCGAACGCGATCAGCTCGCGCTGCTGGTAGGCCACCTGCTGAGGGGTGGGCACCACGGCCAGCGGGGCCAGCGGCCGGTCCATCGGGGCGGGCGAACCACAAGCGGCCAACCCCAGCCCTAATACTAGACAGCGCAGAAACGAATTCATGACGATTGTTAATTAACGGGGCATAAGTTAAGGGATAAAAAGGCAAATCCATCCCTAAAACGTCTGATTATATTTTTTTGGAATGATTGGGTTGACGGGGGCATCTTCGCTCACTAACGGTAATCGTCAAAGGTAAAATCCAGGATGCCCACGCAATCGACCGCTTTCAAATCGTAGTTCCACTCCCCTTTTTCCGCCTGTTCCCTGATGGGGAAAGTGGAATAGTAAATGGTCCTTTCCTTGAAAAAGTTCTGTTTGGCCTTTTGCAGTTCCACGATGAACTTCTCCCCTTTTTCGTTCTCGCAGTAAATGTCGTAGATCGCTTTCCGGTCGGCCTCGGCCGCGCCCAATTGCTCGGTATTTTTAAAAGCAAGGTCGGTGATTTTGCTCGCCTCCGGCAACAGGGCGTTCAAAAAATCGATCAGCGGCGGCTTGCTCGCCTCTTCCCCGAAAATTTTTTTGAACCCAAAGTCGGCGAACGGATTGACAAATCTGGCCTTCATTATTTTTTACTGAGATGCTAGGCAAATTTACGAAACCTTCCTCTAGCCGCCACTGACCCTGGCTGCTCAGCAAAAACTCTGGTGGTTGATGTGCCAGCCGGGGCCTACCTTTGCCCGCCATGCCAGCCCATGAGGCGCGCGTTTGGTTTGTAAAAATCTGGTTTTTAAGAGATTATATTTTTTCTATTTTTCTCTAATGGCTTACCAACAAATTAGGTTAGGGATTTTGGGCGGCGGTCAATTGGGCAAAATGCTCATCCAAGCGGCCGCCGACTGGAACATTGTGGTGAAGGTGCTTGACCCGGATGCCGAGGCTCCGTGCCGCTCGCTGGCGGCCGAGTTTGTGCAAGGCCCGCTTACCGACTATGCCACCGTGCTGGCCTTTGGACAAGATGTGGACGTGCTCACCATCGAGATCGAGAACGTGAACGCCGAGGCCCTGGCCGCCCTGGCCGCCGCCGGCAAACGGGTATTTCCCCGGCCGTCGCACATTGCCCTCATCCAAGACAAGCGGGCGCAGAAACAGTTTTACCAAACCCACGGCATTGCCACCGCCCCCTTTGTGCTCACCCAACAGCGGGCCGACCTGGCGCAACACTTACACCGCTTGCCCGCCGTGCACAAGCTGGGCCGGGCTGGTTACGACGGGCGGGGCGTGCAGAAAATCGCCACCCCGGCCGACGTGGCCAAGGGCTTCGACGAGCCGGGCGTGCTGGAGCAACTGGTTGATTTTGAGAAAGAACTGGCCGTTATCGCCGCCCGCAGCCCCAGCGGCGAGGTGCAAACTTTCCCCGTGGTGGAGATGGTGTTCCATCCCGAGCACAACCTGGTGCAGTACTTGTTCGCCCCGGCCGAGATCACGGCGGCCCAGGCCCGGCTGGCCAGCGAAACCGCCCGGCAAGTGGTAGAAGCCCTCGATTTCGTGGGCCTGCTGGCAGTGGAAATGTTCCTCACCAAAACCGGCGAGGTGCTGGTGAACGAAGTGGCCCCCCGGCCCCACAACAGCGGCCACCACACCATCGAGGCCAACGTTACCTCGCAGTACCAGCAGCTGCTGAGGGCCATTTTGGACCTGCCGCTGGGCAGCCCGGAGGCCTTGGCCCCCGCCGCCATGCTCAACCTGCTGGGCGAGCCGGGGCACCACGGCCCCGCCGTGTACGCGGGCCTGGAACAGGTGCTGGCCCAGGCGGGCGTGTACGTACACCTGTATGGGAAGGCGGTTACCAAGCCCTACCGCAAAATGGGCCATGTTACCGTGGTGGACCACAACCTGGCCCGGCTCAAAGGCAAAGTCGATTTTGTGGAGCAGCACCTGAAGGTGATAAGTGGGTAGCCCAGCCCCGGAAACCGCTTTTTACGGGCCGGGCCGTATATTTGCCCAAGGGTATGGCAAGCAGGCAGGGAAGAAAACAGGCCAACCTTCATCCTATCCTAACAAAAAACTGATTTTCAAGTTGTTAAGACGAAGAAAATCAGTACGATTTTGAAGATTTAACGATCATTTTTTGTGGAAACAGAAGCTAGTTTGCCGCGGCTCGGCATCACCCTGGGCGATTTTAACGGCATCGGGCCGGAGGTGGTGATCAAAACCTTGCAAGAAAACCGGCTCAACCGGTTCTGCGTGCCGGTAATTTATGGTTCGTCGAAGGTGCTGGCCCGCTATAAAAAGCTGCTCAACATCGACAACTTTCAGTACCAGCAAGTGAACGATGACGGACGGCTGCACGAGCGGCGCATCAACCTAGTCAATTGCTGGGACGATGCCCACGAGGTAAACCCCGGCCAAGTAACCCCCGAAGCGGGCCGGGCCGCCCGCCTGGCCCTGGAAAAATCGTCGGAAGACCTACGCAAGGGGCTGATCCACGCCGTGGTAACCGCGCCCATTAACAAGCACAATATCCAGGGCGAGGAGTTCCCCTACCCTGGCCACACCGAATATTACGCGGCCGCTTTTGGCAAAACCGATAGTTTAATGCTACTAGTGAGCGAGCGGATGCGCCTGGGCACCATCACGGGCCACGTGCCCCTGGGCCAAGTGCCGGGCCTGCTCACCCGCGAGCTGGTGGCCAAAAAACTCGACCTCCTGATGGCCTCGCTCCAGCAAGATTTCGCGGTGAAAAAGCCCCGGGTGGCCGTGCTGGGCCTCAACCCCCACGCAGGCGAAGACGGCCTGCTGGGCGACGAAGAAATGGCCGTGATTGGCCCGGTGGTGGAGCAATACCGACAAAAAGGCCACCTGGTGTTTGGCCCCTTCCCCGCCGACGGTTTCTTCGGCCTCCATCATTACCAGAAGTACGATGCCGTGCTGGCCACCTACCACGACCAGGGCCTCATCCCCTTCAAAATGATTTCGTTTGAAGAAGGGGTGAACTTTACCGCCGGGCTACCTATCGTGCGCACCTCGCCCGACCACGGGACTGCTTACGACATCGCGGGCCAAGGCGTGGCCGACGAGAGCTCGTTCCGGGCGGCCATTTTCCAGGCCCTGGCCATTTTGAAGAACCGCGCCCTCTATGCCGAGCGCCGCCCTAAGCGCGAAGGCAAAACCCCGGCCCCGGAACTAAAACCAACCGAGGCGGAACAGGCCTTGCGCGGGTTACAGTAAACCCTTTCAATTGAACTTTACCGACCAACTCACCCAGCAGCTTAGCCAATGCCAGGTCCCTGAGTTGGCCCGCCGGGGCGTGGTTTTTTTTGTTGCCACCAGCAAGGGCAATTGGGTAAATTGCCATTTCCCGTTTGGGCAATGAATACCTCTTTTCG